>JAILDR010000025.1 GCA_024689285.1 Bacteroidales bacterium | reverse complement strand
AGGTCTCGTCGACGATGAAGGCAAGCCTCTCGACCCTATTGACCACGACCGTATATATGGCTGGATTAACGACGGGAAAGACCTCGTTTTGGTACAGTACTACGTATTCGACAAGGTGCTGAAACCCGCCGCATACTACGAAGCCGGCCATCCCATCCATTCTGACGGACCGCTGTTCTATGAGATGACGGAGTAAAATTCCATGGTGGGTTTTATTGTTTCTACCGCAAAATCAACACGATACAATGTCCAAGTTACCCAAGGAATATTCAACCTCAAAAGGCATTTTCACCCATATTTTCTGCATTTCGCTCTTTGTCTTCGGGATGCTGCTGCTGTTTTCCCCAACGAGTTTCGACCGTTTTTCCATCACCTTCTCCCGTTATTCCTTTCACGTGACGATGGTTTTCTGCATCGTGTTGGTGGTGCTTTTGCTGTCGCGAACGATGTTTTGGGGGTTGCATCGCGACAAAAAAGAGATCCCATTGGCTAATTGTTTCATGTTCAGTGCAGCCGAAATCCTGTTCTCGTCAGGCTTCACTGCACTTTACCTTTGGTTGGTGTCGGGCAAGGCAGAAGCTTTTTTTTGGTTTTTCGGCTTATCAATGGTGTATCTTTTAGTGCTAATGTTTGTGCCGTATATAGTTGTCAATTTGTACTTTATTCTATTGGCAAAAAACGAGCAGATTCTCCATAGCAATGAAGTTTCAAAAGAGAAAATCCGCTTCATGGACGAGCGCGACAACCTCAAACTTTTAGTCGCCAATGAAGCAGTACTCTATATCCAATCTGAAGAGAACTACTTGAAAATCTGTTATTTGGAACAGAACGAGATAAAGTTCTGCACCATCAGAAGTTCGATGAAACGCATCGAGGAACTATGCGAGCGAAACGGCCTAGTGCGCTGCCACAGGTCTTACTTCATCAACAAGACGCATGTGCAATCCCTCCAAAAGGACAAGGAGTTCACATACGCCGTGCTCGACGTGCCCGCCGCTTCGCGCGTTCCAGTCAGCAAGAACTACTACGACCAAATCTCAAGTCTTTTATGAAAACAGAAAAGGCATTGTGCCACAGCGAATTAAAGTTGGATATGGAAATAAATACCGTCAAACACAATGCCTGAATCGAAGATACCGAGTTATTTGAGGAAAGCTGGAGCCTTACACGCCAACACATCGGCAATGAGAGCGTGGCCACGCTCGTTGGGGTGGATGCCGTCGGCGCAGAGGTAGTCACTGTAATGTGTCGATTCAAGGAACGGTGTCGTGATGTCGACGATGGGCACCTGCAACTGCCTGGCCATCTTGAACAACTCCAAATTATACATTTCGTGCCATTGGTAGATGTACATCGTCTTGCCACCTAGCCAACGAAGGATGTTGTTTTTGTCAAGCCCCATGGAAATGAACTCGAAGAAACGATCAGGGTCGATGAGCGGCATGGAGAGAATAACGGGACGAATGTTCATAGTTTTTATCCTGTCAACCAATGCTTTATATTGTTCTACGAAGCGATTGAGCGTCACCTTGGGTTGGTGCGGTTTTTGCGGCTCGGTGGCTACGGCCTTCCAGTCGAAGTCGCAGTCGTTACCGCCATACTCAAAGACGGCAACGTCGGTGCCTTTCACATCATTTTCGTACCTATTAATATATTTCATGCCTTGGGTTGTGGTGCTTCCAAAGCAGGAGAAATTCAAGATTTTGACTCCCAAACGACTCTCGCAACGGTTCACAAAACTCTCGTCGGAAATCTTGTAGACGGGTTTTCCGTTGCCGTCCTTTTCGTCTGACACCACGCCCCGCATGATGGAGTCGCCAAAAGTGCAAATCAAGTTTTTCATTGTGCAGTCTTTTTTTGTTTTCGACCGCAAAATTAACTCATTCAATTCGCATGGTAATAATAAAGTTATTGTCAATCCGAAATTGTGACGAAAATCAGGCTTTTAGGGACGAAAGTGGCGTTTTTGGGGACGAAAATCGGCTTTTGGTGACATTTGAGACTGCTCGTCACAGGAAATTGTGACCAAAAATCATGGCTTATTTTTCCAAAAAATCGTTAATCACCACCGAAGCGCAGAAGATACCAAAAGTAGCAGGCAGATAGGATATAGTACCCACGTTGGAGACCTTATTCTGCTCCTCAACACCTTCCGTAATGACAGCAGAGGCATCCACAGGCTCAGGCGAATAGACCGCCGTAATGCCGTCAAAAACACCCAAACGATGCAGCCTTTTGCGAATGTAGAATGCCAAGCGGCAATGGTTGGACTTGGAGATGTCGCATATTTCCACTTTTTCGGGGTGGAACTTGCCGCCTGCGCCCATACTGCTCACGATGCGCTGATTGTTCTGCTTCGCGTAATAGAGCAGAAACACTTTTGGAGCCACCGTATCGATAGCGTCCACCACATAATCAAAGGGCTGTGCCATCAGGTCGATGATGGCTTGGTCTTTCAGATATTGGTGAAGGACGGTCAGTTCTATTTCAGGATTGATGTCGCGGAGACGTTCTGCCATTACCTCGGCCTTTGGCCGTCCGATGGTGCTTTCCAAAGCCAACAGCTGCCGGTTGCGGTTGGTGACATTCACCACATCACCGTCCACGATGGTCATTCTGCCGATGCCTGCACGGGCCAGTTGCTCAGCGGCGTAGGCACCTACGCCACCCAGTCCGACCACAAGCACATGCTTGGATTTCAGAGTTTTGATGCCTTCATCGCCAATTAATAGGCGGGTTCTGTCTTGCCAGTGTTCCATAGTGTGTTTCTTTTCGTTGCTTTGCGTCATTGCGAGGAGGAACGACGAAGCAATCCAGGAAACAAGTTGTCTAGACTGCTTCGTTCCTCGCAGTGACGCGAAGCGTGTCATTCGAATAGCCGTGCAAAGTTAGAAAAGATTTGTTTTTGTAAAGCATCAATGTCCATTTCCAAAAGTTTTGCCGCCGTTTCATACACAGTTTCAATCCCGATTTCTGCCATATCGGTCTCAAAGAAAAGTAGGTCCAATGGTATGTTTCTCGGTGATTTGGTAATCTTTCTTTCCGAATGGAGCAGACTCTCTCCAACCGAAAGATACAACCCTTGTCCACTCATTTGCCTAATGTCTTGCTCCGTCCCGTTGAAGCCGTGCAGAATCCAAGGTTGTTTGGCTTTGTGTTTTTTACGAATGGCGATAATTACATTGTGGCTCTTCACATCATGCAGAATCATGGGCTTTTGAACGGCTTCCGAAAGTTCGATTTGCTGTTCAAAGAGGTCGATCTGTTTCTCAAAAGTCTCCTTGTGCATTTTGTCTAAACCCGCTTCGCCTAAAGCAAGGACATTGGGTAATTTCAATCTTTCTTCCAATAATTTCAAGGCTGATTCTGTCTGAAAATCAGCCTTATTCAAAGCCCAAGGATGAATGCCGTAGCTGTAATAACCGTGATCGGGACAAGGTTGACTCAAGTCTAAATTGACGATTTGAAGAAGGTCTTCCTTAATTCTTATTGTGTGGGTGTGTATGTCTATGAATTTCGTTATCATAACGTATTGTCTTTCAGAACCTATATCCAACACCAGCCATAATCATATAGCCAAATTCATTGACTAGCCATGGAAATTTTTGAAAAGGATCCGGCATTAGTTTGTCATCATTTCCGATGATTTGGGTCGCATTAAATCCAATCTTCTCAAAAAGATAGAATGATTTCCAAATATCAACCTTGAAGCCTACTCCTATTGTGTTTTGTAACCAAAAAAAAGGCCCAAAAGATTCAGTATATTCTTCAATAGGAATGTAGCTCCCATCGGTGAGGTTATAGGTAGGTCCATAACCATGGTTTCTTGTGGTTGAATAAGCGGCC
>JAILDR010000222.1 GCA_024689285.1 Bacteroidales bacterium | reverse complement strand
CCCTCACTCTTATTATATCCATTTTCTTGCCCCCGTTGATTATCAACGAGTTGCGAGCCTAATTCAGTTCTTGGGAAAACAGTGGGCTTTCGGCCTCAAGGGGCATCCGGCCCACTGTCAGTTGAACTTATTAGACCAACGGATTTCATGTCCGCTCACTGGCATTATATCCATTCTTTTGCCCTTATTGATTATCAAACAGTTATAAACAAAAACGGCGAACACCAGCCAATGCCGATGCTCGCCGCCTTGTGAAAACGACAGTCCTTGCGACGAACATCAGCGCGTTCGCCGCAACGGTGGTCCTCTGTTTATTGTGTACGGTACATTGTTGAAGACTTTACATGCGTTTACTGTTATACACTAAAATTCAAAATCGTCATCTTCGCCTTTTTCCGGCTCCGTTTCTTCCTTTGGCTCTTCGTCTTTGGCTATCGCCTCGATTTCAGCCAGCACTTCCCTTATCTGTTTCTGCTCCTCGTCGGTTATACTTTCGTCAAACTCACTGTCAAGCGGTTCCTTGGCCAGCAAGCCCTTGAGCATCTCGATATATGAGAAGTTCGTTTCGGTGGTTCCTCTGTACATGGTCACCACCACATCAGTGGATTCGTTCTTTTTAAATGTCAGTTTCATATCGTTTAATTGAACTTTTTCAGGTTATACTTCTTTACTCTCTTCTTGATCGAGGCCTTGCCTCCATCGGTCTGGTCGGCAATCAAGTCGAGCACCTTCTTGCCTCCAATCTCACCTTCAAGCGAAGCCGACCTAATCTTGATTTTCTTGCCGTCGTTCTTGCAGAGCACAATGGTCTGCGCATCGGCCATCATCGGGATGGTGGCGTTATGCGAAACCAGTATGACCTGCTTTTTGAACTTCATTCCCTTGATGGTCTTCACCAAGTCTTCGTTGATATACTTCACCGCCAGGTTGTCCTCAGGCTGGTCAATGATGATGGGAGCGTTGCTACCGTCGTAACCCAAAATCAAATCCAACAGAATGGCCGATTTCCAGCCAGGACTCATCTCGTAGAAGTCCACACCACGCGACGAAACAATCTTGTAGGTATTGTTGTCCTGCTTCTTAAACCAGTCGCAAATATACTGTCCCAATTGTTCGTATGAAATTATCTTTGGGTTGCGCTGCCTGAACAATGTTTTGTACATGTTCTCGGGTTGCACGTCATCCATACGGTTGAAGCGATAGTGAAGCGCATTGTTGAGCACATCCAAAAACGCCGACTCGTTAAACTTGAACGTGTTCGTAATCGACAAGGTATGACCCATTGCCTTCACCTCTTTCGTGCTGCACGAATAGTTCAGACCCATCAACTTTGTCTTCTCGGCATCAAACTTTCGCCGGTACGACACATTGCTTTTCAAGTATTCCCACAGCTTTTCCTTGTTTCGCAGAATGCCCTGGTTGTGGCCGTTCTTAAGTCTCAGTTCCTCTTCCTTTTCATCCTTATGCGTTTCAATAATCGAAGCCACCTTGTCAAACAGTTCGGAACCTGCCCTTACCTTGGCCAGCTCCCCTAATATAAATTCTATCTCGTTGCTGATGTTACCTGCAAATGGGTTGCCGTTTACAAGCTTCTCAATACTCCTCAGCTGATCAACGTTGGTGTTGTAATCCTCTTGGGAATAGTCGCATTTGTCAACTTCTTCATGCTTGGGCAACAGGGGCGCAAAAATATTCTTCTGCACCTTATTGCTCGTAACCAGTTTACCCGGATGCGGAATATCCTTCAGCAAACGCTCAATCTGATCCAAGTGCTCAACGCAAATCATCATTTCATCCACAATGCGCTTCAACTCCGTCAAAGCTTTTGTGTTTTGACGCTTCACGTTGTCGTCGCATGGGAAAGCCTTTTTCAGAATGGCTATCTCGTCAATCGACCTTGTTTCGTTTTTGTTCACCACCTCGGCAATGAAGTTCTGCGAGATGTAATAAGGATGAATCTCCGACGGATTCCTGACTTCTATTTTGTGGACATGATATTTATCGTCATAAACCGAAGTGTTGAGTTCACCCGTGAAATAACGGTTTAATGAATCAACAAACAAAGTTTTTCCCGACGATGAGCCTCCGATCACCACATTCAGGCCTTCGCTCAGCTCCACGTCAATGTCAATCGTATCGTCATTCAAGGTGACCCTGCCAATGTGTTCGCACTGCATCTGTGGTTTCTCCTTCTGATAGAATAATCGCGAGCTTTCCGATAGCGACAGGCGCACCCCGTCGTAGGTTGGCTCAGCCATCATCCAAGTAGGCACAAAAGGCGATGCTTCGCTGGCTTTTGGCTCCGGATAGTGGCTGGGATCGTAGTTGTCCGAACAGGTCAGCAGGTTCACAAACTCAGCTATACCCAACTTTTGGAAGTAGTCAATGGTCTTCTCAAGCCCCTTGTTCTCGCGTGCCGTGAAACCGTCGAACTGGTTGTAGTAGATGCTGCGGCTGATAGCATCGTCAACCTGCTCACCTTTGTGCAGCGAATAGTTAAATTGCCCGTGTTTTTGCCCAGCGTGAGGCAGCAGCATAAACTCATAGGGGTCGAAGGCGTTGATTACATCCTGTATGTTGGGGATGTTATCCGCTATCTTCTCAGGTAACTTAACAGGATACAGGTCATCCAACAGTTTGTTCAGCATGTCGATGTTCCCTTCCGTCACATCCAGATTGAAGTAGATGTGACAGTGGAAAGCGTTTACGTCATCATGATTTTTGATGTGAAGCTCTGCACCCAAGAACAAGTTTACCCCTACGGCCTTAGCCGCGAGGTAAACTTCCTTATTTATGGTGTTGTGGTCGGCGAATGATATCAAGAACG
>JAILDR010000170.1 GCA_024689285.1 Bacteroidales bacterium | reverse complement strand
CAGTTAAACATGTGCCCAACTTGCATAGTTCTTACAGATTCACCCTATGTTCCGGCTACCGACACGCTCGCCGAAATCGGGTGCAAAAGTACGAAAAATCGAGAAAAGGTTGTTCTCTATAGGATGAAAAAAAGTTGGGATTCCGTAACCAAGCCTTTCCGCAACGTCACGGGACAATCCATGACAGAGTTTCGAGGGAAACAAAGATGGCGTGAAAGTTGATTTTTTCCCTATTTTTGCCGCGAATTTTCTGAATATGTTTATTGGTGAATTGATTTCGTTGGGCGTGGCCCTCTCGTGGACAGCCACCGCGTTGTTTGCGGAGGTGGGTTCAAAACGCATGGGCTCGCTGCCGTTCAACACCATCCGCATGACGATGTCGTTGCTGTTGCTCACCGTCACGCTTTGGTTAGTGATGGGTGTGCCATATCCGCGTTATGCCGATGGCAGCTCATGGACTTGGCTTTTGCTTTCAGGCGTTGTGGGCTACGTCATCGGCGACTATTGCCTGATGCAGGGTTACATCCACATAGGCTCACGCTTCGGCCAGCTTTTCATGACCCTTTCAGCACCTACGGCAGCACTCACTGGTCGGCTGTTTCTTGGCGAACAGATGCACCCCATAGCCATCCTCGGCATGGTCGTCACTTTGAGTGGTATTGCGCTGTCTATCCTGTCAAAAAGTGATGGTTCCAAACATCATGCCCTTAGTTTTAAGCTGCCGCCAAAAGGCATTTTCTTTGCAGCGATGGCCGGCATTTGTCAAGGCTTCGGCTTGGTGCTCAGCAAGGTAGGCTTGACGCATTATGATGAGGCACTCACGGCGGCTGGCATTTTAGGTGATTCGGTTTTTCCCAATGCTGTGTTGTCGCTTCCTGTCAGCGTCAGCATGTCGTTTGCAGCTACCACCATCCGTGCTTACATCGGACTGGTAGGCTTTTTCTTGGCGTTGGTGCTGTTCAACAAAGACGGATTGGCTCAATTGCATCATGCCGTGAACGACCGCAAAGCCATGTGGTGCGTGCTGGCGTCCACCATATTCGGACCATTCATTGGGGTCAGCGCATCGCTGTTGGCCACACAATACACATCGGCAGGCATCGCCCAGACACTCTTTGCCCTTACGCCCATTCTCATTATCGCTCCAGCCGCTCTCTTGTTCCACCAAAAAGTGACACTGCGCGAGGTGTTCGGAGCTATCATCAGTGTCATTGGAGTGTGTTTGTTCTTTGTGTAGGCATAATTTGTAATTTTGCGGCCTTATGAATCGCGAAAAAGAAATCTATAAAGTTACCCTTTGGGGTAGTGTCGTCAACGTGGTGTTGATGGTGCTTAAGTTCGTGGCAGGTGTATGGGGGCATAGCGCTGCCATGATGGCGGATGCCGTGCATTCCGTTTCTGACTTTGCCACCGACATGGTGGTGCTGGCTTTTGTGCGCATCAGTCACAAGCCCAAGGACAAGTCGCACGACTACGGACACGGCAAGTATGAGACCTTGGCCACTACTTTGATTGGTGTGGCTCTTGCCGCTGTGGCAGTAGGTGTTTTCATCGAAGGAGCGAAAAAGATTGCCTTTTGGGCACAGGGTGGCACACTTACCTTGCCTGGCCGGCTGGCACTTTGGGCAGCATTGGTTTCCATTTTGTTGAAAGAACTCATTTTCCAATACACCAACCGTAAGGCCAAGCAACTCGACTCGCAGGCCATGAAGGCCAACGCCTGGCACCATCGCAGTGATGCCTTGTCGTCGGTCGGGACAGCCATAGGTATCGGAGGCGCATTGATTGGAGGCGAGCGATGGGCGGTGCTCGACCCTGTCGCCTCGATAGCTGTTGGCGCTCTTATCGCCAAGGTGGCGATTGATTTGCTCAAGAACGGCGTGGGTGAGCTGATGGAGCAATCCCTGCCCGAAGAGGTGGAGGATGAAATTATGGACATCGTGAAATCCGTGCCCGATGTGGTGGAGCCACATGAACTTTGCACCCGTCGCATCGGCAATCATTATGCCATTGAGATGCACATCCTGATGGACGGCAACCTGCCCTTGAAGGAAGCTCACGACAAAGCCTCCGTCATCGAAAGACTCCTTAAGGAACGCTATGGAGAAGAGACTCACGTGTCTATTCACGTGGAGCCGATAGAAAGCAATTGACTATCGGCCGCCTTGGGACTTGAGTTAAGTAAGTGTTCAGAATAAAACTGCATTAATTGTTTACTACAGGATTTTTCTCGCTTTGCGTCATTGCGAGGAGGAACGACGAAGCAATCCAGAGTTTAAGCTGATTGTCTGGACTGCTTCGTACCTCGCAGTGACGCAAAGCGCGTCCAGCAATCTATTATGTAAACTAAATTTGCACATCTACTTAATAATATACTACTGTCCCGATAGGTTGGTCGAGTAGCGCAATAGGATGCCGCTGGGCGATGTCGTGTGCCACGGAATCTGGCTCCGTCCACGCATGTGGCGCAAGACTGAACTTGTTGTGATGCACGGTGAACACTTGCTTGGGCTGCAAATCCAAAATAGCTTGTTCAAGGTCTTCGGGCATTAAATGGATGTTTGCCCAGTCCTTGTTGTACTGGCCGTTTTCCATCAAGGCCAAATCCGCAGACCCGAACTGTTCATAGATTTCCTTGAACCGGTTGTCATAACCGCCGTCACCGCCCACATACACCTTCCTTCCTGTCGATTCCACCATAAAGGAAGCCCATAGTGTCTGGTCACGCTTGAAGAGCCGATTGGAAAAATGTCGTGAGGGAAGACAAGTTATCGTTGACCGTTGACCGTTGACGGTTTCGTACCAGTCCATTTCGGTGATATGCTGTGGATTGTAGCCCCAATACTCCAGATACTCCGCCACGCCAAGCGGACACACCACATGCTTTACCTTGTCCTTCAAGTCGCGCAAAGTGGCATAGTCCAAATGATCCCAATGCTCATGGGTGACGATGAGTACATCAATTTCGGGCATATCGTCGGGCGAATAGATGTCTGTGCCTTTGAATGGATGCATTATCAACGACACGGGAAACTCCATTTTCAGCACAGGGTCAACAAGATAGCGTTTCCCATCTAAGCAGAACAGGTAGGATGAATGTCCAAACCACACGAGCCAGTCCTCGTCGGTGGTCAAGGTCTTCAAGTCGGTTTTCACGGCAGGGACAGCTTCGGTGGGTACCCTGTCTTTTTTGTTTTCCGAAAGGAATTCCCATAAGGCCTTAAACATGGACTTGTCGCCAGTGAATTGCGGTGTGGAAATCTGGTTTTGGAACAGACCGTTGCGATAGTTTGGAGAAGCCTCGATGCGGGCTTTGCGTTCCTTCGGCATCCGCCTGCCGAAGCAGGGATGATTCAGGATGATTACGCCAACAATGGCTATCACCGAAATGACAGCAAGGACGATAAGTAATATTTTCACACCAGACCTTTTTATTGAAACCATCATCCCATGCACATCTCAAAAATCTTCTCCACATCAGTCTGCTGCAAGGGTTTGAAGCCGGGCAGGGTGCCACCTCCGACGGCTTTCTTGGCCATCAGGGCGAAGTGAGTGCGGTCGATGCCCACCTCCGGGAAATTACGCTTTAGCTGCAGGGTGTTGAAGAAGAATTCGCTCAGCATCTCGATGGCCTTGTGGGCAATCTCCATTGGGGGTAGGGTGGGGTCGATGCCGAAGACATTGGTGCCGAATTGCACGTATTTCGACACGGTAGTCTCGTCCAAGCAGTATTCCATCCAACGCGGGGTGAGGATAGCCAGGCCGAGGCCGTGGGTGATGTCGTAGATGGCCGACAGCTCGTGCTCCATCGGGTGACAGCTCCAGGCCTTGCGCTTGCCGCCGTTGATGAAACCGTTGATGGCCCATGAGGAGACCCACATTAGGTTGGCACGAGCCTCATAGTTGTCAGGTTCGCGCAAGGCGATTGGGGCGTAGCGGATAACGGTCTTCAGCATACCTTCCATGAAGCAGTCGAGCATGTAAAGGTCTTGGTCCATGTTGAAATAAACCTCGAAGATGTGCGACATCATGTCGGCAGCACCACAGGCGGTCTGGTAAGGGCTGACGCTGAAGGTGTTGGTCGGGTCGAGGAAAGAGGCCTTGGGCAGCATGACGGGGTCGAGGCGGCCAAGTTTGTCTTGCGTCTCGGGGTTGCTGATGACGGCTGCCGTATCCATCTCGGAGCCTGTGGCCGCAAGGGTCAGGATGCTGATGATGGGCAGCGCCTGGGTCATGGGAGCGTGTTTGCTGAGGTCAAGGAAGTCCCATGGGTCGTGGTCGACACAAGCACCTGCCGCCATGATTTTGGTGGCATCGATGGTGGAACCACCTCCCACGGCAAGGAGTACGTCTACATGTTGTTCCTTGCAAACCTGCACGCCTTTCCTTACGGAATCGATGCGCGGATTGGGCTCGATGCCTGAGAGTTCGAAGAGTTCCAGCCCAGCCTCCTTGATTTCTTTCACCACGCGGTCATAGAGGCCCATCTTCTTAATGGAGCCGCCACCGTAGGTCATCAGCACACGAGTGCCGTATTTTTTGAGTTCTTCGCCAAGGTGTTTCAATTGGTCGCGCCCGAAATAGATTTTTACGGGAATGTTGTAAATGAAGTCGTTAAGCATAATGTTTTGTTTTTATGATAGTTTAGGCAACAAAAATAGCGTTCGTATTATTTGTATTTCTCCTTTGCCCCGCCTTCGCTAAAGGTCTGTTTCAGTCTGTTGCTTGTTATTGCCATTCTCTCTTTTCATTTCACCATGCAAAGGTAATGTTTTTTCTTTATTTATGATAGATTGTAAAAAAATCCGCAACCCAAGCATTGCTTGAATTGCGGATTCTTCATGTTTGACTTGATTCATTAGTTCATTAACCGGCTGTTATCCCAAGTGTATTGCGGGTAGGTCTTCTTGAGGTCGTTGTATGAACCTTTCACGTCGCTGCCGCCGCTGGTGGCAAACACGTTGAGAGTTTTGCCACTCAGGTCGTGGGCTTCGATGAAGGTGTTGACGATGGTCGGTGCGGTATACCACCACACAGGGAAGCCAATCCAAACAACATCATATTCTGCGATGTTTTCGCAATGTCCCATGATGGCGGGACGCGAGGTCTTGTCGTTCATCTCCAGTGTGGAACGCGAAGTCTTGTCGCGCCAGTCGAGGTCGGCAGCGGTGTAGGGTATCTCTGGGGTGATTTCGTAAAGGTCCGCGTTGAATTCTTTTGCCAGCTTTTGGGCAGCTGCTTTGGTGTTGCCCGTGGCTGAGAAGTAAACTATCAAAGTCTTTTTCATAGTGCTTAATTGTTGATTTGTTGAATTGTTTGATTGTTTGGGTTTCTGTGCACAGGCTGTCAGTATCAGGCAGCAAGCGGCAATCATTAATGTGATGCGCTTCATAATGTGTTATTTGTCAATGTTTACGATGGTGTATTGGCGGTTGCCGAGTCCGATGGCTTCGGCGTGCTCAATAGTGTGGACGCCATGCTGCTTGTCGATGCGGTTAAGCAGGTCGTTGGGGTCGTTGGTGGCGGTCACTTGTTGATTGTTGATGATGTCGACGCAAGCTTGGTCGAGAGCCACGGGGTCGGTGGAGGCGAGGATGCCGTAGTCTTCAAGTTTCACTGGGGCGGGATGGTCCACGCAATCGCAGTCGATGCTCATGTTGTTCATCACGTTGATGTAGATGATGCCTTCCTTATTCTCGAAGTAGTCCACCACAGCCTGTGCTGCCGCGGCCATACTTTCAAGGAAACCGTCCTGGTCACCGATGTATTCTTGTGTCCATAGTTTGCCCATATCGAGTACTTCCATCTTGCCCGAGGAGTGGATGTAGGCCTTGCCGTTCTGACTGGCGCAGCCGATGGAGAGGTTCTTCAATGCACCGCCATAGCCGCCCATAGGGTGACCCTTGAAGTGGTTGAGGGCAATCATGAAGTCGTAGTTGGCCATGTGGTCGCCCACGATGTCGTATTTGAGGTGCGTCGAATCTTGCACAGGGATACGCATCTCGCCTTCCTCGTCCATAATGTCGACCTTGAATGTGGGTGTGAAACCGTGCCGTTCGATGACTTTCCAGTGGTTGGCTGAATTGTTGCGGTCGTCTTTTTCATCGCCGGGACCGCTTGTGTATGCGGTATTGCATTCCACGATGGTGCCGTCCACTTCATAGACCAGGTCCTTGATGAGTTCGGGTTTCAGGTAGTTGGGGTTGCTGCCCTCGCCGGTACTCATCTTGATGGCCACGCGCCCTTTTGCCGGAACGCCGAGTGCTTTGTAAATTTTGACAAGCCCTTCGGGGCTGATGTTCTTGGTCAGATAAACGACCGATTCCTTTTGTTCGTTTTGTGTGTTTTCCATGTTGTCAGAGAGTTGATTGTTACCGGTTTGACCTTTGTTCGATGATCCGGTGCAGCCTACAGCAAAAAGCAGAATTAAGGCTGCAAAGATTTGATTTTTGCTTTCATAAACTGGGTATCGATATTTGCTGCAAACCTTAGATTTGCAGCGTGGTTGTCTGCAAGTCAGGGTTGCAAGCGCAAAAGTAGTAAATTTGCATGAAATACGAACAAAATAAGAGATATAAGATTGACAAATATCAGTAATGTGTAACCAGGACAATGGGATCGGGCGGTTAACAACAACTGCAAATGTACAAAAAAATTTGTTCAACCAACAAGAAACGTGATTCATTCTCCAAAACTCGATTAGAATAAACGGGATGATTGTGGCTCTTTTCATTCGCTGCATCCATAATTTATTGCACACTCTTTCCCAAAGAGGCGTGATGCCAAGAATAGGTGATTGCAGCATGGTTGAATCTTTTGACGGATTAGCCATAAAGGAAAATTTGGGTAAAAATACAAAAAAAACGCAACCTCAGATGTTGCCCGATTTGCAGATTTCCTTACTTTTGCAAAGTCGCATTGTAAACCAATCCTGTGCGGTTAAATGAAAAAATGAAGCGTATCTTTTTGATTATCTGTTTTGTCGGGGCTATCACAGCCTCAATGAACCTTAGCGCACAAACGCCAGAAGAAGTCGTTGAGCGCATGAATGCTGAGTTTAGAAAAGGTGATTCCCTTGGCATGTCATTCGATTTCTTGATGTCAATCCCCATCCTCGGTGAGTTCAGGGCTACCAACTATACGCTGGGCGACAAACTCAGGGTGGATGTCTTTGCCAAGGACAATAAAAACATTAATTGGAGCGACGGCACGACCGAATGGACGTATGACTCGGAGAAAAACGAGGTGAGAATCACCAAAGCGAAACCCAAGGAAAATAACAGCAACTCGGGCGACAAAAATCTCGTCACGGGCGTTTCAGAAGGCTATGACCTCTCTTTTGACAAGAAGACCAACGATAAAGTGTGGTACATCACGTGCAAGAAAAACAAATCGAACAAGGAAAAGGATGACCCGAAGCGCATCGATCTTGCCGTTTCAAAAGCCGATTATTCAACCATCTACATGAAAACCAAGGCGAAAGGCATTGGCATCTCTATGGAAAACTTCAAGGTGGGCGTGACGGAAGCTCAAGTCACCTTCAATCCTGCCGACTATCCGGACGCCACAATCATCGACGAGCGATAACACGTTGTGTGATCTATACCAGCAACATCCCTTCAGCTACAACGGATGCTGTTCCTCCAACAAATACATTGTTGCCGGTTTGAATGCGAGTGGCTATTGCCGAAGGCCTGCCCATTGCTTCGCCCTGGAGAAAGATGCAGTCGGCTTCCAAGCCTATGCAGCCGTGTTGCTGGAGATAGTAGGTAAGAGAGGCGTTGGCAGTACCTGTAGCTGACTCCTCGGGAATATCGTAAAGTGGCGCGAAGTCCCGCACATGAGCTGTGTATCCGTCTTCTCCGAAAGCAAAAACATGGAAACTCACAGCCCCGTACTTCTTAGTAAGGTCTGAAACAGCTTCCATGTCGGGCTGAAGTGATTGCAAAGTGGCAATATCAGGTAAAGGCAACATGATGTCTGGTAACCCTGCATAAACCACCTGCACGGGCATAGAGGGACGGTAATCCTTCACGCCCAAAGCCTGATAGATTTCCTCAACGTCGTTGATGGTAGCCTCGATATGCGGTTTTGCCATCTGCATCATCACCTTTTCATCTACCAGAATGCACAAATCGCCCGCCAGCGTGTGACAAATGCATTGTCCCGAGGCCAGTTCCTTTTGGTGAAGCAGGAAGAACGAGGCGATGGTGGCATGTCCGCAAAGCTCCACTTCCGCCTTCGGGGTGAAGTAACGAATTGTGAACTCATGTGCAGAATGCCTTTTGATGAATGCCGTCTCCGAAAAACGCAGCTCGCCGGCGATGCTCAGCATGAGGTCATCCTCTGGGAAAAGATCAGAGTCAAGCAGCACCACTCCAGCGGTATTCCCGCCAAATGGCTTGCTGGTGAAAGCGTCAACAATATAGAATCTCATAACAAATACCTTTTATCAAAAGTTTTGCAAAAATATGAAATAATCTGCAATCCAAGATTTTGTCAGGGATATGGGTTTTTTATATTTTTGCGGGCTGAATCATCTTAACTAATATCACTATGAGAAGAATGTTACTATTGTGGACGGCCATTGCGTTTACGGCTCTTTTCGGGACGGCTTATGCCTCCAACGCTCAATGGTATGGTTATGCTTTGTACACTTCAAACGGGGCGAATTGGCAGAACCATTTTATCAGTTTTAATTCACAGGCTCCTGATGCCGTACAAGCGGTGTCAGAAACTTTCCCGACCATTTGGGCTGCCACCTATCTGGACGGTTATGTTTGGTTTGTCACCAATACAAGAAGCCTATGCAAAGCACCTTTTATTAATGAGACGCAAACCATCGGTGATTATGAGATGGTCGTGCCCGCCTTGGAACAGTATAACTTGTATATCGACATGTCGTACAATCCTATAGACGGGATGATGTATTATTTGTGTCAAGACAGCCAATACAATAGTTATCTGAAGCGTTCCAGTCTCGCCACACCTTCGGAGGTTGAAGTCGTCGGGAGTTTTAACGTAAAGCTGTGGACGCTTGCCATCAATAACCAAGGGCAGGCCTATGGCGTTGCTTACGAGGACGGTAACTTGTATGAGATAGATCTTGACAATGCCGCCACTTCTTTGGTCGGGCCCACCGGCAAAGACGTTTGGTACACACAAAGCATGGCCTTCGACCTTGAAACGGGCGAGCTTTATTGGGCGCAGTTTGCCACTTTGAGTGACCATGGACTGTATCAGGTGAATACAGAAACAGGGACAGCGACGTTGATTGGCGAGATTGGCGAAGGAACGCAGCTTGCCGGCTTGTTCATGGTGCCGCAGCCGACGCCCCCTGAGCCTGAAGTTATTGATGAAATCTATGTGGAAGGCTTCACAGAACCTGCCTGGGGTGAGCATCCCGACTTTGACTTGGAAGCGGCTCCAGATGCCCATTATTCCATTAATGCCGTTGATTGGCTTTGGGGAGATGGCGTTGCCAATGGTGCTCTTGCCGAGGAGGATGTCTTCAATAATGAGGATTTATCGTATTGCATGATTCTTACTATTTCACCTGAAGAAGGGTACTGCTTTACTGACGAAACTAAGGTTTTTTACAACGGAGACCTTTCGCCGTTTTCCCAAGGCTACGTAATAGCATTTGGACAATTCATGGCATCGACCATCAATTATAATGTTACTGATCCCACCAGTATTCCCGAACAGACAGCGGGAAGCATTGCACTCTGGCCCAATCCCGTGGTGAACTTCCTTCATTTGGATGTAAAAGATGATGTGGCCGTCAGCGTTTTCGACATGACGGGTCGTATGGTGAAACAGGAACATTACAAAGGCATGATAGATGTGAGCGACCTTGCACCAGGCATCTATGCCATTAAGACAAAGGGCGTTACGGTAAGATTTGTTAAGGAATAACGTTTTCTTTTTTAATTTTAATGCGTCTCCGGAAGTTGAGTCTCTCGCAGAAGTTTTTTGGTTTATAACATTCTGCTGATCTCGTCCCGATGTTCATAAAGGGTGCAGCCGCCTGTATGCTCCCATCCGAGGGCGCGGGCATCGCGTATCTTGCGGAACAAGGGCGACTTCAAAGCCTGACGCAAACCTGTCTGCGCCACGTTGTTGTCGCTGAAAGGGGAGAAGGGGCAGGGCTCGGCAGCCCCGTCGGGACCAATGTGGAAGAACCCTCTGCCCGCAGCCATACAGCCGTCGACGGCTTTCTCGTCACCCGGGAAACTGAGGAAAATCATCTCCTTGAAACCCTCGCGACGCAGTTCCACGATTTGTTCCATCTCAGCCACATGCTCGTCGCGGAAGGCCAGATGAGTGGTGCTTTCGTCGAAAGGCACATACTCTACATAGAACACCAGCCGGCAGCCTAATGCGACAAGATGGCTGAGAAAGGCTTCGGAAGTCACATCGTGATAGTTTTCGGTGGTGACGGTGATGCTGGTGCCAAAGAAGAGTTTCTCTTTCTGTAACATCTCCATCGAGCGCAAAGCCCGCTGAAACACACCGTTGCCGCGTCGGTCGTCGGTAGCCGCCAATTCTCCTTCAAGGCTGATGACGGGCACCATGTTGAGGTGGTTTTTGAAGAACTCCGTATAGGCTGCTCCTATGAGTGTGCCGTTGGTGAAGACAGGAAAGATGATGTCGTCCACTTGGGCAGCACATTCCAGCAGGTCGCGGCGCATCAAGGGTTCGCCTCCCGCCAGTAGGCAGAAACTGACACCCAAGTCGGCAGCTTCCTTAAAGATGGAGTTCCATTGCTCGGGAGTGAGAGAGGGCTTCTCGCTATGGCGGCCAGGGTTGCCTGCGATGCCGTTCTTTCGGGCATAGCAGCCTTTGCATTGCAGGTTGCAGGTGGTGGCGATGCTGGCAATAAGGAATGGCGGCACGACTACACCTTCTTTTTCGAGGTGCGCCTTGCGCCGCCGTTCGGCTTTGCTTATGGTGTGCTGCATCTGCGCAACAAAGCGGGTCTCGCGCGGGTTGCTCAGCACGTTCAGATAGGCTTTCGCCATAATGTTGCGGATGGTCTCCGCCATGTAGGCACCAAGGTCCATATTTTGAGAGATTATGATAGTCAATTAGTTTTGTTACTGCCGTTATTGCGGTCGTAGGCCGAAAAGGCAAAATGCTGTTATGTCGTTCACGATGCAAAATTACAACTTTGTTTTTATATCGCAAGCGATGTTTCTCTGTTTTTGCAAAAAAATCAAATCGGTCACGTTGAAACAGGAAAACACGTTGAGCTGAGAAATGGAAATGCTGCAAAAGTGAAAAAAAAGGTCGTGGCACTAAAGCTGTTCAAGAATATGAATTATTTTTCATATTTTTGCGCCAATGTAAAATGTACGTTATGGACGCAAAGGAATACATTCAAAAACTTGGTCTCATGCCTCATCCCGAAGGCGGTTGGTACCGACAGGTGTACGGCAATGATGAAAAAGGCAAGAAGCGGATTTCCACCATTTATTACATGCTTTGCGAAGGGGATTTCTCAGCTTTCCATCGTTTGCATGATGTGGTGGAGATCTGGTATTACCATGCTGGCGAACCACTCGACATCTACGTTATCGCTCCCGACGGAGAATTGAAGACGCATCATCTTTCTGCCGATGGTGAGATGCAGGTCGTCATAGAACCGGAGCATTGGTTTGCTGCGGAATTGCCTGGTAAAAAGGGGTTATCGCTCGTGGGCTGCGCCGTGGCTCCTGCCTTCACCTTTGAAAATTTTGAGTTGGCGAAGAAGGAAGAGCTGCTGCTCGATTACCCGCAACACAAGGAGATTATTGATAGAATGTGCAGATAAAAAAATAATAATGTCAAACTAAATCTTAATTATCATGAAAAAGTATTTACATCTGTTCCTGTTGTTATTCGTGTTTTCCGGCATGGTCAACGCACAGCCGGGACCGTTATCAACCGCCAATTGGTTTGGATACATATTACCCCCAAACCCGGCAGAATACAAGTATATCTCATTTACTATGCAGGATTTAGGTTCGGTGTCGGTTGCGTCGGACGTGCTTCCTGCTGTAACTACAGCTACCTTTGCCAACAGTTATGTGTGGAGCGTGAACAATGACAACGGCTATATACGGCGATTTCGGAAATCGAATCCCTTGGTACAGCGGTCTACCCCAATCCGACAAACGGTAAGGTTTGGGTTGAAGCAGGGGAGATTAAGAGCATCAGCATTTCCAATATCCTTGGAGAGAAGGTGTCTGGAAGCGATGCCGATGGCGATGTCTTTGAATATGACTTTAGCCAGCAAAAAGCAGGAACGTATTTCATCAAGGTTGTGACAGCAAAGGGCGTTGAAACGAAGCAGGTGACGGTTTTATAGGTTTTCGGTGAAAAACCGCCTGCTGCGTTTCCTTTTTTTCGTACTTTTGCACCCTGTTTTGCAAAATTTGAATCGTAATGAACAATAAAAACACCATCATTGGTTTTGTGCTCATCGCAGCCATCCTTTTTGGCTGGATGTATTTCATGACCCCCTCAAAAGAACAGATGGCCGAGCGCCAGCGCATACAGGATTCCATTCGTCGGGTGCGTTTGGAGCAAATGGCTTTGGACTCGCTCCGCCAAGCGGAACAACGCCAGCAAGCAACGGCTCTGGCTCAATTTGCCGATACGGCTGCGCTTTCCGGAATGGATTCGGCTTCAATCGCGGCTCGTCAGGACGCCCTCATGCGCGACAAATATGGTGTCTTTGCTGCTTCGGCCAATGGCGAGGAAAAAACCTTTACCATCGAAAACAAACTGCAGCGGCTCACCCTAAGCACCCTCGGCGGTTTCTTCAAGAAAGTGGAACTGAAGGAATACAAGACGTATGATTCTCTGCAACTCGTCATGTTTGACACGGCAACTGCCAAGTTCGACCTGTCGTTTTTCGCCAACAACCGTATTGTCAACACGTCGCAGTTCTACTTCCGTCCTTATGTGAACGGCCAGCCTTATTCGGGCGGCAACTTGACTGTGGACGACGGGGAAAGCCTCGTTTTCGCCATGCGCCTGGTGACCGATGACCCGCAAAAATACCTGGAGTATGTCTATACCGTTGAGAGCGACAATTATATGGTGGGTTTCGATATCCGTACGGTCGGCCTGAAAGATGTGATTGCCTCTAATGCCGACTACATGAGTATCGACTGGGACGTCGACCTGATGAAGCAAGAGAAGAGTGCCGACCGTTTTGCCGATGAGTCGGTCTACTATCGTTCGCTGAACGACAAGGATGTGGACCATCTTGCGGTAAACAAGGACAGCGAACAGACCGTCACCAACAAGCTGAAATGGGTCTCATTTAAGCAACGTTTCTTCTGCAACGTCATCATAGCCGACAACGCATTTGAGAATGCCAAGGTGGCTATGAGCACCCGCAAATCTGACAACCCGCGCTATTACAAGTCGATGTCGGCCAATATAGAGGTACCTTACGACATGCAAGCCGAGAACAACGTCATCCCGATGAAGCTCTATTTTGGCCCCAACCATTTCAAGACCTTGCGCAGCTACAAGCTGGGTCTTGAGGACCAAATCAACTTGGGCAGTTTCTTCCTGATTCGTTGGATCAACTATGGCGTAATCGAAGTGTTCAACTGGTTGAGCCACTACGGTTGGAACTATGGTATCGTCATCCTCATTCTGACTATCATCATCAAGACTTTGCTCTTCCCCTTGGCATTCAAGTCTTACAAGTCGTCGGCCATTACCCGCGTCTTGAAGCCGGAGATGGAAGCCATCAACGCAAAATACCCCAAAGAGGAGGATGCCATGAAGAAACAGCAGGCTATATTGAACCTGCAACGTCAGGCAGGTGTGAGTCCCGCCTCAGGATGCTTGCCGGCCTTGTTGCAGTTCCCTATCCTCATCGCCATCTTCCGTTTCTTCCCCGCCAGTATCGAGTTGCGCCAGCAGGCTTTCCTTTGGGCTGACGACCTCTCGACTTACGATGCTATCGTCACCTTCCCGAAGATTTTCGGTATGGATCACCTGAGCCTGTTCACCCTCCTGATGACCATCACCACCTTCATCTACACTTATGTGAACAACAAACAGATGGATTATTCCAGCAATCCGCAGATGAAGCCCATGAAATGGATGATGTATCTCATGCCCATCATGTTCTTCGGCATCTTCAACAATTACTCGGCTGGCTTGAGCTACTATTACATGCTGGTCAACATCATCACTTTCGTCCAAATGTTCATCTTCCGTAAGATGATTGACGAGGACAAGGTGCGCGCCACCATTGAGGAGAACAAGAGGAAGCCGCAGAAGAAGTCGAACTTCATGAAGCGCCTTGAGGAAGCCCAGAAACAACAGGCCAAGATGCAACAACAACAGAAAAAGCGCTAACGATGGAAGAAAAACTCAAACATTTTCTTGACGCCATTCTCGAATCGCGCAACGTTTGGCTGTTGGAAGCCAAAGCCGGCTTTTTCGCCATGCTTGAGGACAACGATGGCAATTCGTATGTCCCCCTCTGGGAATCGGAGGAGATGGCTGCAAAGTCGGCAGGCGGCGAATGGGAAGGCTACACGGTAACCAACATGGGCTTTTCAGAGTTGGAACATTGGTTGAGGGAGCTGGCCAACGATGAGATTGACATAGCCGTCTCGCCTGTAAGCGAAGGGGAGATTACCGCTTTGTCGTCGGCCAATTTCCGCAAGTGGGTGAAGCCTTACTCCGACGACTCGTATAAGGAGAAAGACGATGACGACGACTTGGACGACGACTTCGATTACGGCGACGGCTGGGCCCAACCTTGGCAATAAAACACCATGAAAAGCAAGCTGTTTGGCGTTCTGCTGCTGATTGAGGCCGCCGCCTTGCTGCTGACGGCAGCGGTGGCTGGCTACTATCATCGTGTGGCAGGGGAGGCTGACTTTGATGAATTCCTCATCACAGCTGCGCTGACGGGGGCCGTCGGTCTTTTGCTTTACAACCTCGGACACAACAAACACCAACAGCTGCAAATCCGCGATACTTTTATGGTGGTGGCGCTCTCTTGGGTGCTGTTCTCGCTGTTCGGCATGCTGCCTTTCCTGCTATATGGTACGGTCGACAACGTGACGGATGCTTTTTTTGAGACCATGTCGGGCTTCTCGACGACGGGTGCTACCGTCCTCGGACACATCGACTATCAGCCGCACGGCATCCTTTTTTGGCGTTGCCTGATGCAATGGATGGGTGGCTTGGGCGTCGTGGTGTTTACCTTGGCCTTCATCCCATCGGTAGCCAAAGGCTCAAAGAAAATGTCGCTCTTTGCGGCTGAGGCTCCTGGATTGAGTGTGGAAAAGCTTGCCCCTACCATGCAGGCCACCTCACGCCTGCTGTGGATTATTTATATTGCTTTGACTTTGCTTTGCGCTTTGTTCTATTATCTTGGACCGATGAATCGTTTTGACGCCATCTGTCATGCGCTTGCTACTATTGCGACGGGTGGCTTCAGCACCCATCAGGCCAGCATCGGCTATTTCCAGTCGCATTACGTCGAGTGGGTCTGCATCGTGTTCATGTTCCTGTCGGGCATCAATTTCGCGATGTATCATTTCCTGTTCAACAACCGCTTTGATGTCATCAGAAAAAATGAAGAGCTTCGTTGGTATCTGTTGGCCATTCTTGGCTTTACGATGATTTTCATGGCGCGTTTCTATTTTTCCATGCGTTACAACTTGGGAACAGATGAGCAGCTGGCCTCGCATCCGCCTACCGAGAGCGAACGCATACGGACTTCGTTGTTCCATGTGGTGGCGTTGCTGTCGAATACGGGCTTTCAGGGCAGCAATTACGACTACGACCAATGGGGGCGCATTTTCCTTATCCCCACGGTGGTGATGATGATTGTGGGCGGTTGCGCAGGCTCCACCAGCGGCGGTATCAAGATGGTGCGCGTCATCGTGTTGTTCAAGTCCATGAAGAAAACCCTCAACGAATTGCTTCACTCGTCAACCATGTATACCGTCAAGATTTCAGGGCAAAGCGTCGACGATACGGCAATCAAACGCGTGATGTCGTTTTTCTCGCTTTTTATCCTGCTGTTCATGGTCAATGTGGTGCTGCTTTCCGCATTTGGGATGGGGCTGGAAGAAGGAGCCATCTCCTTCCTGACCTGTTTCAGCAACTATGGCCCGGGCTCTGGCATAACAGGTCCCAGCGGCAACTTCGACGCTATATCGAATCCCGCCAAATGGTTGCTTTCGTTCGACATGTTGGTGGGCCGTCTTGAAATCTTTACCGTTTTGCTGCTTTTTACGCCCGGCGTTTGGAAAACGAAGTGATTCATGCTCCATCACTTGGATGGGCCAAAAAGGGAAATATCCGTTAGCTATTGTATTTGTGCAGATCGATATCCGACAACTCTTTTTCGACTTTGCGGTAGTTTTCGCGGCTACCCGTCAGCGAGAAATTTTGTCAAAATGTCACAAATAATTCTTCTAATTTCTTGATTTAATGACAATTTGGCATAAACTAAGCCAAAATTTCATTACTTCAGCCTTGGCCGGGATTTTGATGCCCGTTCAGCCGTCAAAAACAGAAAGGAAAAACAAAAATGAACATCAATCAATTCACCATCAAATCGCAGGAAGCCATTGGGAAGGCTCAGGAGATTGCTCAATCCCACCAGAGCCAGACCATTGAGGCCATCCACCTGCTGAAGGGTATGCTGTTGAGCGACGATTACTTGGTGCCCAACCTGATGAAAAAGCTGGGCGTCAACCTGAGCCGCCTCAACGAATCCCTTGACCAGGCCATCAACTCGCAACCGCGCAGCAGCGGTACTGAGCTGTATTACTCTTCCGAGGTCAGCAAGATTTTCGGCGATGCCTTGGCTTTGGCCAAGAAAATGGGCGACGAATACGTCTCCGTCGAGCACATGCTGTTGGCCGTTTTTGAAAGCGGAGGCTATGCCTCGCAAATGATGAAGGACCAGGGCATCCGCAAGAGCGAACTGGAGCAGGCCATCATGCAGTTCCGCAAAGGCAAGAAGGTAGACTCGCAGGATGCCGAGCAGAATTACGACAGTCTGAACCGCTTCGCCAAAAACCTGAACGACTTGGCGCGCGAAGGCAAACTCGACCCGGTCATCGGTCGTGACGAAGAGATTCGTCGTGTGCTGCAAATCCTGAGCCGACGCACCAAGAACAACCCTATATTAATAGGAGAGCCTGGCGTGGGTAAGACCGCTATCGTGGAGGGGCTTGCCCAGCGTATCGTCAACCGCGACGTGCCTGAGAACCTGAAGAGCAAGACCGTGTTCTCGCTGGATATGGGTGCTTTGCTGGCTGGTGCCAAATACAAGGGCGAGTTTGAGGAGCGTCTGAAGAACGTCGTCAAGGAAGTCGTCGACAGCGACGGCGAAGTCATCCTGTTTATCGACGAGATACACACCCTGGTGGGTGCGGGCGGCGGCGAAGGCGCTATGGATGCGGCCAACATCCTTAAACCTGCTCTGTCGCGTGGCGAGCTGCGTGCCATCGGTGCCACCACTTTGAAGGAATACCAACAGTATTTTGAGAAGGACAAGGCGCTGGAGCGTAGGTTCCAGAAGGTGATGGTTGACGAGCCTGACGAGGCTTCGGCCATCAGTATCCTACGTGGCTTGAAGGAGCGTTACGAGACCCACCACCACATCCGTATCCTCGACGAGGCCATCATCGCGGCCGTGCAGCTCTCGGTGCGTTATATCAGCGACCGTTTCCTGCCCGACAAGGCCATCGACTTGATTGACGAGGCCGCCTCGCGTCTGAGGCTGCAAATCGACTCGGTGCCAGAAGAGCTTGAGGACGTCGAGCGCGCCATCCGCCAATTGGAGATTGAGCGCGAGGCCATCAAGCGCGAGAACGACACCAAAAAGGTGGAAGAAATAGGGAAGGAGCTGGCCGAGCTGAACGACAAACGCTCTGCCATCAAGGCCAAGTGGGAGACCGAGCGCCACTACGTGGAGCTTATCCAGAAAGAAAAGAACAACATAGAGGTTTATAAGCATCAGGCCGAAGTGGCCGAGCGCGACGGTGACTATGGCCGCGTGGCTGAGCTGCGTTACGGCAAGATGCGCGAGGCTGAAGCCGCCATCGGGAAGGCCAAGGCCGACCTCTTGCAGGCGCAGGGCGACCATCCGCTGGTGGACGAGGAAGTGGGCTCCGACGATGTGGCCGAAATTGTGTCGCGTTGGACGGGCATCCCGGTCAACAAGATGATGCAGAGCGAACGCGAGAAGCTGCTGCACCTCGAAGACGAGCTGCACAAGCGTGTGGTAGGCCAAGACGAGGCCATTACCGCCGTCAGCGATGCTATCCGCCGCAGCCGTGCCGGCTTGCAGGACGCCAAGCGCCCTATCGGTTCGTTCATCTTTATGGGTACCACGGGCGTGGGTAAGACTGAGTTGGCCAAGGCTTTGGCCGAGTTCCTCTTCGACGACGAGAACGCTATGGTGCGTATCGATATGTCGGAGTATCAGGAGCGTCACACGGTGTCGCGACTCATCGGAGCGCCTCCAGGATATGTGGGCTACGAAGAGAGCGGCCAGCTGACTGAGGCCGTGCGCCGCAAGCCGTATTCCGTCATCCTGCTGGATGAAATCGAGAAGGCACACCCCGACGTGTTCAACATCCTGCTGCAGGTGCTTGACGACGGCCGTCTTACCGACAACAAGGGACGTACGGTTGACTTCAAGAACACCATCGTCATCATGACCTCCAACATCGGCGCCAACATCATCCAGGAGAATTTCTCCATGCTCAACGGCAGCAACGATGAGGAGGTTTTCGAGAAGACCCGCAACGAGGTGATGGAGCAATTGAAGCAGTTCATGCGGCCTGAGTTCTTGAACCGTGTCGACGACATCATCATGTTCAAGCCTTTGGACGAGAGCCAGATTGCTGACATCGTGAGGATGCAGTTCCGCAGCGTGCAGAAGATGCTGGTCGCCAACGACATCCGCATCGACATTACCGATGCTGCCGTCGACTTCATCGCTAAGCAGAGCTACAACCCGCAGTATGGTGCGCGTCCCGTGAAGCGTATGATGCAGCGTGAGTTGCTCAACTCGCTCTCGAAGATGGTGCTGGCCGACAAGGTCGACAAGTCGAAGACGATTATCGTCGACGTGGGCGACAACGAAATACTATTCAGGAACTAATCAAAAAGCCGAGGG
>JAILDR010000177.1 GCA_024689285.1 Bacteroidales bacterium | reverse complement strand
AACCTCGAAGATTTCACGACGACCGTTAAGGTCTGGAAGCTCAACGTAAATCTGACGGTCGAAACGTCCGGCACGCATCAGAGCCTTGTCGAGAATGTCAGCACGGTTGGTGGCTGCCAGCACTATCACACCGGAGTTGGTGCCAAAACCATCCATCTCGGTGAGCAGCTGGTTCAAAGTGCTTTCGCGCTCGTCATTGCCGCCACTGTATATGTTTTTGCCTCTTGCACGTCCGATGGCATCAATCTCGTCTATGAAAATGATACATGGAGATTTCTCTTTTGCCTGACTGAAAAGGTCGCGAACACGTGATGCTCCCACGCCCACAAACATTTCTACAAAGTCAGAACCAGAGATGCTGAAGAATGGTACATTTGCCTCGCCAGCAACAGATTTGGCCAATAAAGTCTTACCTGTGCCTGGAGGGCCAACCAACAAAACGCCTTTCGGAATCTTGCCGCCAAGACGTGTATATCTCTTAGGGTTCTTCAGGAAATCGACGATTTCCATAATCTCAACCTTGGCCTCTTCCAAGCCTGCCACATCCTTAAAGGTCACGTTGACAGGAACGTTGTCCTTGTCGTATAACTGTGCTTTCGATTTGCCGATGTTAAAGATTTGGCCGCCGCCACCGCCCATGCCACGGCCCATGCCGCGCATCAGGACGATCCAGAAAACGGCCAGTAAGACAAATGGGAGAATCCATCCTAGCAATATGTCTCTTCCCCAACTGTTGTGCTCAACATTGCTGATATATACAGGATTGTTAACTTCTTGCTGGGCGTTCTCAACCATCTCCTCGAAACGGTCAAGCGAACCTATTTTATAAGTGTAGTTTACAGAAGGGGATGCGCCCTCTGAGTTGGGTTTCACATTAGGAAAGTTCTCCGCCAGTCCTTTTTCGTTGAGATATATCTGGGCGTCTTCTTTGTTAACCAATTCTATCTTAGCCACCTCTTCCTTTTGAAGCAGCTCCTTCAGTTTTCCTTGGTTGATCTCTTCTTGAATGGCTTTGTCGCGCCCGGTAAAATTCAATCCAATCAATACGATTGCCAAAATGGCATAAATCCAATAAATCAGCGACCTTCTACCATCGCGTTTTTTATTGGGTTTGTTTGGCTTAGGATTTGAGTTCGGCGTTTTTTCTGTGCCTTTGTCTTTGTTGTCTGGCATTTTAATAGTCTGATAGTGAATATATTAATCTTCTGACTCTTTCATGATTCTTTCCGCATCAGCCCAAAGTTCCTCAAGGTTGTAGTAACTGCGCGTTGATTGCAAAAAGACATGAACGACGACATCGACATAGTCTATCAAAATCCATTCCGTGTTTTCGCGGCCTTCCACATGGTAGGGCTTGTTTTTCGTTTTTTCAAAAACGAGGTCTTCGATTTTGTCGGCAATGGCATCGACTTGTGTCTTGGAGGAAGCATGGCAGATGACGAAATAGTCCGTCATAGCACCGCTGATCTCACGCAGGTCTAAAGTGACGATTTCCTTGCCTTTAATGGCTTCCATGGCCTCGACTGCCGTTGCGGCAATCAGTTCCGAATTCTCAGACTGGTGTCTAACTCTCATAAATCAGTGTATTTTACCTTGCAAAGGTACGCATTTTTGTCATATTATGCAGTAATTGCGAAAAAATCCCTATTTTTGAATCTCAATTTCTATGCGATGAGTGATTTTAAAGACTTATTGGGCAAAGTGACCACCTTTATCTTTGATTTTGACGGCGTTATGACAGACGGTTCCGTGTTTGTGGATGCCAACGGCGAGGCTTTACGCATCTCGAATGTGAAAGATGGCTATGCTTTGCATTTGGCAAATAAGTTGGGTTATAACACCGCCTTGATTTCTGGCGCCTATTGTCCGACCATGATCAGCAGGATGAATGCGCTGGGGACCGTGGATGTCTATATAGGTGAGGCCAACAAGGTCGAAAGGCTGGAGTCTTATATGAAGGAGAAAGGACTGACCCCGGATCAGGTGGTCTATATGGGCGACGACATCCCTGATATGAGGGCGATGAAACGGGTCGGCGTGCCGGTGTGTCCTGCAGATGCCGCACCAGAGATAAAGGAGATTTGCTGTTATGTGAGTCCCTATGGTGGCGGAAAGGGCTGCGTCCGCGATATCATCGAGCAGACGCTGAAAGTACAGGGACGGTGGATGAGCGCTGAGGCATATTCTTGGTAAGAAGGGAGCAAGTCATGTTGTCGAATCTCGAGAAATATAACATCGTGCTGGCGTCAAAATCGCCTCGCCGTCAGGAGTTGCTGAGGGGGATGGGCGTGAAGTTCAAAGTGCAGACCAAAGATATTGTGGAGTCGTATCCTGCCGATATGGCTTTGGAAGAGGTAGCTTTGTTTCTAAGCCGGCAGAAATCTATGGCTTTTGAAATCTCGGAACTGCCAAAGGATTTTCTTGTCATCACTTCCGATACGGTCGTCATCGCCGGTAAGGAAATCTTGGGCAAGCCCAAAGACAGAGCGGATGCCCTCAGAATGCTGGAACTGCTGTCAGGTCGTACGCATCATGTCATCACAGGCGTGACTTTGCGATCCGTAAAGAAGATGAAGTCGTTTTCGGCAACCTCGCGTGTCACCTTCGCCCGTCTCGATGCCGAAGAGATGGCCTATTATGTTGACACTTTCAAGCCTTACGACAAGGCTGGCGCCTATGGCATACAGGAATGGATCGGTTATGTGGGCATTACGGGTCTGAATGGATCTTTCTACAATGTGATGGGACTGCCTACGCGCCGCCTTTATCAGGCGCTGAAAGGTTTCTAACTGCTTGTTATTAAGCTAATTGGTTATACTGTAGCGATATTGACTTTGGTTCATATTGCAAAAAACAGTATTTTTGCAGCAATTATTAGATAAATGGAAGGCAAGCCGCTGATTCTTATTACGAATGATGACAGTCACACAGCCAAAGGCATCAAGAAACTGGTTTCTTTGATGATGCAGATTGGCGACGTGGTTGTGATCTCTACGGAAAAGGTGATGTCGGCACAAGGCCATTCCATCACGGTGCGCGAACCGCTTCGTGTGAAGCTGGTCGAACAGCGGGAAGGTTACAAGGAATACCTCTGCACCGGCACCCCCGTCGATTGTGTGAAGCTCGGCTATCAGAAACTGATGGACCGTTATCCGGATCTGGTGGTCTCAGGCATCAACCACGGTTCCAATGCATCGGCCAATGTGGTGTATTCCGGCACCATGGCTGCCGTGGTAGAGGCATGTATGGATGGCATCACGGCCGTTGGTTATAGCCTCGACTGCTACGATGCGGATGCCGATTTTGACCATCTGGATGACTACATACTCGCCATCACGCGTAAGATGCTGCGAGAGGGTCTGCCCAAGGGCGTCTGCCTGAATGTCAACTTCCCGAAACGCTGTGAGGAACCTATCAAAGGCCTTAGGATCTGCCGTCAGGCAAAGGCCAAATGGGTGGAGTCGCTGATCGAGCATCACGACGCGGACGGCGAACCGTATTACGACCTTACGGGGGTCTTCGTTTATGAAGATGAAGGCGACGACACCGACGTCTGGGCTTTGGAACACAATTATGTCTCGTTGGTCCCGACGGGCTTCGACTGGACGGTGAAGGAGCAGATGGGACCGATGAGGAAATTTGAAACTGTATTGTTTGAGAAATGAACATCAAAGATAATTTTTGGATTGGATTACTGGTAGGAGCGGCTTCTTTTGGCCTGTTCTACCTTCTGCTGAGCCTTTTTTCATGGGGCGAGGCCTATCATCGTGCGCCCTGGCTGCTGGCGTTCATCCCAGGCATCATCCTCTTCCGTA
>JAILDR010000097.1 GCA_024689285.1 Bacteroidales bacterium | reverse complement strand
AGATGTTGTCCTTCGCGCGTCCGCGACCATCCATGCTGACTTTCATAGTATTCCCGCAGGCTTCGGCCCACAGCCCGCTCGTGTACTGGCTCCCCTGATCGGAGTTGATGATCTCAGGGGTTCCGAACCGCGCAATCGCCTGTTGGAGGACCTCAACAGACTCCGGAAAGCTCGGACAATGTCTTTCGGGCAATTAAAAAGCCTCAACTCTGATTTTCAACGAGTTGAGGCTTGATTAGGTAGCCCATAGCGGAATCGAACCGCTGTTTTAAGTGTGAGAAACTTACGACCTAACCGCTAGTCGAATGGGCCAAAAAAAGGTTCTTTTGCGGAACCTTTGGAGTGAACTAGGCGGGAGTCGAACCCACAACCGCCTGATCCGTAGTCAGGGACTCTATCCAATTGAGCTACTAGTCCTGTCGTTATTGACGCTGCAAAAGTACAGCTTTTTTCGTTTGTGCAAGCAAAAAATCGGGAAAAATTTTATATGTTTACGCAATTCGTTGATTGACAAATGAATATTTTTTACACTTTTCGCTCATTTTGTTTGACCTTGTGTGATGTTGTCCGAAAATTTCCTATATTTGTCCCCGTTTACAACTAAACTTTTACGCTATGAGACTGTTACTGATCAGCAATTCGACCAATTTTGGCGAGAATTATCTGGCCTGGGCTTCTGCCCAAATCGAGTTTTTCTGCTTGCAGAACCATATTAATAAGGATAGCCGCATCATCTTTGTCCCCTTCGCGGGCGTCAACATCGGCGGCAAGGCCTATCCTGAGAGCTACGATGCCTACGAGGCTAAGGTGAAAGACGTTTTCCTGCGCAAGTTCGGCTTGGAGAACTTCACCTCCGTCCATCACTTCGACGACAAGGTGAAGGCCGTCAATGAGGCCGACTGCATTGTGGTGGGTGGCGGCAACACTTTCCACCTCGTGGCTGAGATGCACCGCTATGGCCTGATGGAGGCCATCCGCAACCGCGCCCTCGCCGGCGTGCCCTACATGGGCTGGAGCGCTGGCTCAAACGTGGCTTGCCCGACGCTGTGTACCACCAACGACATGCCTATCGTGCAACCCGCTTCATTCAATTGCCTCAACCTTGTGCCGTTCCAAATCAACCCGCACTACCTCGACCCGCACCCCGAAATCGACAAGATGATCAAGCATGGCGGCGAGACTCGGCAGGACCGCATCAACGAGTATCTTGCCGTGAATCAGAATATGACCGTTGTTGGCTTGCGTGAGGCCACGGCGCTTTGGGTGACCGATGGGAAGATGATGCTGAAGGGCGGCAAGAAGATGATCGTGATGCGCTATGGCAAGGAGTCGGTTGAGATCGAGCCCAACTCCGATGTTACCTTCCTCCTGGAAGGCTGTCAAGCTTAAAAGAAATACTTATGTGAAAGCCTTACGGTCTTCATAGACCACAAGGCTACGGTCAAGGTGGATGGTTTTCCGTCCACCTTTTTCGCCTTGTATGAGGTAGGAGGCCGCCGCGTCGCCCAGGATGTCGGTGAAGGCTTTCTTGATGCGTGAGAGCGTGGCGTTGAGCGTGTTGCCCACGAAATCGGTGAGGTTCTCGACGGCGCGGCGCAGCAATTCGTCGTCGCCGTATGTGGAGATAGGGCGGTAGATGCGGTAAAGCTCCGCCTTGTAGTCGCTCAAGCAATTCAAGGGGATGCCCTCTTCATGAAACAGGAAAAGGATGTAGAGGGCCTTGCTGATGGCGGGCATCTTTACCTCAGTGTTGTTGCGGTCGGTGAGGAAAAGGTCGCCGCGTTTGGTGACATAGAGCCGGCTGGTTTCGTGCGAGCCGTTGTATTTCAGCACTATGTCGATAAGAATCTTGTGGAATCCTGTGTAGTCCAAAGCATCCTTTTCGTTGCCGTTTTGCGCTTGGGTGACTTGCTGCAGGAATCGCTCTTCCTTTGGGCTCAGTCCTGCGGGCTTGAGGCTGACAATGCTTGCCTTGAGTTCGTAGAAACGCTGCAGGGTGGCCAAGGGCGTGCCGTTGATTTCGAGGATGAGGAAGTCTTGCTGGTTGCCCGGCTTCAGCCTTCCGGTTTTGAAGAAGAACGAGGGTTTGTTGATGTTCGTGCCGTTGGTCTTCAGGTAATTGAGAAAGATCTCCTTGGAGAGAAATGTGCTGTCGATAGCGGGCAGACGGTTGTCGATGTAGTCGAGTTGCTCGTCAGAAAGGGTGGGCTCGATGTAGTTCAGTACCTGGCGTAAGGTGGCGCGTTTGTTGCTCAGCTCGCGCATCACCATGGGGAGGTAGAACAGCTCGCGGTCGTCGGTCTCGAGCAGCTGGCTGACGGCTTCATAGTCGTGCATCAGGCTTGCGTTTATGGCCTCGTCATATTCCGCCTCGACGTAAAGCACGGCGTTGCGGGTGTCGAAATTGAGGTTGGGAATGGAGACGAAATGTGACTTTATGCCTTGTGTCTCAGGCATCTCGATGTCGATAGAAAGGATGAGTGAGGTGATAAGGAGCGACTCGTTGGGGTCGAGCGAGTCGTCTGACATGGAGAGTGTTTGAAACAGGCGCAAGAGGGCAAGCTTCTCTTTTCTCTCAAGGGTTTTTAAGATACCGACGGCATCGGAAAGACTGAGGGTGGTGGCTTTTTTCCGGCTGGCCGAAGTGATGCCGAAACAGCCGTAAACCCTTTGTAGGAAATCAATTTCACCTTGGTTGACGATACCGTCACATTGCACAAGGTCTGAAAGCACCTTGGCCAACGCTGTTTTATGATTTTCCTTGAATTTCATGCACTTGCTGATTCTGTTTTTGGGTTGCAACCTTGCAACCTTGTTGTGGTTTATACTAAGGTCGTATTTTTGCGCGTTTTTGCATCGCAAAGATACTGCATTAATTGAAAAACGGAGCATAAATGGCAAAAAAGTCAAGAGATTATAAGAACGGCCTGAGTCAGAAGGAAGTGGCGGAAAGCCGTGCAAAATATGGCAACAACGTGTTGACCCCTCCCGAGAAGGAGCCTTTGTGGAAACAGTTTTTGGAGAAATTCAGCGATCCTATTATCCGTATCTTGCTGATAGCCTTGCTGCTGTCGGTTGGCGTTTCAATCTACCAGCTGGTTACGGGCTCGGTGGGCTGGACGGTAATGCTTGAGCCTTTGGGCATCTTCGTGGCGGTGATGCTGGCCACCACAGTGGGCTTTTTCTTTGAGTTGAGTGCCAACAAGAAGTTCGACATCTTGAACCAGAGTGAGGACGAGCAGATGGTGACGGTGTTTCGCGACGGCCTCATCCAGCGTATCGAACGTAAGGACGTGGTGGTGGGCGACACCGTGGTGCTCAACACGGGTGACGAGGTGCCCGCCGACGGCACCCTGATGGAAGCCATCGCCATGCGGGTGAATGAGTCGGACCTCACGGGAGAGCCTTCGTGCAGCAAGACCGTGGACGAAGATGAATTCAAGGAAGAGGCCACCTATCCGTCCAACTATGTCTGTCGCGGCAGCGCCGTGATGGAAGGCCACGGGGTGTTTGTGGTGGAGAAGGTGGGCGACGAGACGGAATGGGGCAAGGTGTATCGTGGTGCCCAAATCGACAATAAGGTGAAGACTCCCCTCAACGAGCAGCTTGACAAGCTGGGTGAAGGCATCACCATAGCGAGCTACGTCATTGCGGGCCTGATTGTCGTGCTGCGTCTGCTGATGTATTTCATCCAACGCGGCGACGCGCCTTTCGACTGGATGGGCTTTGCCCAGTATTTCCTCAACACCCTGATGATTGCTGTTACCCTCATCGTGGTCGCGGTGCCCGAAGGACTGCCCATGAGCGTCACGCTGAGCCTGGCCTTGAGTATGCGCCGTATGCTGGAGAACAACAATCTGGTGCGTAAGATGCACGCCTGTGAGACGATGGGAGCGGCTACGGTAATCTGTACCGACAAAACAGGCACCCTCACCAAAAACCGCATGAGCCTCGGCGACAGCTTTATCCTGGGGCTGAAGGAAGGTCGATTGGACAACTCGATGGCAGGCCTGCTGATGAAGGAGAACATCGCGGTCAACTCGACGGCCTTTCTCGACTATAGCGACAAGAAAAAGGTGAAGGTGGTTGGCAACCCGACGGAGGGTGCCTTGCTGCTGTGGCTTTTCGACAATAGCGTCGACTTTGTCCGTATCCGCGACAATTCGCAGATTGTCAAACAGCTGCCTTTCACGACGCGCTATAAGTATATGGCCACTGTGGCCAAAACGCCTTTTTCGGGCGAGTATGTCCTTCTCGTGAAGGGTGCGCCTGAGATTATCCTGAAACGTTGCACCACGGTACGTTTGGCCGACGGCGAAGCCGGTATCCAATGGGCGAAGCCGGAGGTGGAGAGCAAACTGGTGGAATACCAAATGAAAGCCATGCGTACTTTGGGCTTTGCCTATAAGTATATTACCGAGGAAGAACTGGCCGACGTGTTTGTCAACAACAAGCTGACGCGGGAAGACCTCTGTTTCCTGGGTGTTGTGGGCATCATCGACCCCATCCGTGACGATGTGGCCGACTCGGTACAAGACTGCATCAACGCGGGCATCGGCATCAAGATTGTTACAGGCGACACGCCGGGAACGGCACGCGAGATTGGCAAGCAGGTGGGGCTGTGGAAAGACGACGACGACCCCCAACGGCAGATGATAACAGGCAAGGAGTTCAACTTGCTGACCGACGAACAGCTGCGCGAGCGCGTGGGCGAATTAAAGATAATGTCGAGGGCTCGTCCCTCCGACAAGGAGCGTCTCGTAAGACTGCTTCAGGAATGCGGCGAGGTGGTGGCGGTGACGGGCGACGGCACCAACGACGCACCGGCACTCAACAAGGCGCAGATAGGCCTCTCGATGGGCGACGGCACCTCGGTGGCCAAGGAAGCCAGCGACATCACCATCCTCGACAACTCGTTTAAGAGCATCACCCGCGCTGTGATGTGGGGACGCTCGCTTTATCTCAACATCCAGCGTTTCATCCTTTTCCAGATGACCATCAACGTGGCAGCCTGCCTCATCGTGCTGCTGGGTGCCGTGATGGGTACCTCTTCGCCGCTTACGGTGACGCAGATGCTTTGGATTAACCTCATCATGGATACCTTTGCCGCTATGGCACTGGCCTCATTGCCGCCTGACCATGGTGTATTGAAGGATAAGCCCCGTCGGCGCGACGCTTTCATTATCACTAAGAATATGGCCCGGCGCATCTTTGGCACAGGATTGCTCTTTGTGGCCGTCTTGTTTGGCTTCACGCAATATTTCCTGCATTTTGGCGTGGATTCGTTCGACCAGTTCTCGCTGCACGACTATCTCGTCAGTTATTTCAGGTTCGGCACGATAGGAGGGGAGTTCACCCATAAGGAGCTCTCGTTGCTCTTCACCATCTTCGTCTTCATGCAGTTCTGGAATATCTTCAACGCCAAAGCCTACCATACCAACCAGTCGGCTCTGAAAGGCCTGTTTGACAAAGACGTGCGTCGCGGTTTTGGACTCACCTTATTAATTATTGCTGTTGGACAAGTTCTTATTGTCACCTTTGGCGGCGAGATGTTCAGCGTGGTGCCGTTGCCTTGGGGCGACTGGGTGAGGATTGTTTTGGGAACCTCGGTGATATTGTGGATAGGAGAGCTGGAAAGGTTGGTAGGTCGCTATTATAAACAGGCCAAGAAATCAGCGGCTGTCATGTAAGGCAGGTCGCAGAATTCAGCGTAGTCCTTTCCGTTATTTGTGATAATAGCATCGCAACCGTTGGCTTTGGCGCATTGGTATTGCAGCATGTCCTCAAAATCGCGTACCCGTATTCCCATTGCTGCCATCAATTGACCATTGTCGGTAGACAACACGCCAATGTATTGACATTGGTCGCCAAACAACTTGTATACATCTACTTTCGTCTTAAGTATGTATGCTAGATTAGCAAAAGTGAGGTAAGATGCCTGTAAGCATAGTTCACCGTTGCTGCCACGTTGTAATAATTGTTCAGCATCATCGCAGTGTTCACGCCCCAATGCGTAATCCACGAGGATGTTCGTGTCAAGGAATACATGTTTCATCGGTTCAACAAGGCTTTAAGCTTGGGGTCACTCTCTATTTCTTCTTCTGTGAATGATGCACATCTGCTCCATTTTTTAATTTCTGGTGATACGGGAATCACATCGTATATTTTCCGCTAAATCATCTTTCGCTTCAGTAGAAGACTTTTCCACTGGCTCAGAAAGTTTCCCTACCAGCCATTCACGTTCGCTTTGTGAGAGCATCAGCCCTTGAAGGTAAGCCCATAAATTATTCAATGCAAATGTCGTCATAACCTAATTGTGTTGTTTTTCTCGCCGCAAAGATACAAATTTTCGCCCAACTTGCCATGATTTTCCGTTTTTTCGTTATCTTGCCCCCGACAATATCTGTTGACTTCGGGACGCGGGACTTTGGGACTTTTTGACCATGACCATTGAGAATGACCGCTTTTACGGGGATGCCGAGATTTCAGCCTTGGCCGAGGCGGTCTGGCCTTTTTGAAAAATAATTCCTTGAATATGTTTGGATTAAGGAAATTATTCCTATCTTTGCCGCTCCAAATCAAAAGGAGTAAAAGATGAAGAAACATTTGTCTATCATTGCTTTAGCATTTGCAATCGGTCTGTTATTCGCCTCGTGCAACCGCCCTTCGCTGGTGGGTACGTGGGTCGAACCCGCTTCTGAAGACGGTCTTGCCACCGAGATGGGCTTCACTTTGCTTGAAAATGGTGATATGCTTCCCATCAATATGGGCTATGCCGATTTCAAGTCGTGGGAGAAGTCGGGCGACATGATTTATTTCAAAGGCACCTATACCGGCACCAATCCGCACGATTTCGTCGACACGATGAAAATCGTGAAGTTGGATGAACAGCAGCTTGTTCTTGAGCAGGCTGGCTATACCGTGACTTACAAGAGAAAATAATAATAAGAAAAAATTTTGATAATGAAGAAATTAGCAGTTATCGCCTTCGGAGGAAACGCTCTGTTGAGAGGCGGCCAGAAAGGAACTTGTCAGGAACAGATGCAGAATGTGGCGGATACTTGCCAATCTTTGCTGCCCTTCCTGAAACAAGGTTATAATTTGGTCATCGGTCACGGCAATGGGCCTCAGGTGGGCAATGTGTTGCTCCAAAACGCCGCCGGCGAAAAGGAGGGTATTCCCGCTATGCCGATGGATGTGTGTGGCGCCGAGACCCAAGGCCAGATTGGCTATATGATTGAGATGGGTCTGGAGAAGGTGATGGTGAAGGAAAACATCGACCGCAATGTGGTGACTTTCGTGACCCAGGTGCTTGTCGACAAGGACGACCCGATGTTCAAGAACCCCACCAAGCCTGTGGGTCCCTATTATACCAAGGAACAGGCCGAAGCCTATGCTGCCCAAACGGGTGCCATCTATAAGGAAGACCCCAAGGGCAAAGGCTGGCGCAAGGTGGTGGCTTCGCCCAAGCCTATCGACATCCAAAACATTAAGTTGGTCAAGAGGTTAGCTGAAGAAGGCAATATCGTCATCACCGTGGGCGGCGGCGGCATCCCCGTCATCAAGAAGGACGGCATCCACGTGGGTGTTGAAGCCGTTATCGACAAGGATTTGGCTTCTGCTATGACGGCCATCAAGATTGGTGCCGACGAGTTCTACATCCTCACCGACGTGCCGAAGGTCTACATCAACTTCCGCAAGGAGAACGAGCAGGCTTTGGACACCATTACGGTGGACGAGGCAAAGAAACACTTGGCCGACGGTCAGTTTACCGAGGGTAGCATGGCACCGAAGATTCGTGCCGCCATCCTCTTCGTGGAAGCCACGGGCCACGAGGCCATCATCACCGAGGCCACGAAGTTGGGCGACCCGACTTGCGGAACCCGTATTGTGCGTTAATAAATGGAATAGGCTACGCTCCAAGCGTAACGTTTTTCACGATGGGTGTAGGTCTCCAGACGGTAACCTTCGCCATCGAGTACCGGATGCAAGTCCGTGCTGATTCCTGTGCCACGCAGTTTCAGCACGGCTTCTTTTTTTGTCCAATACTGGGTGAAGGCCTCGACAGGGTCGGAAGAGGAGCGAATCCATTCGGCCTCGGCCGGGTTCATCGTTTTCCTGACAAGGGCCACGTTATCCTTGTGGAAACTCTCGATGTCGATGCCGACAGGGGCATAGTCAACGACCACAGCGATGCCGTTTTTGCAATGACTGAGGTTGAAATGCACATCAGGATGATGGACTAAAAAAGGCTTGCCATGTTCGTTGTGATTCATTTCCAGATTGGTGATACCCAACGGCTTGAGCATATCGGCAAGCATCAGCCACGACTTCAGGCAGGCGAACTGTCCGAAGACGTGCCTGTAGCGCAAGGCTTCGGTGCGGCGTTGTTCGTCAACCAAGGGCAGCAGGCGGCGCACCTCGGCCTCAGTCACTTGGCTCATATCGTCAAAAAGTGTTACCATAATGCTATATTTGGCGCAAAATTACTGGTTTCTCCGTTTCGGTGAGAAAATATCCTCTTTTGTAGTCAAAAATACCTTTCGTTTGGATAAAAAAATTGATTTATCGGAATTAATTCTAATTTCGCACCAATTTTTCAATGGATATGGAAAAGAATACCAATAAGGGAAAAACTGTTCAGGCCTTTGCTGACATTCCGCCACGTACCTTCGACCTTCTACCGAGGTTTGTGGAGAAATACGGTAAGAAAAAGCCCATGTTTGCCTGCAAGGCGGATGGCGGATGGAAGAAATATAATGGCCGCGATTTCCTGAAGATGACGGATACCATCAGCCAAGGACTGATAGGCTTGGGCGTGATGAAAGGTGACCGTGTGGCCGTGATTTCCAACAACTGCCCCCAATGGAACATGGTTGACTTTGCCGTGCAGCAAATCGGCGGTATTCTGGTTCCCATATATCCAACTGTCCGCCAAAGCGATTACGATTACATCATCAACCATGCTGAGCCCAAGATTATTTTTGTGGAGGGCTCGCTGCTGTTGAGGAAGGTGCAAGGTGTTCTCGATAAGTTGGTTGAGAAGCCCAAGGTGTTTGTTTTCAATCCTGTGGAAGGACAGCTGACACTTCGTGGCTTGATGGTCTCGGTGAAGATTGACAAAAAGAGCCTCGCTGCCCTTCAAGCACGTAAGGATGATGTTGCTCCCGAAGACGTGGCGACTATCATCTATACCTCAGGCACGTTAGGCACACCTAAGGGGGTGATGCTTTCACACTATAATTTGATGAGTTGCGTGGCCAATTACGGTCCGCATTATCCCGTGCCAAGTTCGCATAAGGTGGTGAGTTTCCTGCCTTTGTCGCATATCTACGAACGTTCTGTGCTATACACACACCTCTATCTCGGCAATTCGACCTATTATGTGGAGAACTTCGGTACCATCATGCGCGACATCGCCGACATCAAGCCCGAGCATTTCACCACGGTGCCGCGCGTCATCGAGAAGGTGTATAATGGCATTGTGCGCAAGGGCGACAAATTGAAAGGAGTGAAGAAACGCATCTTCCATTGGGCTTTCCAACTGGCAGAGCGTTACGACGAGACCGGACAAAACAACGGACGTGCCTATCGCTTCAAACTGTATTGGGCTAACAGGTTGGTGTTTAAAGATGTTCGTAGGTCTTTTGGTGGCCGTTTGGAGTTCATTATCTCGGGTGGAGCCAGCTTGCAGCCTCGTTTGGTGCGCCTGTTTGCGGCCATGAATATTCCTGTTATCGAAGGTTATGGCTTGACGGAGACTTCGCCTGTGATATGCACCAACAGCCTTGCCCTGGGCATCATCAAGGCGGGAACCGTGGGCGTGCCCTGCAAGAGCGTCGAGTTTAAGATTGATCCTTTATCGGGTGAGATTCTCGTGAAAGGCTCGGCTGTGATGAAGGGCTACTACAAGAATGAGGAACAGACTAATATAGCTATCGATGCGGATGGCTATTTCCATACAGGCGACATCGGCGAGTTTGACGAGGACGGCCTGCTGAAAATCACGGGCCGAATGAAGGAAATCTTCAAGGACTCGATGGGCAAGTACATCTCGCCCGCTTTGATTGAGAGCAAGTTCACCGAATCACCGTTCATCAGCATGATGATGGTGGTGGGCGAGAACCAGAAGTTTGCCGCTGCCTTGATAGTGCCGAACTTTGAAAACCTGAAGAATTGGTGCGAGGAAAACCATGTGGCCTTTACCTCCAACGCAGAAGTCATCAAGGAAAAGAAGGTGATTGACCGCTACCGCAAGGAGGTGGATGCTTATAACAAACATTTCGGCGACTTTGAGAAAATCAAGCGCTTCGAGTTGGTCGACCGCGAATGGAGCATCGAGGAAGGCGAAATCACCCCGAGCCTCAAGTTGCGCCGCAAAATCGTTGCTGAGCATTACCAGGATTTGATTGAAGGAATGTTTGCGGAATAAGACATTTTTCCTTATTTTTGCACCTCAATTTATAATACTTAGTTTATGTCAGAACTTCCGGCATTGTTTTCCGACCTTGCCTTGATTTTGGTAACAGCAGGTGTTACCACCGTAATCTTCAAGTGGTTGAAACAACCCGTTGTGTTGGGTTATATTATTGCGGGTCTTTTGATTGGGCCTTATTTCCCTTGGTTTCCTGTCGTCAACGACCACCACAGCGTTGAGATATGGAGCGAAATCGGAATGGTGTTTCTTCTGTTTGCCATCGGCTTGGAATTCAGTTTCAAGAAGCTGAAGAAACAGGCTGGCACTGTTGGCATCACGGCGATGACGGAATTGGTGTTGATGTGTTTCGTGGGCTTCCTCCTCGGTAAATTGTTGGGCTGGTCGCAGATGGACAGCATCTTCCTTGGAGCCATGCTCTCGATGTCGTCCACTACCATCATCGCGAAGGCCTTCGATGATTTGAAGATGAAAGGGGAAAAGTTTACGGGCAACGTCATCGGTGTGCTGGTGGTCGAGGATTTGATGGCCATCCTGATGATGGTCATCCTGTCCACCTTGTCGGTGAGTACTGCGTTGGATGGGAAGGAACTGATGCTCAGCGTCACGAAGCTTGTTTTCTTCCTTTTGGTTTGGTATATCGGCGGCGTGTTCCTTATCCCCACCATTTTGAAATGGTCCAGGAAATTCATGTCGGAAGAGACGCTGACGGTTTTTGCCGTGGGCTTGTGCTTCTTTATGGTATGGCTGGCCAACAAGGCAGGCTTCTCGTCGGCTTTGGGTGCTTTCATCATGGGTTCCATCTTGGCGGAGACGCTTGAGGCTGAGATGATTCATAAGGTTACGGAGCCCATCAAGAACCTGTTTGGCGCGGTGTTTTTCGTGTCGGTCGGTATGATGGTCAACCCGGCTGTTCTGGTGCAGTATTGGTGGCAGATTCTGATTATCACAGCGGTGGTGGTCGTGCTGAAGTCGTTGAGCTCCAGCTTGGGTATGTTGCTCTCAGGCGACAACCTGAAAAACTCCATACGTGCCGGAATGTGTTTCGGACAAATCGGCGAGTTTTCTTTCATCATAGCCACGGTGGGCATGAGTTTTGGCGTGATTGACGATTTCATGTATCCCATCATCGTTTCGGTGTCTATCATTACGACTTTCCTCACTCCTTATATGATTAAGGCTGGCGAGCCGCTCTATAATTGGATTGACCAAAGGATACCGCAAAAATGGTCGAACTTCTTTGATAACAAGAAAAAGACCGTCCGCGCAAAAAGTGGCATGAAGCAAACCATGAAAGTTTATGTCTTGAGCCAACTCAAGCGTGCCGTGTTGTATGCTAACATCATTTTTGCGATGATGCTGTTGTGTTTCGCCATCTTTGCCCCTTGGGAGAACCACAATATGAAGACCTATATGGATGTGGTTGCGGTTGCCGTTACCTTGACGGTTACTTCGCCGGTCATCTGGGCTTTGGCTTACAAGCAGGAAATTGAAGAACAAGATGTTAAGGAATTAGTGTCCAACAAGATGAGCAGTCGTGTGATGCGTATGCTGTATGGTGTGCGTTTTGTGGCGGCTTGGTTTTTTGCAGCCTACATCATCCGTCATTTCATGAACGACGAGTTTTGGCGTATTATCAATCTTAGGGTGGATGATCTTCCTATGGCGATTGCGATTGGCTTTGTCTTTATGTTGATTTTAAGGACGTTGAGCCCTGCGATGAAGTGGTACGAACGCATGGAGGCGCGTTTCCTTGACAACCTGAATAAGCGCCAGACCTTGCAATCCTTTGTGGTTCCTGAGGTGTTGCAGGAAAACTTCGTCTTGGGGAAGATGACCTTGAGTGCCAAAAGCAGCTATGCAGGCAAAAGCATACGGCAATGTGACTTCCGTAATAGGTTTAATGTGAGCGTGGTGTGCATCGACCGGGCTGGTACTGTCATCGACTTGCCCCGCCGCGACCACATGCTGTTTCCTGATGATGAGGTTACATTCTTGGGCGCGGAGGAGCAATTGGCCCAATTGAGGCCCCAAGTGGAAGTGGAGGATGAAGTGCTTATCCATGAAAGGCCTAAGAGCGATATGGATATCCGCCGCTTCGTGGTGAATGATGGCAGCTGCTTTGAGGGTGTTTCACTCCATGATTCCGACCTTCGTAACCGTTTTGACGCTTTTGTGTTTGCCATCGAACGCGATGAAAAGTTTATGCTCAATCCCGAATCTTCTGTCGTCTTCCAGAAAGGCGATGTCGTATGGTTTGTCTCTTCTGAGAACAATGCCAAAGTGCTCGTGAAAGAAGCTGAAAGTCATGTTGAAACCGTTTCATAACTATAAAACTGAATACTATGGAATCCTTACCTGCTTTGTTTTCTGACCTTGCCCTGATATTGGTAACCGCTGGTATTACCACCGTAATCTTCAAGTGGTTGAAACAGCCTGTTGTGTTGGGCTATATTATAGCTGGTTTCCTTATCGGACCGAATTTCGAGTGGTTTCCCGTTATCAGCGACCATACCAGCGTGGAGACTTGGAGCGAAATCGGTATGGTATTCATGTTGTTCGGTATCGGCTTGGAGTTCAGTTTCAAGAAGTTGAAAAAAGTGGGCGGTACGGTTGGTGTAACCGCACTTACCGAACTGGTGACGATGTGTGTCGTCGGCTTCCTGCTGGGCAAGGCTTTGGGCTGGTCGCAGATGGATTGCATCTTCCTGGGCGCGATGCTCTCCATTTCGTCTACGACGATTATCGCTAAAGCTTTTGATGACATGAAGTTGCATAGAGAGAAGTTCAGCGGCAATGTAATTGGTGAGCTGGTGGTTGAAGACCTCGAAGCGGTCTTGTTGATGGTGATTCTGTCCACTTTGGCGGTGAGCAAGACTTTTGATGGGATGCAGCTGGTTTCCAGTATGTTGAAATTGGTTTTCTTTCTCTTGGTTTGGTTCTTGGGTGGCATTTTCCTGGTGCCTACGGTGTTGCGTTGGGCACGCAGGTTCATGTCGGAGGAGACGTTGACGGTGTTTTCTGTGGGCCTGTGCTTTTTGATGGTCGTTCTGGCCAACCTGGCGGGCTTCTCGTCGGCTTTGGGTGCCTTCATCATGGGCTCTATTCTGGCTGAGACCCTTGAGGCTGAAATGATTCACAAAGTCACCACGCCTATCAAGAACCTGTTTGGCGCGGTGTTTTTCGTTTCGGTCGGTATGATGGTCGACCCGCAGATTTTGGTCAATTATTGGTGGCAGATTCTTGTGGTGACCCTTGTGCTGCTCTTGTTCAAGCCTTTGAGCAACGTCATAGGTCGTTTGATTGCCGGCTTGGGACTGAAACAAGCCATGCAAGGCGGTTTCTGCTTCTGCCAAATCGGTGAGTTCTCTTTCATCATCGCCACCTTGGGCTTGAGCTACGGCGTCATCGACGAGTTCCTTTATCCCATCATCGTTTCGGTATCTATTATCACGACGTTCATCACGCCATACGCCATAAAATCCGCTATACCAGCCTACAGCTGGGTGTCGGGCCATTTTCCTGAAAAATGGCTCAACCGCATGGAAAACAACGACTCGGGCATTAAGGTGAAGAGTGGCAAGAAGGTCAATATGGCCAGTTTCATGGCACGCCAGTTCAAGAATATTGTTATCTATTCCGCCATTATTATTGCTGTGGTGTTGCTTAGTTTCATCATCGGCACTTTCATCATGAAGTATGTGCCCCGACCCTGGAGCTCGGCTGTTGCCACTGCGGTGAGTTTAATCCTCGTTTCGCCTTTCCTTTGGGCGATGGGCTTTAAGCATACCTTGGCCAGTACGACACATAAGCTAATGGAAGTCAATCACTTCAACAAGGCTTTGATTCGTTTTGTTTTTGTCTTGCGTTTCGCTTTGGTATGGGTGGCGGCCTATTCGGTCATTCAGCATTTCTTTAATATTTTGTTCTGGTCGAGGCTGAATGTCAATCCCATTGTTTTCCATTGGATAAATATTGCCTTTGCGTTGATTTACACTGTGTTGCTGCGTGTTATGAGTCCAGCGATGCGGTTCTACAAGCATATCGAGGAGCGGTTTATGGACAACCTCAACAAGCGGCAACAGGTGCAGGTGTTTGAGATTCCCGAAATCCTGCAGGAGAACTGCCATTTGCAGAAAATGACGTTGAGCCCCGACAGCGTGTATTCTGGTCAGCTTATCAAGGCTACTGATTTCCGCGACAATTATAATGTGAGTGTGGTTAGCGTGGAGCGTGGCAAGCAGGTTTTTGAATTGCCGAAGTCTGATTTTCAGCTGTTTCCGTTCGATAAAATCACCTTTGTGGGGCATGAGGATCATCTGCGGTTGTTGCTTCCAAGGGTGGAGGCTTTTGATGAGGCGTTGATACAAGAGCATGAGGAAAGTGAGGTGGACCTGTATAAGGTAGAGGTGGAACCCGACAGCCCCTTCATAGGTGTTGCTTTGATGGATTCCGGTTTGGCCGACAAGTACGAGGCTATGGTAATCGCCATCGAGCGTGACGGACATTTTATCCTTAACCCTTCGGCGCGCATCACATTCCAACCCGCTGACTTGGTGTGGTTTGTGGCTCAGGAGGACAAAGCTAAAATACTGATGCGAATGACCGCTTCGGAAATGCGCTCAGAAATGCAAGTTACCAAGTGAAATGATTGTCTGTATTGCTGAAAAGCCAAGCGTCGCCCGCGACATTGCCAAAGTGCTGGGCGCCAACACTTCCCATGAGGGCTACATGGAGGGCAACGGCTACCAAGTGACTTGGACCTTCGGTCATCTCTGCACCCTGAAGGAACCCCACGACTATACCGATCAATGGAAGGCTTGGGCTTTGAGCCGTCTTCCGATGATTCCGCAACGGTTTGGCATCAAGCTGATTGCCGACAAAGGTGTGGAAAAACAGTTCAAAATCATAGAGTCGTTGTTTCAAAAGGCTGACAGTATCGTGAACTGCGGTGATGCCGGGCAAGAGGGTGAACTCATCCAGCGTTGGGTGATGCAGAAGGCCGGGGTACATTGTCCTGTGCAGCGCTTGTGGATTTCCTCATTGACGGAAGAGTCTATTCGCGAGGGATTCAAAACCTTGAAAGACCAATCTGATTATCAGTCGCTTTACGAAGCGGGCCTTTCGCGTGCCATCGGCGACTGGCTTTTGGGGATGAACGCAACAAGGCTTTACACCTTAAAATATGGCCAAAACCGGCAGGTGCTTTCGATAGGACGGGTGCAGACACCCACTTTGGCCTTGATTGTCAACCGTTACCATGAAATTGTCAATTTCAAGCCGGAAGCCTATTGGATGTTGTCGACTGTTTATCGCGACACGACCTTTACGGCCACCAAAGGCAAATACGGTTCCGTTGAGGACGGACAGAAAGACTTGGCGAGTGTGGAAGGGAAGGAGTTTGCCGTGACGGATATCTCTACCAAGAAAGGCACCGAAGCCCCGCCGCGACTCTACGACCTGACCTCGCTGCAGGTGGAATGCAACAAGCGTTACGGTTTCTCTGCCGACCAAACCTTGCAGACCATCCAGAGCCTATACGAGAAGAAATACACCACCTATCCGCGTGTCGACACTACCTATCTGAGCGACGATATTTATCCGAAATGCCCTGATATTCTGGCCAAACTCACCAACTATGCCGAATACACTTCACCCTTGGCTGGCAAAAAGCTGCCCAAGAGCAAGAAAGTGTTCGACAACAGTAAGGTCACCGACCACCATGCCATCATCCCTACGGGTGTGGTTCCGCAAGGCCTGTCGTTTGCCGAAGAGAAGGTGTATGATGAGGTCTGCCGCCATTTTATTGCTGTTTTTTATCCTGACTGTCAGTTTGCCACGACGACGGTTTTGGGCAAGGTGGAAGAGGTGGAGTTTAAGACCTCGGGCAAGCAGATTCTTGTGCCGGGTTGGCGCGAGGTCATCAAACCGGTGAAACAGGAAGAGGAGAAAAAGGAGGGGCAGGAGGATGAGGAAAAGACCTTGCCCATCTTTGAAAAAGGCGAGCACGGGCCGCATCAGCCCTCGCTGGCCGAGAAATGGACACAGCCACCCAAGCCTTATACGGAAGCCACTTTGCTCCGTGCTATGGAAACGGCTGGCAAACTGGTGGACGATGAGTCGCTGCGCGAGGTGATGAAAGAGAACGGCATAGGGCGGCCTTCCACTCGTGCCGCCATCATCGAAACGCTGTTCAAGCGCAACTATATCAGGAAGATTCGCAAGAGCCTTGAGCCTACACCCACCGGGGTTGAACTCATCGGGCTTATCCATGAAGACCTTTTGAAAAGCGCCGAGCTGACAGGCATCTGGGAAAAGAAGCTTCGCGAGATTGAGCAGCACAAATACGAAGCGCGACAATTCCTTGATGAGCTGAAACAAATGGTGACGGAAATCGTCACCACTGTGATGCTTGACAACACTAACCGCCACGTGGCGGCAACTGTTGTGGAAGAGAAGCCTAAGAAATCTTCGTCAAAAAAAGCCTCAACGCCCAAGCCCAAGAAAGCCTCCTCAACTTCCGCCAAAACCGCTGCTGACAGTATCATCGGGCAGCCCTGCCCACAATGCGGTAAAGGACATATAATAAAAGGTAAGACCGCTTACGGCTGCTCAGAGTGGCGGAATGGCTGCGGGTGGAGGAAGGCGTTTTAACAACAATCCGCTTGGATTGCTTCGTTCCTCGCAATGGCGCAAAGCGGCTCAAACCACCTACCTCAAACCTCTCACTCAATTTCCAGCGTCTTCTTGCAAATCTCGATTTCTTCGGGGTCGCCGGTGTATTTGCCGAGGTCGTCGCTGAGTTTGACCACCTTTTTCCAGTTGCGCTTCTCGGTAATCTTGGCGGCGGTGAGTTTCACCACGATGTTCATCGCCTTTACGTTGTCGATGTCGCAGGTGAGGTGCGTCCCGATGCCGAAAGAGTCTTGCATCCTGCCGTTGACAGTCTCGTGGATGGCGATAGCCTCGCTGACATTGAGGCCGTTGCTGAAGATTATGGATTTCTGTGCCGGGTCGATGCCCAGTTCCTTGTATTTCTCGATGATTTCCTCCAGAGCCTCGTAGTTGTCGCCGCTGTCGACGCGCAAGCCGTCAAACAGCTTGGCGTGCAGGGTGGTGAAGTTTTGGAAGAAAGCCTTGCGGGTGTAGGTGTCGTAAAGGAACACGCCCAGGCTGCCGGCATACACTTCCTGCCAGTATTCCATCGCGAGGTAGTTGGCCTCGTTGTAGCCGTAGAGCGAGCAGGTCTCGATGAACTGGTGGCTCATGGTGCCGATAGGGGTGAGGTCGTATTTCATGGCCAATAACACATTTGATGTGCCCACAAAGCAAGTCTTGGTGAACTGCTTCTGAGCCTCGATGAACGACTGAATAACCCTGTCCTGATGCTCGAACGAGAAGCGGCGACGTGTGCCGAAATCGCTGAACTTGACGCCATTGCCGATGAGGCGGATGGCCTTGTCGTATGATTTCTTGTACTCCTTTTCGGCATCATAGTGCTCAAACTCGCCTTTCAGCTCGTGCATCAGCTCGCTGACGGTGGCCAGGATGGGCATCTCCCAAAAGACGGTGCGCCACAACAGGCCTGTGACGGTGATATGCAGATGACCCTCTTCGTCCTGGCTTACCTCCACCTCCGAGGGACGCATGTGGAAGCCTTTCAGGAAGGTGAAGAACCACAGCGGGAAGTAGTAACACTTGCGTTTCATGAAACGCACTTCCTCGTCGGTGATGCGGATGTTGACATAGCTGTCAAACTGCTCGCGCAGCTTCTCGGCAAAGCCTTCGGGATAGACCGTGTTGTTGCGGTCTACAAAGGTGTATTGTCCTATGGCACGCGGGAACTTCTGCAGGTAGGCATAGCACACGCTGAAAGTGTAGAGGTCGTTGTCTAATAGGCTGGTGATAATCTGGCGCATGATTTATAGTTTACTGATGATACTTCTGATTTTATCCGATATATACTTCACCGAATTGGTGGTGTTTTCCAGCACCTGCACCAAGTCTTTGCGTTTAATGATTTCGGTGAGGCTGTAGTCTTTTTGGAACAGTTTGCTGATGCAGCTGCCGTAGAGTTCGTCGTTGTCGTGTTCCAAGGTCTTGATTTCATGGCAGAGACGTGCGATTTCCTTTCGTTTGTCGTAGAGCTGTGGCAGGTCGCGGATGATGAGGCTGAGGTTTTCAGCGGCAAACATGATGTTCTCCGCCATCGTGGTGAGGTCGGCGTCCACAGCGAGGAAACGGCGGGTGAGGACAATGTTGGCCGAGTCGTCGATGTGGTCGAGGAAAGTGTCCATCATTTCGGCGAGTTCATGTACGTCGTCCCGGTCGAAGGGGGTGAGCACGGTGGCGAAGAGCTGGCTGTAGAAGTCGAGCAGCACCTTGTCGCCTTCAGTCTCACAAACCTTGATGTCTTTTCTCAAGGCTTCGAGCTGGTCGAGGTCGGTTTCAAGGAGCATCTGCCTCAAAAGCGTTGCTGCCTTGTCGATGTAGGCTGCCTGCTGTTGGTATAGCGGGTAGAACTTTGTTTCCTTGGGGACGAAAAACTGGAAGAAGCTGTTGAGACTCATGGCATTACTTGACTAAGAGGTGAAACAACAGGTTCAATATGCCGCTAATGACGAGCGGTACGGGGATGGTCAGTATCCACGACAAGACGATACGCTTGGCCGTTACCCATTTCACGGACTTCATGCCGTCGACGAGACCCACGCCGATGACGCCGCCGGTGATGGTGTGGGTTGTGCTGACCGGGATGCCGAGGAACGAGGTGGCGATAAGTGTGGTGGCACCGGCAAATTCAGCAGAAAAACCGCGCACAGGCGTGATTTTCGCCAAGCCGCCGCCCATGGTCTTGATAACGTTCTTGCCGCCAATCAATATACCTAACGACATGATGATATAGCATGTAACAGCAAGGATGTCAGGAATATGGAATTCTTGACTGCTGTCGTAGAAGTTGCTGATGAAGCTCTTCATCTCAGGGCTGACCCCTTGTGTGGTGAACACGCTGGCCATCAGCACGGCGATGATACCCATCGTCTTGGGCGCGTCGTTCGAGCCGTGACCCACGCAGAAGGCCGCCGTCGAGAAGTGCTGCAAGATTTTGAATGTTTTATCGACTTTCTTGCGCGGGCTGTTCTTGAAGATTCTTAGGAATAAGCACTCCAGGAAAAAGCCCAGAAACAGTCCGATGAGGGGTGATAATACGATGAATGCCAATGTGATGAGGATAGGTGCCATGTGAAGTACGCCGCCGCCGTTGACGAACCACGCCGCCCCGATGATGCCTCCGATGAGGGCGTGCGAGGTGGAGATGGGCATGCCGCTCTTGGTGCAGATGGCCACCCAGATGGCTGCGCCCACAAGGGCGGATAAGATAAGGTAGGGGTCGATGACGTTTTGGTCGGCAAAGTTGGCCATTGTGTTGCCCACGGCAAACTGCTGGTTGAACACCATGCGGATGATGATGAAAGCGGTGAACTCCCAAAACGAGGCCCACAGGATGGCTTGCAGCGGTGTCATCACCTTGGTGGCGATGATGGTGGAGATGGAGTTGGCCGCATCATTCATGCCATTCAGGAAGGTGAAGACGAAGGCAAGGATGATGGAGAGGATGATGGCTATGGTCAGGAGATTCATCACGATTCTTTTATGATAAGACTTTTAATAGTGCTGGTCACCTCCTTGGCGCGGTCGGTGGTGTCTTCCACCACTTGGGCTATCTCCTTGTATTTCAGCAGTTCGATTTCGTCAGTCTCGTTCTCGAAGAGATAGGAGATGTAATCGCCGTAGATGTCGTCGACGGAATGTTCGATAAGGGTGACCTTCTGACACAGGTCGTTGATTTGCTGATGGTTTTTCCCAAGGTCGTCGAGCATGTTGAACACATTCATGATGGTGGAGGCGTCTTCGTGGATGTTGTCCACAATCTCCTTGATTTGCTTGTCGATTTTCTTGGGGTTGTACATTAGGATGGTCTTGGCCGAGTGGTTGATGAAATCGAGGAACTTGTCCAAACCCATGGCCAGGGCGTTCATGTCCTCGCGGTCGAAGGGAGTGACGAAGGCTTCGTTGAGCTCGATGTAGAACTCGCGCAGCAGCTCGTCGCCGGTGGTCTCTTGTTTCTTGATCATGCGGGTGAGCAGCTTGCGTTCCTCGGGGTCGTCGCTTTTGACCAGTTCCTTGAGGTATTTGGTGGCAATCTGAGCCGTTTCCGCCTGCTTGATATAAGTGGGGAAGAAGTGCTTCTCGCGGCTGCTTCCTCGTGTGAATAGGTTGTTTAGTGCCATCGGTTAAATGGGTTTGAAATTTGGGGCAAAGGTAAGGAAAAAGTGTTCAAGTAGAAGGAACTTGGTGTTTTTTATTCTTGCCCTGGTTTTTGAGGTTTTGGTTGGTTAATAATTAGGTTGGTTGGCAGTTTGCAGTTGGTAGTTTGCAGTTGGTTTTTGGTTTTGGTTTTGGTTTTCGTTTTGGTTTTGGTTTTCGTTTTGGTTTTGGTTTTGGTTTTGGTTTTCGTTTTCGTTTTCGTTTTAATACGAAGCAAAGATACGAACATTTTTCTAAATAGCTGACAATTAGTTATTTGTACAAATAACTTTTTTGCGGTGCCGCTTTTTTTGGAGCCAGAGGTAAGTCGAGGGTGAATCGAGGGTGAGTCGAGGGTGAGTCGAGGGTGAGTCGAGGGTGAGTCGAAGGTAGACAACATTTGTGGTCATGGTTACTCAGCAATGAAGTCGACGATAGACGATGTTTCGGTGTCCCTGTCCCGCAGGTGGCTGACGGGCAAGTAAGTGTCTCAGCTGTCCCAGGTATCCCACCTGCCCCTTAAGGGACAGTGGGACAGCGTGGGACTGTTTTGTTTTCCGTAGAGACGCAATGCTTGCGTCTCCCAGAGAGGATTGTTTCATTTTCCGTAGAGACGCAATGTATATTATACCCCGGAATTGAGAGCATGAATTAAGGTGAAAAAAGATACAAACTCTATTACACGGCAAAATCGAAAGTATGATTTGGGCTTATAATCGTCCATGAAACAACAAAAATGCGTTTCGTGGACAAATAAGCTTGGAAAAAAGTTGTCTCACAGCGGTATCTTCCAACGGGTGGTTACCTTGGATAGTTTGTTTGGAGGATGATTTGCTTAACCTAACTTTGCATCCAATAAGCCCACGTCTTTTTTGCAGGCGAAAAAGTGTGGTTTGTCGGATGCTTACGATGCTACTCCGCAGAGGTGGAACAGCACCCTTGCTCCCACGTTGCCGTCCCAGTCGCCGCCGTCGGGGGCAGGGGAGACCTCGCAGAGGTCGAAGCCGATGATGTCCTTGCCAGCCTCGCGGATGCGGTTGAGGAGGTACATGAGCTCTTCGTATTCGAGGCCGCCTGGAACGGGTGTCCCCGTGTTGGGGCAGAGCTTCGGGTCGAGGGCATCGATGTCGATGGAGAGGTAGACCTTTTCGGGCAAAGCGGCTATCATCTCGTCCACAAGGTCTTTCCATCTGGCACCTTCGTACATGCGGCGGCGGCAGTCGCGGTCGAAAAACACCTTTATTCTATTGGGCTGACTCTCGGCCAAGGCTTTTTCCTGGTGGCAATAGTCGCGGATGCCCACTTGTACAAGTTTCTTCACGTTGCCGAATTGCAACGTGTTGTAGAAGATGGAGGCATGGGAGTATTTGAAGCCTTCGAAGGCCTCGCGCAGGTCGCAATGGGCATCGGCGTGCAGGATGCCGTATTCCACACCTTTTTTATTAAGGTATTGGTGATAGGCGAGGGGACAGCTGTGGTCGCCGCCCAAGAGGCCTACGACCTTGCCTTGTTGTTTCCAAAAAGCGATGCGTTCGCGCAGCCAGGCATTCTTTTTCTCGGTGGCGGCCTCGATGCGGGCGTATATCTCAGCGTACTTCTCCGGCTCGTCGTCGATAGTGCCTTCATAAAGCGCGTTGATGACATCCTCGCTCAGCGGCGCCATCTCGTCGTGCAGCTGGCGCAGCTCCTTCGGAAACTCATCCATCCAGATGCCTTTTTGCCAAAGGTCGGGGTAGTCGTGGTGGCATAAATCCACCTGTAAGGAAGCCTCCATGATGGCGGCGGGGCCGTCTACGGTGCCTCTGTTATAGCTTGTGGTCAGTTCCCATTCCACAGGGATGATGATGATTTGCGCCTCGTCGGCGGTACACGGCAGGCCGTAGATGCCTGAGTCGGCAATGGCGGCTGCATTGGGGTCAAAGGTGTTGTTTTCCATTTGATGCGTTAAATTTGCTGCAAAGGTAGGAAATAATCAGTAAAACATAATTTTTTCATCGGATTGTATAGCATGTTTTTGTTTTTTATATCTTCGCAGCCGAAAAAAGTAGCATAAAAATTAAGTTACTCAGGATGGACCTCTTCTCTTGCCTATCGCCTTTTGTGTTTTGCAGCTTTGCCTCGGGCAGCAGCGGCAATTGCTACTATGTAGGCAGGCAGGACGAGGGCATTCTCGTTGATGTGGGCATTACAGCAAAACAGCTCAAAGAGAAATTGCTGTTGCAGGATTTGTCGCGACAAAACATTAAGGCTATCCTTATTACTCACGACCACATTGACCACGTTCTTGGTCTGGAGGCTTTCACCAAAGACTGCCCCATTCCGATTTATGCACATTCCGACTGCTTGCGTGGACTTGCTGAAGGCAAGGCTACAAAACATCTCGACACCTCTTTGTTTCACGAAATCGAACCCTTGCAGCCGTTTCAACTGATCGGTATTGCCGTTGAGGCTTTTCCTGTGATGCACGACGGGCGTGGAGCGATGGGCTATCATTTTGCGTATGAAGGCCGCACTTTGACTATTGCCACGGATATCGGCATGTTGGACAAGGTGGTGAAAGAGCAAATCCGCAAGGCCGACAACCTCGTCATCGAAGCCAATTACGACGTGGAGATGCTGGAAAAAGGCTCCTATCCCTATGTTTTGAAACAGCGTATCGCCGGCCCTTTCGGCCATCTGAGCAACGTGGAGTCGGCTCGCTTCCTGGCTGAAATTTACCATCCGGGCATCAAAAACATTATGCTCTGTCATCTTAGCGAGAACAACAACACGCCTGAGCGCGCCATGCAATGTCTCTATGAGCAGTTCCGCAAGAAACACGTTCGTGCGGATGTAAACACTTCTATCTTTCCTTTGCCGCGCCACAAAAGCACAGGTTTTGTGTATCTGTAGCCATTGTGGATTCCACATTTTGACCACAATTCTACATTATTCTACATATTTCCACAGTCTGTCTCTTTTGGGGATGAAATTTAATTATTTGGAAATCAAATTTTTACTTCAGGATAATTGATTAGGTATGAATTATGCTATTAATCGTGGAAAAATCAGTCATAAAATGAAAACGAGATTGTCATTTTTAGTCGTTTTGATGGTTGGGGCATTTGCCACATCATGTAATGTTGAGCGTTCCGAGAAGTATCAGACGTTGTTGTCTGAGCGTGATTCGCTATATACCGAGGCGGTTGCGGCCAAAGGTGGTTTCGACCAGGCCTTGAACACCATCAATGAGATTGAGGTAGCCTTGGAGTCGGTGCGTGCCGCTGAGGGCATCATCATGATGGAGAGTGAGGAAGGCAACACCAACAAAGCTGTTTCTGAGATTAATGCCATTCAGCAGACCTTACAGGAAAATCGCAAAAAGATTGCCGATCTTGAGAAACAACTGGCCGACCAGGGTTCACACTCGAAAGCCCTGAACCAAACCGTCAGCCGCTTGAAGAAACAGTTGGATGAAAAAGACACCTATATCAAAAGTCTGAAAGATGAATTGCAGCAGAGCCGTCAGCAGATTGCCGATCTCAACACGGTGGTCTCTGACCTCAACCAAAACATTGACAGCCTGAATGAAAACATCGATGTGCTGAGTGTGCGAAATGCCGCGCAACTCGCCACCATCGAGAACCAGGATGCAGCCCTCAATACCGTGTGGGTGTGCATCGCAACCCAACAGGTGTTGAAGGACAAAGGCATTATCAAGAGCGGCCTGTTCCAACCCACCGAAATCAACAAGCAAGGCTTTGACAAGAGCCAGTTCATGCAGGCTGACAAGCGCGAGTTGTCAAATATCCCGCTGAACACCAAAAAAGCCACTTTAATCACCACCCATCCGGAAGGCAGCTATGAGATAATGGATTCTGAAGAAGGTTCAAAAGTGTTGAACATCAAGGATAAAGACGCTTTCTGGAGTATTTCCAAGTATTTGATAGTATCCATCAAATAATTCCGCAATGGCGGAATCTGCTCGTTTTCAATTTTTTTTCAAAATTGCCTCGCATTGCCTGATGTGAGGCTTTTTTTTGTGCCCTTTTGTTTGGTGGCTACAAAAAAATAACTACCTTTGTGGCATGAAAACGAGAATACTGGTTGTAGAAGACGATGCCGCTTTCGGCACGATGATGCAGACATGGCTGAAGAAAAACGGCTATGTAACGGTTTTGGTGTCGCGTTATGAGCAGGCGAAAATCGAAATCTCCAACAATCCGTTTGATTTGATTATCACCGATTTGCGGCTCCCTGATGGTGACGGTATCCTGCTGATGACCTGGGTGCGTGAGAAGATGAAGAGCCAGGTGCCCATCATAGTGATGACGGGCTATGCAGAGGTGCAGACTGCCGTCTCCGCCATGAAACTCGGCGCGTTCGACTATTTGAAAAAGCCCATCAACCCAAGCGTCCTGGAGGAAAAGATTGCTGCGGCACTTGAGTCATCCGACGAGGAAACGGCAGATGCCTTTATCCCTGTCAGGAAGCAATGGGTGAGAGGTAACAGCCCTGCCATGTTGCGGCTTTATAAACACGTGGAACTGGTGGCCCCAACCAAGTTTTCTGTCCTTATCCTCGGCGAGAGCGGTACCGGAAAAGAGTATATCGCGCGCATGATACATGAATTGAGTCAGTATAAAGACGGCCCGTTTATCCCTGTGGATTGCGGCAGCCTTTCCAAGGAGTTGGCGCCCAGCGAGCTGTTCGGTCATTTGAGAGGCTCCTTCACCTCCGCCATTTCCGACAAGAAAGGTGTCTTCGAGCAGGCCAAAGGAGGAACGGTGTTTCTCGACGAGGTGGGTAACCTGCCTTACGAGGTTCAGATGCAACTGCTCCGCGCCTTGCAGGAACAGAAAGTGCGCCCCGTTGGCTCGGCTACGGATATTAATGTGGATGTGCGTATTTTGGCAGCCACCAACGAGAATCTGGCGCAAGCTATTGAAGAAGGCCGCTTCCGTCAGGATTTGTTTCACAGAATCAATGAGTTTGCTATCGAGGTGCCGCCTTTGCGCGACCGTCTCGAAGACTTTGATGAACTGACAGCGTTTTTCATTCGTCAGGCCAATGAGGAACTGGGCAAGAATGTGAAAGGCATCACGCCCGAAGCCGTTGAGCGGCTCAAAACGCAACGGTGGAGCGGCAACCTGCGTGAGTTGCGCAATGTGGTGCGCCGCTGCGTGCTTTTCGCCGACGGCGAGAATATCGACTTGGACGATTTGCCCGTGTTCGCGCAGCTGGCAAGGAAGACCGTTATTGAGCCGGAGGACGATTGGGCCTTGCGTCCCGATCATGAGAAGGAGCAGATTGAAGCCGCCTTGCGCAAGGCACGGGGCAACAAGACCGTTGCGGCCAAGCTCCTGCAAATCGACCGTAAGACCTTGTATAATAAGATGCATCTCTACGGGATAGAGCTGTGATTTGGTTATTCGCGAGGCGGAGAAATGTAATTATTTTGTTGTAAAGGTACAAAAAGCTGCACCCCAAACCATCTCCTGGTTCGCGAGTTTCTCTTGTGGCTACAGCACAGACGACGTATTACCTGTACTACGACTTCATTCTTTCCTGTGCATCCTTGCCGGCACCTGTGCCTTTGTATTTGCTGCGTGTCGAGTTCAGGCGATAGAATACCGAGACTTGGAACTTGTGCGTCGAGAAAACATTGTTCTGTTGGATTTGATAGTAGCCCATGTCGCTGTATTCGTTCATACCGCTGTGCCGCATGATGTCGAGTACAGCAGCACGGATAGTGAGCGATTTGTCCTTCAGGAGACTCTTCTGCACGACAACACCAAGGTTCATGTAGTTGTAGTCGTTGTAGAAATTCAGTTGGTGGCCGCGCGAGCGGAACATGAAGTTGATATCGACCTTCCAATCGTGATTGAAACTGAAGGTGTTGAAGGCGTTGAATGTAAAGACAGGCTTGTTGAAATATACCCTTCGGATGCCTTCGGGGACGTGGATGTCCTCAAGGTCGAGCAAGAGGTCTTGTTTCTCTATGCCCGCAGTAGCGTTGAGCGACCAAATTCCAACTCTTGGTGTCGCTGAGATGTATGCCCCAATTGTGTTCACGGGTTTGTCCAAATTGATGTGCTTGATGAGTGCGGCATCGCCATCGGTGAGATAGGCCCACTGCGTGATAGGGTTCTTGCAATGCCCGTAGGAAGCCGTGAACGCGAGCCATTTGTAGCCCGCATTCAGCGTAAGGTCTTGAATACGCTCGTTGAGCAGCTGCGAATTGCCCGCCTGCATCGAATAGCGGCTGATGTAAGTGACGGCGTCGTTCATCGCGAAGAAACTCGGACGATTGGTCTTGATGCCATACGACAGTCCCAACTCCACTTTGCCCAAGGCGACGGAATAGGAGGCCGTCGGGAAGAACTCGTCCTGCGGGCGATAAAGGAAATCGCTGTTGGTCACATCCCTATAGTCCAAAAGCGTGTGCTCGTAACGCATTCCCACGCTGGCTTGTCCCCACTTACCGAAGTCGCAGGCATATTGCGCAAAGGCAGCGATATTGTTTTCCGTAATGTCGGCATCGGTGTTGGCAATGGTCTGCTTGTCAATCCAATAGGTGTTGTGGCGCTTGGCAAAGGTCATCTCCGTGCCAGCCTCGATGCTGCCTTTCCAAACGGGATAGGAAAGCACTAACTTGGAGGCATACAGCCTACTTTCCGCCCCCGATTTGCTTCTGACAAAGTCGTCTTCAATCAAGCTTAACTCCACGTTCTCGCGGTCGGTATGGGTGGCGGTGCTCAGGAAGTCGAAATTGAAGTCGATGCCGAGTTTGCCTGCTGTGCCGTTGTAATAGGCATTGGTGAGAATACCGAGCGGTTTGCTTTCCTTGCTGGTTTGCTCGCTGTAGAGATGGTCGAGGAAGACATCGTTTTCGAAGACATCCTCGTCGTAGATGACCTTGTTCTCGCCGCCGAGATAATGTGTCAGGTCGGCGCGGATGCCTAAGGAATGGTTGTCGGAGACTTGCCAGTTGGCACCAGCGGTGTAAACGAGTTGGTCGTTTTTCCAAGTCATGGTGTAGGGACCCACTTGTCGGAACACCTTGGTGGTGTTGGCGATTTCCTCCAAACTGCTGTATTGGCGGTAGTCTGTATGTCTGTAATACACCGAGCCGAACACATCGACGCCGTTTTTGCGGTAGTTCATGCCGAATTTACCTCGAGGCGTGTTGCAACCGTACTGCAAGTCTTGGTCGTCGGTCAGGTTTAGGTCGAGGCTGAGGCCATCGCCTTGTTGCTTTTTGGTACGGATGCGGACCACGGCTCTGACTGTGGCGTCATACTGCGCTCCTGGGTTATTGATGACTTCCACATCGCGGATGTCGTCGCTACGCAGGCGGCGCAGTTCGCTGTCATCGCGCATCAGCCGACCGTTGATATAGATAATCGGTGAGCCTTTGCCCAAGACCTCCAAACCATCCTCGCTGCCCGTCATGCCAGGCACTTTGGTCAGCATCTCCTGTGCCGTCCCCGAATCTTCAAGTACCGAACCTTGAATGGTGGTAATCATCGAGTTGCCTGTCAGCCGCGTTTGGGGCAACTGGCTTTTCACGACCACTTCGCCAAGCATTTGTGCATCTATCGTCATTTGTAGGGTCATACCGTTGGATGCTTTTGCGTATTGGGTTTGGTAGCCCACGCACGACACTTTCAGCAGGCCGTCTTTTTTGTCGGTCGGCAAAAGGAATGAGCCTTGCTCGTCGGTCACCGTTCCATGCATGAAGGCTGAGTCGGGAAGTGAAAGCAGTACCACATTCACAAAAGGCATAGGTTCGCCGTTTTCATCGGTGATGTGCCCAACTAAGTTTTGGTTTTGGGCAAATGCTGAAACTGCCATCAGCAGGGCAATAGTAAGTGTTATCAATTTTAGTGTTTTCATAAGAACAATTCTTTATTTTTTATTTTGATTTCCAATGCTTTTGGTGGCCATCGCCGCTTCAGCCATACCGAACACAAAATAGATGTTGCTCATGGCGTTGAAGCCCCACACCCACCATTCGAGGACGATCCAAAGCATCAAGATGATGCCGCAGGCGAGGACAGCGTATTGGGCCAAATGGTGCTTCCTGAACAACAAAAAGGCCGCCAAAAGCTGGGTGATGCCATTCAAGCCCAACAGCACAAAACCCGAAGGGATGAAGTCCCTGAAAAACACATTTGGCCAAGGCATTTTCGCCCGCAGCATTTCCAATAGCGGCTCACCGCCCCATGTTGCGCCCGTGGGATCAATCCACATCATCACTGCACCAGCGATTGCACCGATGCCGATAAAAAGGGTCAGGATTTTTTCAAGTGTTTTCATCTTTTTGAGTTTATTTTCCAACCTCTATCCTCATTTCACAATCCGCTTTCCCACCCAAGATGGAGTGACAAAGCGTTACGTTGAAGTATTTGCCTTTCCACAAACTTTGCATCGAATACATCACGCTTTGGCGCGAACATTCACAGAGCAAAGGTGTTGTGACATATCCTTTTTTGCACAATTCACAAGTGCATTCCAAAAA
>JAILDR010000159.1 GCA_024689285.1 Bacteroidales bacterium | reverse complement strand
GCCTTCAAGGTGGCGCTCTTTGGCAATGCTAATCTTTACCTCTTCCGGAATTCGATGGCATGATCTCTTTCTTTTCGGTTTTGTCTTTTCTTTTACCATTTTTGTTGACTTTTGTGTCAACTTTTTTCAGCGCAAGACACTGTGATTCCTCCCAGTTTCCTCCCAGTTTCCTCCCAGTTTCCTCCCGGTTTCCTCCCAGATCCATGTCCCGCGTCAAAAATCATGTAGCTTAATTTTGAACAGTTACTTATTGAAATAAATCCCAACAAACACCCCATTTTTGGGCCACCTATTGGATTTATTCGTTCTTTTGCGCCCTCAAATGGGAATTATTCATTTTAATTAAATTCATTAAAATATGAGAAAAAATTAACCCTAATCTCAATGGCATTGGCAGCCTCCCTTGCGCTGCATGCCCAAGCGGTGGACAACCCCGCCGCCAACAACAAGGCCGACAACGGCCTACGCAACACCACTGAAAACGCCTTTGTCTTTGAAGGTCTTATTGACGACCAATGGAGCAACGTCGCCAACTGGACCTGCAATGGCGCAGCTGCCGCAGGATTACCCACAGCCGCCGACAACGTGACCATCAACGCCGACTGTGCAATCGCCGACGCACAAGCCGCCGCCACCGTGACCATCAAAAAGGACACGAAGCTCACCATCAACGACGGTGCCAGCCTCAACAGCAACGTCCACATCACCATCAAGGACGGCGGACAACTCTTTGCCCCCGCCAACTCCAATTACAGCGGCACCATCGAGAAGAACATCAAAGGCTATGGCAACACCTACCGAGGCAACTACTACTTCCTCGCCATGCCCATCACCAACTTCAACCTCGCCACCGGCTTCCAAGACGCTGGTATGCTCAACGGCGACTACGATCTCTACTACTACAGCCAAAGCGATGAAGTAGCTGGTGCATTTAATGATCATGATTACGATGGTGAACCGGATGGTCAAATCGACTTTGATTTAGATGGAAATGGTTTAATCGACGACGGTTTTACTGAAGAAAGTGAATGGTTTGAGAACTTGTATCGCGGCGAATGGCAAAACTACAAGTGGTACCTCAACCCGATGAGTGGTTGGGATGTTACAGACTTTACGGATGTAATTGCCTATAACTATGCCTATCTGTATGCCAACAAGGAGAACACCACACTCAGCTTCAACGGCACGTTCTACGCCGACAACCAAATGCGCCAATGCAATTATAATGGTTCAAGTGACTGGCCTCTCACCCAGCTCGTCGGCAATCCCCTGCCCTGCAATGCAAGCATCACCAAAGGCAACAAGATTAACGGCTTCTTTATGATTAACGAAGAAAACCACAGACGCGATGTGGTAGCCGTTGAAGGCAGCGAAGCAATCGTGGCTCCCGCCACTGCAGTGTTCGTTGAGGCCACCTCTGGTAGTAATGACCAAAAACGCGTCACCTTCGTTCCCAGCACCGAAAATGCCACCGTGAGAAGCGCCAAGGGCTTCGTCACCATCGAAGTGCTCTCAAGCGACGGCATCTTGGAAGACCGCGCCTACGTGAGAGACTACGAGAGCGAAGGCCTGAGCAAGTTCAGCCTGAGCAACGAAGGCGCCAAGATCTACATCCCGCAGAACGGCAAGAAGTACGCCGCCGTGAGCGGCACCGGTGCCACCACCCTGCCCCTGTGCTTCACCACCAACGAGGGCGGCATCCACACCCTCACATTCAAGGTTGAAAACATGGACTGCGACTACCTGCACCTGGTTGACAACGCCACCGGCGCCGACATCGACCTGCTCCGCACGCCCAAGTACAGCTTCAACGCCAACGACTGCCCCTACGCCACGCGCTTCAAGCTCGTGTTTGCCGAAGAAGCCACCAACGAAATCGCCGACAACTTCGCCTTCGTCAGCAACGGCCAACTCATGGTCAACAACAGCGGCGTGGCCACCCTGCAAGTGATGGACGTGGCTGGCCGCATCCTGAGCACCGAAACCATCCGCGACAGCTACAGCAAGAGCCTCGGCCTGAGCGCTGGCGTGTATGTGGTGCGCCTCAGCAACGGCCACGACGTGAAGGTCCAGAAAATTGTGGTGAGATAAATAATTAAGAACAGTCAACAACTAAACAACAAGATAAAAATGAAAAAGCAAATAATGACAATAGCACTCGTCCTCGGACTGTGCATGACGGCCCTCGCGCAGCAGGCAGGCGGTGGCCTCCTCTATCGTGGAGAACGCAGGCATTCTGGTAACGACAGGGGTTATATCGGCAGTAACGATCCATTCTTCTTGCCCGTACACGGCGGTATCTTCAACGGCGACGCCGACGTTGATCCCGGGCCAGATCCCTTCGATCCCCCCGTTCCCGTGGGCGGTGGCACCTTGCTGCTCGTCGGCTTTGGCGCGGCCTACGCCATGACGAAGAGAAACAAGAAGGACTAAACCATTAAACGCTCAAAACCTAAGAAAGCTGTGCCGCAACTTGCGGTGCAGCTTTTTTTGATATACACTTCTTGGTGTGGATATTTTTCCGTACCTTTGCAAAAATTTTAAGACAAGATGGACAAAATCGGATTAACCTACAATACTGAGAAAGAGCAGATTGTGATTCCCGAATACGGTCGTTGTATTCAGGAAATGATCAAGAAACTGCCTGAGATTGAAGACCGCCGGCAGCGCACCGAAGCGGCGCGCTACATCATCAGCGTGATGGTGCAGATGAACCCGGGCATCAAGCAGTCGAGCGACTATGAGCACAAGCTGTGGGACCACCTCTACATGATTTCGGGCTACCAACTCGACGTGGACAGCCCCTATGCACCGCCCACCCCTATGTCGCAACAGAAAAGGCCACAGCATATTGGCTATCAAAACAATACAATCAAATACGGCCACTACGGCCAATACCTCATCAAGATGATTGAGGCCGCCTCGCAGGAAGACGACGACGAAGTGCGCGAAGCCCTCGCCTACTCCTTGGCCGGTCAGATGAAGCGCAACTATATGGAATGGAACAAGAGCATCGTCAACGACCAAGTCATCCTCAACGACCTGAAAACCATCTCGGGCAGGCGCCTCGTTATCACCAACGACTTGGAGCTTCGCACGCCGACAAGCGACACCCTCGGCAAACTGCAGCCCAAGCCGCAACAGCAGCTGGGCAAGAAGAAGAAAAAGAAGACGCCCAACCTGAAGGCCAATATGAACAACCCGAACAACCCAGCCTACAAGAAACGTATGCAGCAACTGGGAAAACTATAATAATGTATGAATGCAGAATGCGGAATGCGGAATAGCTTCGCTTCGTATTCAGCATTCCGAATTCCGAATTCCGAATTAAAATGGCATCACTAAAGATAAAGGGCGGTTGCAAACTGCAAGGCGACATCATGCCGCAAGGCGCAAAGAACGAAGCCATGCAGATTCTGTGCGCCTGCCTGCTCACCGAAGAGCGCGTCACCATCCACAACCTGCCCGACATCCTCGATATCAACAATTTGATTGCCCTGCTGGAAGGCATGGGGGTGGAGATTGAGCGTCGCACGCGGCACGACATCACCCTGCAGGCCAAATCGCTCGATTTCGGCTATTTCAACGGGACGGACTACCAACAGACCGCCTCAAAGCTGCGCGGCAGCGTGATGATGACAGGCCCCATGCTGGCCCGCTTCGGCAAGGCCTGCATGCCCAAGCCCGGCGGCGACAAAATCGGAAGGCGCAGGTTAGACACCCACGTCATCGGCCTCCAGAAGCTTGGTGTCATCTTCGATTTCGACACCTATCAGGTTGAAGTGCAAAAAGGAGGGCTGAAAGGCTGCTACATGCTATTGGACGAGGCCTCCGTCACCGGCACGGCCAACATCGTGATGGCCGCCGTGATGGCACAGGGCACCACCACCATCTTCAACGCCGCCTGCGAGCCTTATCTCGTGCAGCTCTGCACCATGCTCAACAGCATGGGGGCCGACATCAAGGGCGTAGGGTCGAACCTCCTCACCATCAATGGCGTAAGCCGGTTGCACGGCACGGAACACACCCTGCTGGCCGACATGATTGAGGTGGGCAGCTTCATCGGAATGGCAGCAATGACAGGCAGCGAAATCACCATCAAAAACGCGGGCATCGCCCAACTCGGCATCATCCCCGATGTGTTCAGCAGGTTGGGCATACGAATGGAATACCGTGGCGACGACATTTTCATCCCCGCTCAGGAGCATTACGAGGTGCAGACCTTCATGGACGGCAGCATCCTCACGGTCGCCGACGCGCCCTGGCCGGGCTTCACGCCCGACCTGATTAGCATCGTCCTGGTGGTGGCCACGCAAGCCAAAGGCACCGTGCTCATCCACCAAAAGATGTTTGAGAGCCGCCTGTTCTTTGTCGACAAACTCATCGACATGGGCGCGCAAATCATCCTCTGCGACCCCCACCGCGCCAACGTCATCGGCCTCGACCACGCCCACGCCCTTCGCGGCATCCGCATGGCCTCACCCGACATCCGCGCCGGCGTCGCCCTGCTCATCGCCGCCCTCTCCGCCAACGGCACCAGCATCATCGACAACAGCGACCAAATCGAACGTGGTTACCAGTATATTGACAAACGGTTGAATGCCTTGGGAGCGGAGATTGAGAGGATGTAAGACCAAGAAGGTTTCAGGTTGGTTTTTCCCCCGTTTCTTGAAAAAACATCTTCCCTGCCATTTTGTCAAAACACATGTTTTGGCAAAGGATTTGATATACCAAAGCGAAAAAAAAGAAAAATAAAAACAAAACATATCATGAAAGAAAACGAAAACGCTAACAATCAGGACGATGCCATGAAAAACGCCGTCAATCCCGACATCGAGAACCAGCAAGAGCCTGCCGAAGAGCAACCGCAACAAGAAAAAGCAGCCGAAGCCAAAGAGACTTCAGGTGACAATATTTCGGACAAAAAGTCAAAACGGTTCAAAATACGTCATGCAGCCGAGAAGGCTTTGGAAGAGACAAAAAGCAAACTCGCCGAGCTGAACGACAAGCACCTGCGTCTGCAAGCCGAGTTCGACAACTTCCGCAAACGCACCGCCAAGGAAAAACTTGATTTGACCGTCACAGCATCGGAAAACGTCATCAAGGACATCCTGCCCGTTTTGGACGACTTTGAGCGCGCCCTGCAAAACATGGAGAAAAACGGCAACGAATCAGACATTCAAGGCGTCACCTTGATTTACAACAAGCTGAAAGACTCCTTGAAAAAGAAAGGTTTGGAGGAAATCGAGGCGATGGAAGCCGAATTCAACACCGATGAGCACGAAGCCCTCACGATGGTTCCCGCCCCTTCTGAGGACAAGAAAGGCAAGGTGCTGGATGTCATTCAGAAAGGCTACAAACTGAACGGCAAGGTGATTCGATTCGCGCGAGTGGTTGTAGGGAATTAATCTGGACACGCTTCGCGTCATTGCGAGCGAAGCGCGGCAATCCAGGAATGCAGCCAGTGGATTGCTTCGTCGTTCCTCCTCGCAATGACGCAAAGCGACAGAAAACAAGCAGATTAGAAAGGAATTAAACAATGGCAGATAAACAAAAAAGAGATTATTACGAGGTGCTGGGCGTCAGCAAGACCTCCACACCCGACGAGATAAAGAGTGCCTACCGCAAGGCCGCGCTCAAATGGCACCCCGACAAGTGGGTGAACGGTACCGACGCCGAGAAGAAAACCGCAGAAGAGAACTTCAAGGAAGCCTCTGAAGCCTATTCCGTCTTGAGCGATGCCAACAAGAAGGCGCGTTACGACCAGTACGGCTTTGCCGGCATGGACGGCGGCTCGGCTGGCGGCGGCTTCGGCGGCGGCTTCGCCGACTTCGACCTGAACGACATCCTGAACAGCGTGTTCGGTCGCGGCTTTGACTTTGGTGGCGGCTTTGGCGGCTTCGGCGGTTTTGGCGGCGGCAGCCGGGGCGGCACCGTACGCCAACGCGGCTCCAATCTCCGCGTGAAGGTGAAACTCAACCTCTCAGAGATTGCACACGGCGTGAAAAAGAAAATCAAGGTCAGCAAGTATGTCACTTGTACGCATTGCCACGGTAGCGGCTCCGAGGACGGCTCCACCGAAACCTGCCCCACCTGTCACGGTCGCGGACAGGTGGTGCAGACCGTCAACTCGTTTTTCGGACAGATGCAAACCGCCTCGGTGTGTCCCACCTGCGGCGGACAAGGCACCATCATCAAAAAGAAATGCACCCATTGCGGCGGCGAAGGCATCGTGAAAGGCGATGAAATCATCGACATCGACATCCCGGCCGGCGTGGGCGAAGGAATGCAACTCAACGTGCGCGGCAAAGGCAACGCCGGACCGCACAACGGCGTGAACGGCGACCTGCTCGTCCTCATCGAGGAAGAAGCCCATCCCGACTTCGAGCGTGACGAAAGCAACTTGATCTACAACCTGTTCATCACCATACCTGAGGCCATCCTCGGCACACAGGCCGAAGTACCCACGGTTGACGGCAAGGTGAGGGTGAAGATTGCCCCTGGCACCCAGAGCGGCAAAGTATTGAGATTAAGAGGAAAAGGCCTGCCCGTCCTCAACGGCTACGGCAGCGGCGACATGCTCGTCAACGTGAATGTGTGGATCCCGAAGAAGTTCAACAAGAAAGAGGAAGAACTATTGCAGCAACTTGCCCAGTCGGAAAACTTCAAGCCCAACCCCACCGCTGACGAGAAGAGTTTTTTCAGTAAAATCAAGGATTATTTTAACCAATGAGCGAAATATCCATCCAAGAGGTCACGAAACGATTTGCCGACCACACCGCATTAGACCGTATGTGCATTGACATCCCAGAGCATTGCATATACGGTCTTTTGGGTCCTAACGGTGCAGGCAAGACCACCCTTATCCGCATCCTCAACCAAATCACAGCACCCGATTCAGGCCAAGTGGTGATTGGCGGAGAACCGCTCTGCCAAAAGCACATCGCCAAAATAGGCTACCTGCCCGAAGAACGCGGACTTTACAAAAAGATGAAAGTCGGCGAGCAGGCCATCTATCTCGCCGAGCTCAAAGGCATCAAGAAAGCCGAAGCCCAGAAACGGCTGAAAACATGGTTCGACAAGTTTGAAATCAGCGCCTGGTGGGACAAAAAAGTCGAAGAGCTTTCAAAAGGCATGCAGCAAAAGGTTCAGTTCATCACCACCGTTATCCACGAGCCCGACATCCTCATCTTTGACGAACCCTTCAGCGGTTTCGACCCCATCAACGCCAACTTGCTCAAAGAAGCCATCCTCGAGCTGCGCGACAAAGGGGCGACCATCCTCCTCTCAACCCACAACATGGCCTCCGTTGAGGAACTTTGCGACAGCATCACCCTTATCAACAACGGCAAAAGCATCCTGCAAGGCAAAGTCAACGACATCAAACGCCAGCACGACACTCACCAGCGGGAACTCATCGTACGCTGCGACGACTTCAACACGGTCATGTCTGTTGCCGACACCTATAATAATATAAAGGTGGAGCACACCGACCTCCACAACGAGACCAAGCTGACCCTTTTCAGCGAGTCGCCCAACGAGCTCATCAACCGACTGCTCCAAATCGGGCAACTCGTCTCGTTCAAGGAAGTCTTGCCCTCAATGAACGACATCTTCATCCAAGAAGTGCAATCCAAAAACCAAGCCTCATGAACAAGATTGGACTCATCATCAAGCGTGAATATCTGACACGAGTGCGCAAGCGCAGTTTCCTCATCATGACCTTCCTGGGGCCCATCCTCATGGCGGCCATATACATCATCCCCATCATGCTCGCCCTCAATTCGAGCGACGAGAAAATGCGCGTTGCCGTTGTCGACGAAAGCCATTGGTTTGAAGACCGCTTCAACGACACACAAAAACACACCTTCGTCCTCATGCCCGGCCAACCTATTGATTCCGTGAAGGAAATGGTGAAATCTGGCATCTTTGATATGGCACTCTACGTGCCCCCCACCCAGCTCAACATCCCCTCAAACGCAATTGTTTACAGCCTGCGGCAAGTGCCGATAGAGGTGGAAGCCTACATCAGCAACGTGATGGAAAAAGAAATTGAGGAACAAAAACTGATGGCCAACGGCGTCGACCCGGAGATTGTCAACGCCGTGAAGACCAACGTCAACCTGCAAATCATGCGCATGGACGAAAAAGGCAACGAGAAAGAGACCTTCACCAAGGTGCAGTTCACTCTCGGCATCATCCTCGCCATGCTGGTCTATATGTTCATCATTTTCTTCGGAGGACAAGTGATGCAAGGCGTGGCGGAAGAAAAGACCAACCGCATCATCGAAGTCATCATCAGCTCGGTGAAGCCATTCCAGCTGATGATGGGAAAGGTCATCGGCGTTTCGCTGGTCGCCCTCACCCAGTTCGTGCTTTGGGTTTTGCTGACAGGTGTCTTTTACGCGGGCTTCTCCGCCTACGTCGGCATCAGTCACCCCGACATGCTATCGCAAGGCACCGTCATGACCCAAGAAATCACCTCCAACGACATCATGAGCAACGAAGGCGTGCAAAGCATCCTGCAGATTGCCCAAAGCATCGACTTTGGCACCATCATCACCTGCTTCCTCATATTCTTCATCTTGGGCTACCTGCTTTATGCCACCCTATATGCCGCTATCGGCTCTTTGGTGGACAACAACACCGATTCGCAACAATTCACCTTACCCATTACCGTACCACTCATTATCGCCATCATCAGTTCGTTTTATATCATCAACAACCCCGACAGCCAGCTTTCGGTATGGCTGTCGATGATACCGTTCACCTCCCCCATCTCCATGATGGTCAGAATCCCGTTCGGTGTCCCGATTTGGCAAGTCGTGGTCTCGGCTGCCATTTTGGCGGGCACTTTCATACTGATGACCTGGATAGCGGCAAAAATCTATCGAACAGGTATTTTGATGTACGGAAAAAAACTTTCATACAAGGAAATTTTCAAGTGGTTGAAATACAAATAGAATTATTTCTTATTTTTGCAGGCTCAATTTTGGGTAAAAACATCTATTTTAGGAATTCAATAAATTAAAAGTCAAATAATTAAATCAGTTTTACAATGCAAAACAAAGGAGCAATCAGGACGTTAGCCATCATCTTCGGGCTGATTTTCCTCTATCAGCTTTCGTTCACAATCGTGACCAAGCGTACAGAAAGGAAAGCCGCGAAGTTTGCAATGAATGAGGCTAGCAAACTTGCAAAGGAAGGCGAGTCGGAGTACAATCTCATCAAAGACCAGAAAGAGACGTACTATCTTGACTCGATCAGCAACGTGAATGTGTACAATCTTTTGGTGAAGAAGTACACCTACCGCGATGCGAAGGAAAGAGAAATCAACTTGGGTTTGGACTTGAAGGGCGGTATGAACGTTACCCTTGAAGTCTCTGTGAAAGACATCGTCAACGCCTTGTCGGGCAACTCGCAAGACCCCGTCTTCGTACAGGCCATGCAGGAAGCGACCATCCGTCAAGAGAAAAGCGAGGGCGACTTCGTGACGCTGTTTGGCGAAGCTTTCGAGCAAATTGACCCCAATGCAAGACTTGCTTCGATTTTCTTATATGAATTCAAGGACAAAGGCATCACGGTCAATTCCTCCAACAGCGAAGTGCTGAAGGTGTTGCGCGCCGAGAGTGAAGACGCCATCAACCGTTCTTACCAGATTCTCCACACCCGTATCGACCGTTTCGGCGTGGCACAGCCCAACATCCAGAAGATGGAAGGCTCGGGCCGCATCCTCGTCGAACTGCCCGGTATCAAGGACCCGAAGCGCGTGCGTAAGCTCCTCCAAGGCACAGCACAACTTGAGTTCTGGGAGACTTACACCTTCAGCGAGCTGTACCGCTATTTCGACGAAGCCAACGCCGAACTGGCCAAAACCAGAAAGGCTCAAAAAGCTCTCGAAGAGACGGGCATCGTTGAAGAGACTCCTGCCGCCGTTGAAAGCGAAGAAGTTGCCCTGAGCGAAGAGGCTACCGAAACTGTGGCTGACAGCACCCAAGCCAATCCGCTTGACGAGCTGGCCGAGGCTACCGAGGAGACCGGGGAAGAACTTAGCGAAGATGAACAGCTGAACCAATATCAGGAAAACAACCCGCTGTACGCCTATCTGCAACCTTCATACTATCAGAACGAAGCCGGTCAGTTTGTGCCTGGCGAGACTGCCCGCGTGGGTATCGCTCAAGTGAAGGACACCGCCGTCATCAACAAAATGCTTGCCGAGGTGAAAGAGAAGAACATCTTCCCCCGCAACATGAAGTTCGCCTGGACGGTGAAGCCCGAAATCACTCAAGGTGAAGCTGAATACCTTGAACTCGTGGCCTTGAAGATGTCGCGCGACAACAAGTGCGCCCTCGGTGGTGAAGTCATTACCGATGCCCGTCAGGACTACGGTCAAAACAACCAAGTGGAAGTCACCATCCAGATGAACTCTGAAGGTGCCAAGACCTGGAAGCGTCTCACCGGCGAGAACATCGGCAAACAGATTGCCATCGTCCTTGACGACTACGTCTACAGCTATCCTGTTGTCAATGGCGAAATCCCGAACGGTCGTTCCTCCATCAGCGGTGGTGGCATGACCATCGAGGAAGCCCAAGACTTGGCCAACATCCTGAAGGCTGGTAAGCTGCCCGCTCCCGCAAGAATCCTTGAAGAGCAGGTCGTTGGTCCTTCGTTGGGTAAGGAAGCCGTGCAAAAAGGTATGTGGAGTATGGTGTTTGCCTTCATCCTCGTGCTGGTTTACATGGTGTTCTTCTACAACAAGGCTGGTTTCGTGTCAGATATCGCCCTGTTGGTCAACGTGTTCTTCCTGTTTGGCGTGTTGGCTTGCCTCGGCTCTGTGCTGACATTGCCCGGTATCGCCGGTATCGTGCTGACCTTGGGTATGGCTGTTGACTCGAACGTGATTATCTTCGAGCGTATCAAGGAAGAGGTGAAAGCCGGCAAGGGTTTGAGACTCGCCATCTCCGACGGTTACAAGAACGCTTACTCCGCCATCATCGACGGTAACGTCACCACCTTGATTACCGGTGTGATCCTCATCGTCTTGGGTACAGGTCCTGTCCACAGCTTTGCTGTCACCCTCTGTATCGGTATCCTGACCTCCCTTGCCACGTCCATCTTCATCTCACGTTTGATTTTCGAACGTATGCTGGACAAGGAAAAAGAGATCACTTTCTCCACCAATATGACTCGCGACTTCTTGCAGGACAAGCACTACGACTTCATCGGCATCCGCAAGACCTCTTTCATTATCTGCATCTGCTTCCTTGTCGTCAGCTTGGGTTCGCTCGGTTTACGTGGCTTGAACCTCGGTATCGACTTCAAGGGTGGCCGCAACTACGTGGTCCAATTCGACAACCCGAACATGAAGGTTGAGCAAGTGCGCGAAGCCCTTTCGAATGTCAATATCGACAAGGCCTCCATCCACAACGCCCTCGAAATGAGAGCTGACCAAGAGGTGGAAGACTGGTCGACACCTGAAGTGAAGACCTACGGCACCAATGGTCAAGTGAAGATTACCACCAAGTTCTTAATCAAGAACGACAGCCCCGCTGTTGACAGCGTTATCCAAGTCATCCTTTACGACGGCTTGAAGGGTCTCTACACCAATAGCAACCTCACCATGTCTCAGTTCTCTTCTGAGGACGAAACCGTGGGCATCCTGAGCACGCAGAAAGTTGGTGCCACCATCGCCAGCGACGTCACGCGCAAGTCCATCATCGCCATCATCGTGGCTTTGGCTCTCATGTTCTGCTACATCGCCATTCGATTCAAGAAGTGGCAATATGGTGTGGCTTCCATTATGGCTCTGGCACAAGACACCATCATTGTGTTGGGTATGTACTCGTTGTTCTACAATATCCTGCCCTTCACCATGGAAGTCGACCAAAGCTTCATCGCCGCTGTGCTGACCGTCATCGGTTACTCCATCAACGCCACCGTGGTTATCTTCGACCGTGTCCGTGAAAACGTCAGCCTGCACCCGAAAGCCTCTTGGAAGGAGAACATGGTCAGCGCTGTGAACAGCACCTTGACCCGTTCGTTCAACACCTCGGGCTCGACCTTGGTCGTGTTGCTCGCCATCTTCATCTTCGGCGGCGACACCATCCGCGGCTTCATCTTCGCCCTGTTGGTCGGTGTGCTGGCCGGTACATTCTCCTCTGTGTTCCTGTCCTCGCCTTTCGCCTATGTTTTGATGAAAGGCAGCAAGAAAGACAAGGCCATCGAAGAGAGCAACGACGGCAAAAAGAAGAAATGATTAAATCATCATATTTAACCTTCTAAACTGCTTGCAAGAAAATCCCGCTGGAAACGGCGGGATTTTTTGCGTAAAAAACACACCATATATTTTCTTTCCCATTTCGTCTTTCAGTTTCACGGAATTGTTGTACCTTTGTCCGATAATATTTCAGCGCAATTTGCGTTTGCAAAAAAAGAATTCACGTCTATGAAAAGATACCTCCTTATAATCATTTCGGCCCTGTTCATCTTTATGAGCAGCGACCTTTACGCACAAAGAAGAAATCCAGCCAAGAATGCAGACCTCGCTTTCGGTCGTAAGCAATATACCGAAGCCGCCGACCGCTACAAGAAAGCCTACCGCAAAGTGCGCCGCAACAAGGAAGAGCGCAACCGCATCAACTTCCAGATGGGAGAATGCTATCGACTGATAGGCCTCACCAAACGAGCCGAGCCCTACTACAAACGCCTGCTGAAAACGGACTATCCCCTCGCCCATCCCGAGGTTTATCTCAATCTGGCCGAGACCTACAAGATAAACCAGAAATATAAAGAAGCCATCGAGATGTACAGCATCTATTCCGAAAAAGTACCCGATGACCCACGAGGACCTCTCGGGGTGGAAACCACCGCTCTAATTGAAGAATGGTTGGAAAATCCTTCAAAATATGAGCTTACGCTCCTGAAAAAAATCAATTCCACCAAGGACTCCGACTACGGAGCCACCTGGACCAGCAACAACTTCAACGAAATCATCTTTGCCTCCACCCGCGATGCAGCAACGGGCAAAGAAAAAGACGGCATCACCGGACAAGAATTCGCCGACTTTTTCATTTCGAAACAAGACCGCAAAGGCGACTGGAGCACGCCCGTCCTCGCCGACGAGAATGAAATGATCAACACGACAGCCAGCGAAGGCACTCCGTTTATGAACTCAAAATACACCAAAATGTACTTCACCCGCTGCCTGAGCGACGCCCACAAGAAAAACGGTTGTCAAATCATGGCGGCCGGCAAGAGCGGAGGTGCCTTCTCTGAAGCACGTCCCGTAGAGATTGCTGGCATCGACACCCTCGACATCGTAGGTCATCCTACCCTCACCAGCGACGAGCTGGTCATCTACTTCGCGGCTGAGCGTAAAGGCGGTTTTGGTGGCAACGACATCTGGATGGCCATGCGCGACAACACCAGCGAAGCCTTCAAACGCCCTTTCAACCTTGGTGAAAGAATCAACACAGCAGGCAATGAAGTATTCCCCTTCCTGAGATACGACACGGTGCTTTACTTCGCCTCCGACGGACATGGAGGCATGGGCGGTTTGGATATCTTTGTCAGCTCAATGGACACCGCTGGAGAATGGGGAGCACCACGCAACCTGAAACACCCCATCAACTCGACTGGCGACGACTTTGCCATCGTCTTCCATCCCACCGAAGAACGTGGCTTCATCTCCTCGAATCGCGGCAACACGCGTGGATTGGACAACATCTATTATTTTGAAGAACCACCTATCTTGTTCACCTTCTCGGGAACCGTCAAGGATGCCAAAACCAAACAACTGGTCAGCAACGCTGCCGTACGCCTGATAGGCACCGACGGCTCTAACATGATGACCCGTACCAACGACAAAGGTTACTTCAATTTCAGCGACAGCCAAATCAACAAGAACACTACCTACGACATCTCCATCGACAAGGACAACTATTTCACCCTTACCGCACAAGAGACCACTATCGGCCTGGAGTTCAGCAAGGATTTTGAAAAAGAATACGACCTCGAACCCATTCCGCAGGAGCCAATCATGCTTCCCGACATCTTATATGACCTGGGAAAGTGGGACCTCAAGCCACAATTTGAGGATTCGCTGCAAGGCCTCATCGAGACCCTGCAAGTCAACCCAACCATCACGATTGAATTGGCTTCGCATACCGACAGCCGCGACACAGACGAACACAACGACATCCTGTCGCAAAAGCGTGCACAAAGCGTGGTTGACTATTTGATTATCAGAGGTATTGACCCGCTCCGCCTTACCGCCAAAGGCTATGGTGAACGTGTGCCTCGCACCATCCAAAACGATATTACCATGAAAGGCTACACTTTCAAGGCAGGTACGAGACTTACCGAGGAATTCATCAACAGCCTGCCCAATACCGAAGTGAAAGAGGCCGCACACCAGATGAACCGTCGTACTGAGTTCCGCATCTTAAGCAAGGACTATGTGCCACGCACCAACATCAACGAAGGCGGCACGGTCAACATTGCCATCAACCCGCAGGAAGAGCAGAGTGAGATGTTCAACATAACCAAGGCAGGCTATTTCACCTTCTTTGCTAATGTGGACGGCTACAACGAGCCTTTCACCTATAGCCAAAATGCCGACTTCTGCGTGTCGGAAAGCCGTGCCTTAGAGCTGCTCAAGAACGGCCGCATTACTGCCGATGACTTCAAGGGCGACGTGGATAAGATCCTTACAACAGGAGGCATCGCCAACGATGCCATCTTCGTCATCAAGGAAGTGAGAATCGCAGGCCGTTCGCTCTACAACGTAGAATGCAAGGTTGTCAAGCGTATGGTTGAGCAATGGGTCATAGGACAGAAGAACATGAAGCAACTCGGCAACTTTGAGTTTGATACTAAGGATAAAAAGTTAAAGTTTAAATAATGGACAATCGCTATAGTCAACGCGGCGTTTCTGCTGAAAAGGAAGACATTCACAACGCCATCAAGAATCTCGACAAGGGGCTCTACCCTAACGCTTTTTGCAAAATCATCCCTGACATCCTCGGTGGTGACCCTGATTATTGCAACATCATGCATGCCGACGGCGCAGGAACAAAATCCTCGCTTGCCTACCTTTATTGGAAAGAAACGGGCGACATGAGTGTGTGGGAAGGCGTAGCGCAAGATGCCATAGTCATGAACACCGACGACCTGATTTGCGTTGGCGCAACCGACAACATGCTGCTCTCCTCCACCATCGGGCGCAACAAGAGCTTGATCCCCGGAGAGGTGATTTCCGCTTTGATCAACGGAACGGAGCATTTTTTGGAGAAACTGCGCAAGCTCGGCATCGGCATCTACCTCACAGGTGGCGAGACTGCCGACGTGGGTGACTTGGTGCGAACGGTTATTTTGGATAGTACTGTGACGACACGCCTTCGTCGCGATGAAGTGATTGAAAACAACATCCAGCCCGGAGATGTTATCGTGGCCTTCGCCTCCTACGGACAAGCCACCTACGAAGACAGCTACAACGGCGGTATGGGCAGCAACGGCCTCACCTCTGCCCGCCACGATATGCTGAACCATTATTTAGCCGAGAAATACGAAGAGAGCTACGACCACAGCATCCCGGAAAACTTGGTCTATTCAGGACCTCATAAGCTGAATGAACCTACCGAGGTGCCAGGCGTGGATGTAGGCAAACTTATCCTCTCACCCACACGAACCTATGCCCCGCTGATGATTCCGATTCTGAAAGAGTTCCGCAAGCAAATCCACGGCATCATCCATTGCAGCGGTGGTGCCCAGACAAAGGTACTGCATTTCATTGACAAACTGCACATTGTGAAAGACAACATGCTTGAGTTGCCGCCTTTGTTCCGCATGATTCAAGCCGCCTCTGGCACCGACTGGCATGAGATGTACAAAGTCTTCAATATGGGTTCACGTCTTGAAATCTACACCAACGAAAAAGCCGCCAATGAAATGATTGCTATTGCAAAACAGTTCAATATTGACAGCCAGATTATTGGGCATGTGGAGGCTTCGGAAACTAAAAGACTGACGATTAAGAGCGAGTTTGGAACATTCGAGTACTAACCAATCAAAACATACAAACATGAAAAAGCTAGTACTTCTTTTCTTCGTTGCATCTTCTTTATTGCTATCCTCTTGCGGTACGACGAAAGGCTACGTTGGAGCCAAACAAGAAAAAGC
>JAILDR010000077.1 GCA_024689285.1 Bacteroidales bacterium | reverse complement strand
ATTAATTCTCCCTGAAGTTCTTAGGGAAACGACTCCACATGGAGTATGATTTACCTTGTTGATTGACAAAGCTCTGCCACATCTTCTCAGGCGGGGTCTTGATGAATTGTTCTGTGGTGATGTTGCCGATGAGCCATGAGTTGCGCACCAATTCGCCGACCAGCTGTCCGGCATCCCATCCTGAATAGCCCAGATAGAAACGGGTGTTGTCTTCATTGGCTATTCCTGTGGCTATCATTGTTTTGAGCGTCTCTGCATCGCCGCCCCAATACAAGCCGTCGATGATGGGTGCTGCATCAGGAATCATGTCACCCAGCGTATGGATGAAGAACAATTGGCTGTCGGCTACGGGACCGCCAAGATAGACGGGCGCATCGAAATCGGGGAAATCGTCAACGATGTGGCTCACATTGGCATTGAGCTTTTTGTTGATGATGACCCCAAACGACCCTTCGGTCTCTGAATGGTCAACGAGCAGGACAACCGACCTCCCAAAGTGGAAATCGTTCATTAAAGGCTCTGAAATCAGGATGTTACCCATCTTCGGGTCCAAAGAATTGCTGTGTATTTTGAATAGTTTTTCCCAATCCATACGGCAAAATTAGACTTTTTGCGTGATATTCAAGGCATATTTCGTAATTTTGTCGCATAAAAATCGGAGTTGTTTTGAAACGGACAGACAATCAATCCAAGTTTGACACCCTGCGCGATACGTTTTCCACTTTTACCTTTGAACGTCAGACGGTGAAGTTGGAAAACGGCGTATTGTCGTTGGCCTTCGACTTTTCTCTTGACGGCCGCTATCATTTTCAACCGACCTTAGAAATCCCCGCGCGTGCTTTTTTCAGTTGGTATGCTATTCCCGCTAATCAGTTGGAGGCATTGGCTTTTCAGATTGGTATGACGGAATTGGTCAGCTACTGGAAAATTGCTTGCCCGAAAAGGGTGGTGGTGAAGCCCTTTGCCCTCACAACTTCGCAGATTGCCTTTTGGAAGAAACTGTATTATAATGGCTTGGGAGAATTCCTGTATCTGAACAGCATAATGGTGTCGGAATCGGATTTAATGGCCTTGGAGTCGCAAGGGGAGAAGCCTTTTCATAGAGTGGAAATCCCTTTGAAAGAAATGACGCTGGTGCCCGTCGGAGGCGGCAAGGACTCTGTGGTCACTTTGGAGTGCCTGCGGAATGAGATGCCTTTGATACCGTTAATTGTGAACCCGCGAGGCGCTACGTTGAATTGTGTGAAAACGGCTGGCTTTAGCGAAAACGACTTTATCGTCATCAAGCGCACCCTCGACCCGACCATGATGAAACTCAATGCAGAAGGCTATCTGAACGGCCATACGCCTTTTTCAGCCCTGCTGGCTTTCATCAGCATTTTGGTGGCTTTTGGAAGTGGGTCGCGCTATATCGCCTTGTCAAACGAGAACAGTGCGAATGAATCGACTGTGCCTGGCACGAACATCAACCACCAATACAGCAAGTCCATCGAGTTTGAAAGGGACTTCAGGAACTATGTGGCTGAGCATCTCAATCCTGAGGTGCAGTATTTCAGTTTCTTACGTCCTTTGAGTGAGTTGCAGATTGCCAGTTTGTTTGCCCGGTATGAAGCCTATCATCCTGTGTTCCGCAGCTGCAATGTGGGCAGCAAGACCGACTCGTGGTGCGGCCATTGCCCCAAGTGCCTCTTTACCTGGATTATCCTGTCGCCCTTCCTCACGCGCGGACAACTGACGGCCATTTTCGGCAAAGACCTGATGGCTGACGCTTCGTTGCAACCCGTTATGGAGGAGCTGAATGGAACGGCAGCTGTCAAGCCTTTTGAATGTGTAGGAACGGTGGAAGAGGTGCAGGCCTGTTTGAAAGCGACGCAGAATAACATGTTGGAAGTGGACGAAGTCCTCCATCGTTTCAATACCAACCACTTCCTTCCCGAAAGATTTGAACAAATCCTAAAATCAAACCTCCATGTTTGACTTGATATTGAATCGTTTGAGCGGCAAGCGCATCCTTATCCTTGGTTTCGGTCGCGAGGGCAGGTCGACTTTGCATTTTCTGAACAAGTACTTGCCGGATGCAGCTGTAGCGGTAGCAGACAAAAACCCGATGGAAGGTGTGACCCATTCAGGAGAACGCTATCTTGAAGCGATGTACGATTACGACATCGTCATCAAGACCCCGGGCATTTCATTGAAGGGCTTTGACACGAAAGGGGTGGAGATTACCTCGCAGACGGACTTGTTTCTCAACCAATTCCACAGTCAAACGATTGGCATTACGGGCACCAAAGGCAAAAGTACGACCACAAGCCTGATTTACCATCTTTTGAAATCATCGGGACGTGACGCTGTTCTTACGGGTAACATCGGGATTCCTTGTTTCGACATTATAGAGGATATCCGGCCAGAAAGCATCGTGGTGTATGAACTTTCAGCACACCAGCTGGAATATGTCCACAACAGCCCTCGCGTGGGTGTGTTGCTCAATGTTTTTGAGGAACATCTTGACCATTTCGGTTCGATGCTGCGTTACAAAGCTGCCAAACTCAACATTATGCGTTATATGGGTGAGGACGATGTGGCCGTCGTCCATGATACCTTGCTGGAGGATGCCTGGCGGCTGTTTGTCAACAATATCGTGTTCTCCTATTATGACATCAGCGAGTTTGTGGATGAAACCGCATTGCCCCTCAAGGGCGAACATAACCTGCTGAATGTCAAGGCGGCGTTGCTGGCCTGCTATGCCTTTACTGATGCAGATTGTCGGGAATTCGTACCTTATTTATATACGTTCAAGCCTTTGGAGCATCGTTTGGAACCCGTGGGCACTTTTGGCGGCGTGAGTTTTGTCAACGACAGCATCTCCACCATCCCTCAGGCCACCATTGAAGCCTGTAAAGCCTTGGGCCGCGTGGATTTCCTGCTCTTGGGCGGCTTCGACCGGGGCATTGACTATAGGCCTTTGGCGGATTTCCTCAAAGAGAACCCTGTTCCGCATCTGCTGTTTACGGGGAAGGCAGGGGAGAGTATGAGGCAGTTAATGGGCGAAGGGCTAACCTCCTTTTACTATTCCTCGATGGAAGAAGCCTTTGCCTACTTGAAAGCCTATGCCAAGACGGGCGATGTGTGTCTGCTTTCGCCTGCTGCGGCGAGCTATGACCAATACAAGAACTTTGAGGAACGTGGGAGGAAATACAAGGCTCTTGCAGAGGCCTTTACCAAATCATAAGCATTAGGGCTATCTTGGGTCTTTCAGACCATTTGTCTAATGTCTGCCCTCAGCCTTTCTTGATAGATATTTTCTTTCCGCCGCCGTTGGTGTTGCCACCATTGGAGCTGTTGGAAGGTTTGGAGCCTCCCGTAGCGCCACCAGGAGTGGTCATCTTATAGCCAGCTGCCTCGCACATCTCCTTGATATGGGCAGCGCGTTTCGAGGTGTTGGGGTGGGATGACAACAGCTCGGCCAGTTTGCCTTGTGAGCCGCTGTTGCCTTCAAGGCGAATCAATACATTGAGTGCATGATACATGGCGTAGGGGTCGACACCGTTTTTGATGCAGAACTGGAAAGCAGTCTCGTCGGCTTCGGTCTCCTGACGGCGTGAATAAGCGTTTTGGGCCAGTTGCTGGCCGAGGTCGCCGAGGAAACCCTGTGAGATGGCACCAGCCGTTTCATTGAAGGCACCGATACCATAACGGGCAGCCACCATCAGATAGGCAGCACGATAGGCGTCGCGAACGTCTTTATTGATAAGGTGGCCTAACTCGTGCCCTATGACGGCAAACACCTCGTCGTCGTTCATCACGTCCATTAAACCTGTGTAGACACGCACACTACCGTCGCCGCTGGCAAAGGCGTTTACCGTACTTGACTGATAGACTTTGTAATTCAGGTTCAGTTCGTTGATGTTGTGGAAGCGCGCCATGATACGGTCGAGACGCTGGGTGTAACTGTTGCCGGCAGGCAGGATGGTGTTCTGTCCATCGGTCTCCACCATATACTGGCTGCACAATTGTGCCACTTGGGCATCGCTGATGGTCAAAGCCTGCACGGCGGCAGCACCAGCGTTTACTGCGGCATTTTGGTTCACAATCTTTAAGGAGGAGCAGCCGGTCATCATTATAACTGACATGACTCCTAATAATGCTAATTTCTTCATATTGAATAATTTTTGATTTTCCATTCGGTTTTTCACTGCAAAAATAAGGCATTCATAGGGATTTTTTTTCAAAAAAGTGCATTTTTTTCTTGCATGTTCCAAAATTAATGTATTTTTGCGGCATCAAAACAATATCAAAATAATATCACTTATGGAAACAAAAGAATTTGAATTCAAGGGTCTTGCGATGAACGGATTCGTCGCGCTGTTTGTTGAAATTGCTCTCATCGCTGTGAGCGTTTGGGGCATTGCTGCTTTTGGAAGCAAAGAGTCTTCCATGATCATCCTTCCTATCATTGGCCTTCTGCTTGCCTGCATCTTGCCTATCGGCTTCCGCAAGCTGGAGCCCAACGAGGCTATGGTGATGCTGTTTTTCGGAAAGTACAAAGGCACCTTCACCAAGACTGGCTTCCACTGGGTCAACTTCCTGATGACCTCCAAGAAGGTCTCGCTGCGTGCCCGCAACCTCAATCCTGATAATATTAAGGTGAACGACAAGACGGGTAACCCCATCATGATTGGACAAATCCTCGTCTGGAAGCTGAAGGACACCTACAAGGCGATGTTTGAGATTGACTCGCAGACGATGGCGGGTGGCGGCTCGGGTACGGCTCCTGTGACGGTCTCCAACCGTATGCGTGCCTTCGAGAGCTTCATCCAGGTGCAGAGCGATGCCGCCTTGCGTGAGGTGGCAGGAATGTACGCTTACGACGAGAACGAGGCCGAAAAGGACGAGCTGACACTTCGTGCCGGCGGCAAAGAAATCAACGACGTGTTGTTGGCCAAGCTGAACGAGCGCCTCACGATGTCGGGTCTGGAAGTGCTTGAGGCACGTATCAACTATCTGGCTTATTCGCCTGAGATTGCGGCTGTGATGCTGCGTCGTCAGCAGGCTGCGGCCATCATTTCGGCCCGTGAGAAGATTGTGGAAGGTGCTGTCTCAATGGTCAAGATGGCTTTGGACAAGCTGAAGGACGAGGGCGTGGTTGAACTCGACGAGGAACGCAAGGCCGCTATGGTGAGCAACCTGATGGTGGTGCTCTGTGCTGACGAATCGGCACAGCCCGTGGTGAATACGGGAAGCCTATATTAATGCGGAATGCGGAATTAGGAATGCGGAATGTAGAACGGACTGCCGCTTCGCGTCATTGCGAGGCACGAAGCAATCCAGAAAACAAGTGATATAGTTTGCTTCGTCATTCCTCCTCGCAATGACGTATAGCGATGCAAGAGTAAGAGAACAAAAAACTATAAAACAGAATTAAAATGGATACTTTTGGAATAGTACTAATCATCATGGGTATTGTCTCCATCGCGGTGGGAATCCTAGGAAAGTTTCGCCCCGATATCATCTATCGCAGTTGGGATAAGGGTTCAGCATTGGGTGGAAGCATCCGTCTGTTCGGCTTTTCGGCTGCTCGCTTTGGTGGCGACAAGATGCCTCTTGAACAAAAGCAACGGTTTGGCTTTGTGGTATTTGTCCTTTTCGGTGTTATGCTTATTTTGGCCAGCATCGCCTGTAGCATTCCGCAATGGGAGGCTTATAAAGACGCAATAGCCATTTCCATCGTAATGGTGATGACCGCTGTGCTGCTGTTCTCCTTTTGGAAAATCGTTTTGAGCCAATATGAAAGTGCAGGAAGAATTGGCTTCGTGATAGTGATGCTGCTTTCCTTGTCGATGATTGCTTTATCAGCGTATTATTGGTTTTTAACTCTCAAATAATCTATCATGGTTGGCCCAATCTTATTATGTGTCTTTTTGCTCATTATGCTTGCCATCTCTGTGTGGTTTGCCATACGGGTGAAGTATCATCCTGAAAAAGACCGAGGTATGAGAAGGGTGATGGAAGAGCGACGAGGCGCCGAATACGAGGCAGGAATGCAGAAGTTCTTTATGGCCAATTACGTATCTAATGGAGTCGCTTGGGTGGTGGCGGTATTGATTGAAATCGTATTCCACTTGGAAACATTTCTTGCCATGTGGATTACAGGTTTGGGTTTTGGCTTAATGCTGAACATCGCTAAATGGCGCTTTATGGGAGAGTTTAGCAAGGCGGGTTTTGTTACTTTCGCTATCGGGCTCGCGTTACTGGTGGTTTATTTAGTAGTAAAATAGGTGAAAAACAGATGGTTATGTTTTGGATAGATTTAATAACGGGTGTAATCCTGATGCTTTCGGGTTGGGCGGTCTATCGTAACCCGATGCTCATTTCAGGTGTGAACACGATGTCAAAAAAGCGGCTGGCCAAAGTCGACTTGGAAGGCTTGAAGCTTGGTTTTCGCAATGTGTTCCTCATCAGCGGCGGGGCAATAGTGCTTCTTGGCGGCATTTTCACGCTGACGCATCTGCCCATGGGCTTTCATTTGGTAATGCTATTGGTGATGGCTTTTGCTGTTGTTGTCGCCAGTGTGGTACTCAGTAAGAGATATGATGCTGGCTTGCAAGGCGAAGAAGGCAAGAAGGAAAGGAAGAAAAACTGGATAGCCATCATCATTACCGTCGTGGCTTTTGCGGTAATTTTGTTTTTCTTCTTCAAAGGCAGTAAGCCGGCAACGGTTGAAGTGTCAGAGGAATACATTACGGCCAAGGGCGGTGGATATAGTGCTTCTATTCCCTTGAGCGATATTACTGAGGCTAACATTTTGACGGAATGGCCCAGTTTTCCCATCCGCACCAATGGCATCGCCACCGAAGATGTCGGCATTGGGCATTTCCGTAAAAAAGGGGGCGAAAGTTGCATGCTGTTCGTATGCACCGATGGCGGTCCATTGCTTGAAGTGCGTACTGTGGACGGCAAATTGTATTACCTTAACTGCGCCACGGAGGAGGAGACGCTTGAGATGATTGCTAAAGTGAAATCAAAAGGGAGGTAACTCATGGCTAAGGAAAAAGACAATAGTACCAATAACAAGACCTTTCTGCTTCGCGTCGACTCAGAGACGATGGAGGCGGTGGAGCAATGGGCTGCCGATGAGTTCCGTTCAGTCAACGGACAGCTGCAGTGGATCATTGCGGAGGCCTTGAAAAAATCTGGGAGGAAAAAGAAATGAGCGAAAATTTAATCATCCTGCTGGTGGTAGTAGCCTATGTAGTGCAGGCTGTCATCGGTGGCTTGATAGCAAGAAGGCGCGGCAAGTCGTTCTGGTTTTGGTTTGCCGTGTGTTTCCTAATCATATTCCCCTTGGGATGGATTAGGATGTTCATGGGCACCCGAGACGATCTGATGCCATAATCTATAAAATCCATGTAATCCATAATTAACAATGAAAACAAAAATCCTTTTTCTATTATTATTCGTAGTCCTTCAATCTCAAGCTCAAATCGAAGGCTACTGGAAAGGCCAAATCGACCTTGGTGTGCAAAAACTGGAGATGGGCTTCGATATCAAAGCCACTGACAATGGCTATTCCGCCACATTGGATGTTCCAGGGCAGGGGGCAAAAGACATACCTGTGGATGAAACCGTTTTCCAAAACAACCGCTTGCAGATGACAATGTCCGCGATGGGTGCCAGCTATTCTGGAGAGTTGAAAGATAACATTATAGAAGGCGAATTTTCGCAACGGGGTATGACCTTCCCATTGAACCTCAAAAGAGGGGAGAAGGAAACCCAACATGCACGTCCTCAAGACCCGCAACCGCCTTTCGACTATCGTATTGAAGAGGTGCGGTTGACCAACGCAAAAGAAGGAAACACCTTAACCGGAACTTTAACTATCCCCGAAGGCGACGGTCCGTTTCCGGCCTTGGTGCTCGTCTCAGGCAGCGGACAGCAGAACCGCGATGAGGAATTGATGAACCATCGTCCCTTCTGGGTTATTGCCGATTATCTTACCCGTAATGGAATCGCGGTTTTAAGATACGACGACAGGGGCGTAGGAGGTTCGGAAGGAGAGGTGCTCAATGCCACCAGCATGGATTTCTCCTACGATGCCGAAGCCGCTTTTGACTATCTTCGCAGCCGCAAGGAAGTCAATGCAGCGCAAATTGGTATTTTGGGCCACAGCGAGGGCGGTATCATTAATTTCATGGTTTCGGCACGAAGACCAGAAGTGGCGTTTTTGGTTTCGTTGGCCGGTCCTGCTGTCGACGGCATCCAATTGCTTAAAGCGCAGCAGGCCGCTATTTTGAGGGCTTCGGGTATGACGGAAGAGGCCATCCAATTCAGCAGCAATGCCAATGCACAAATGTTCGACATCATTGCCGCCTCAAGCGATAGGATAGAGGCTGATAGTCTGTTGCGCCAGTTGTTGAAAGGCTGGGGCTACAGTGACGAACTGATTGAACAGACCGTTGGTGAGCTTGCTTCGCCTTGGATGTACTATTTCCTGAAATACGACCCCACCGAAGCCATCGTGAAGACGAATTGTCCCGCCTTGCTTCTGAATGGCTCGAAAGACTTGCAGGTGGTGGCCTCGCAAAACCTTCCCGCCTACGAGAAAATCATCAGCGAATATGGTAAGGCCAACATGACCTTGCACGAAATGCCTGACTTGAATCATCTGTTCCAGCATTGCGAGACGGGCAGCCCCAATGAATACTTCAACATTGATGAGACTATTTCGCCTGAGGTGTTGGAGATGATTGTGAAGTTTGTGAAAAAGGTTGGGAAATAGCCCTTGTTCTGTGTTATTTGTGTGTTTTGTTGCTGCTTGCGGTCTGTTTTGAAGAGGCTGTCAGAACGCTACCTCGAAGGAGTCTCGGAGTTGCCTCGAAGTTACCTCAGAGAGGCAATAGGCTTGGTATAGCGTTGCTATAGGCTTGCTATGGTTTTGAAGCCTTTAATGTGCTGTGTGTGAAGATGTTATGTTGTTGAATAGAGCTTGCAAGTCTATCTATGCTATTTAACGTTCACAAACACAGATAGTTACAGGGATAAATGCGGCTTGTTCGCTTCTTTGTTTTGCATTGCAAAAATAAGAAAAAAACTGGATTCTGCAAGTTTTTTGTCCGAAAAAAGTGAAGGGTAAATTTGCCCTTGCAGTCATTTAGTCATTAGTCAAAATGGGTTTTTGTAAGGGGCTTGCTGTTTTTTTGTTGCCCTTTGTACATTTTTATGCCGAAAAAAGGTACACAATAGAAGAAAATGTGTAATTTTGCACCAAAAGTCGGGTGGAAAATGTGTGTAAAAATGAAAAAAGTCGGGTGGAAAATGTGTAACTAACTATGTATAAGCGAAAAATCGAAAACATACTCCAGTCGTGGTTAGACGATACCTCTCACAAGCCTCTAGTTGTGAAAGGAGTCCGGCAGTGTGGCAAGACCAGCAGCGTTATGGATTTTGCCCGTAAGCATTTCAAGAATGTGGTGTATCTGGATTTCCGTGAGCATCCAGAATACAAGAAGTTTTTTACTCCGAATCTGGAGGTTGACGCTATCATTATGCGTATTACGGCGGCCATACCTAATGTTGAAATCGAGGCTGGCGATACATGTTTTGTCTTCGATGAGATACAAGATTGCCCACGGGCAAGAGGCTCGCTGAAATACTTCCATTTGGATGGCAGGTATGAGGTGATGTGTACGGGCTCGTTGCTTGGCGTAAATGGTTACAAGACTTCGGAGGAGAAAAAGGAGGAAGAAGAAGCCTCTATCCCCGTTGGGTTTGAAGATATTGTGGAAATGTTTCCGATGGACTTTGAAGAGTGGCTGTGGGCCAATGGCATCAAGGACCAGCATGTGGAATACTTGAAGAAATGCCTCATAAGTGAAACTCCCGTTGAGGAAGCACTGCATGACCGGTTTCGTGAACTGCTTCATCAGTATATTGTGGTGGGCGGTATGCCTGAGGTCGTCACCACCTTTATGGAAACGAAACAGATAGGGAGGGTGCTTGCCGTGCAGAGACGCATAGTCGATGAGTATAAATCGGATATGGTGAAGTATGCCGCTGCTGTCGACAAGCCGCGCATTAGGGAATGTTTTGAATCGATACCTGCACAACTGGCCCGCGAATATAAAAAATTCAGTTACACCGTAGTCCGCCCTGGGAGTCGAGGCCGTGATTATGTTGGGAGTCTTCAATGGATAGAAGATGCTGGCATCATCCGTCGCTGCTACAATACGGAGATAACTGAACTGCCGCTTGACGGACATCGCATCCAAAGTGAATTCAAGGTGTATATGGCTGATATCGGATTGCTTGTCTCGATGCTGGAAGAAGGAACCCAGTCAAGTATATTGCAAGGTGATCTGCTCAGCTATCATGGTGCTATCAAAGAGAACCTTATGGCCGACATCTTCGGCAAAATGGGACGTAAGCTATATTACTTCCATAAAGACGGAGGCTTGGAACTCGATTTCCTCATCCGTTATAAAGGGCAATGCACACCTGTGGAATGCAAGGCCACTACTGGCAATGCCAAGTCAGTGCAAACCGTATTGAAGCATCCTGAAAAATACCATGTTACAAGTGCCTTGAAATTAGGCGACTACAACATCGGAAGAATGTGTTATCTTCTGACCCTGCCCATGTATCTGGCCTTCTTATTGAGGGAGGTGTGAAAAATAATTCCCTGAAAGTGTAATACTTATTAGGTTTTTTTCTATTTTTGCAGCCCGATTTGATCCGCACTCCAGAGTGATTGCAAAATCAACGGTTCTTGTTGGTAATCAAAAGTTTAACCTCCTCGCTTGTGGCTATCTGGAACGCAAACGGGTACAACAAAACAACATTTTCCGCAATGGAAGAACAAGAAAACATCATCAATGAGGCTCCCGTCGAGACTGCTCCCGTAGCAGAAAAGCCGGTTGAGAGAAAGCCCAAAGCCCCCAAACAAAAACCCGTTCCTGCTGAAGATTTCGACTGGAATTCTTCACACAAGAAGTTCGACAACTACTCTTCCGAAGAGCGTCAGAAGCTTGAGGATCAGTATGTCCGCACGATGAGCCAAGTGGTTGACCACGAGGTTATCGAAGGCACTGTGGAGGCCATTACGCCCCGCGAAGTGGTTGTCAACATCGGCTTCAAGTCGGACGGTGTCATCCCCTTCGCTGAGTTCCGCACCAACCCCAACCTGAAAGTGGGTGACAAGGTGGAAGTCTACGTCGAGAACCAGGAAGGCCCCAACGGTCAGCTTATCCTTTCGCACAAGAAGGCCCTGCTGCTCAAGTCGTGGGACCGCGTCAACGAAGCCTTCGAGAAGGGCGAAATCATCAACGGTTACGTCAAGAGCCGCACCAAAGGTGGCTTGATCGTCGAAGTGTTCGGCATCGAAGCCTTCCTGCCCGGCTCGCAGATCGACGTCAAGCCCATCCGCGACTACGATGTGTTTGTCGACAGCGTGATGGAGTTCAAGGTTGTGAAGATCAACCAAGAATTTAAGAATGTGGTCGTGTCGCACAAGGCCCTCATTGAAGACGAGCTTGAAGCCCAGAAGGCTGAAATCATCAGCAAGCTCGAAAAGGGTCAGGTCCTCGAAGGCGTGGTCAAGAACATCACCAGCTATGGCGTGTTCATCGACCTCGGCGGCGTTGACGGCCTCATCCATATCACCGACCTCAGCTGGGGTCGTATCAGCCATCCTGAAGAGGTGGTCACCTTGGACGAGAAGATCAAGGTCGTCATCCTCGACTTCGATGACAACAAGAAACGTATCGCCCTCGGCCTCAAGCAACTCACTCCTCATCCGTGGGATGCCCTTGATGCCAACCTGCAAGTGGGCGACACCGTCAAGGGTAAGGTCGTCGTCGTGGCCGACTACGGCGCGTTCGTCGAGATTGCTCCTGGCGTTGAAGGCCTCATCCACGTCTCCGAGATGTCGTGGTCGCAACACCTCCGCAGTGCTCAGGACTTCCTGAAGGTGGGCGACGAGGTGGAAGCCAAGATTTTGACCCTCGACCGCGAAGAGCGCAAGATGAGCCTCGGCATGAAGCAGCTGATGCCCGACCCGTGGGCCAGCATCGTCGAGCGTTATCCCGTCGGCTCAAAGCACACTGCCACTGTGCGCAACTTCACCAACTTCGGCATCTTCGTCGAGCTTGAGGAAGGCGTTGACGGCCTCATCCACATCAGCGACCTCAGCTGGAGCAAGAAGATCAAGCATCCGGCCGAGTTCACGAAGGTGGGCGAGACCATCGAAGTCGTCGTCCTCGATGTCGACCAAGAGAACCGTCGTCTCAGCCTCGGCCACAAGCAACTCGAGGAGAATCCTTGGGATGTGTTTGAGACCGTGTTCACCGTCGGCTCCATGCAACAAGGCACCGTTATCAACGCCACCGACAAAGGCGCTGTGGTTTCGCTGCCCTACGGCGTTGAAGGCTTCTGCCCCAGCCGCTACATGAAGAAGGAAGACGGCACCCCCGCCAAGGTGGACGATGTGCTTGACTTCAAGGTCCTTGAATTCAACAAGGATAATAAGAAGATTATCCTTGCCCTGCCTAGAGTGGAGGTCGAGAAGGAAGCTCCTGCCAAGTCAACAGAAGAGAGCGAAGCCGATAAGGTTGCCAAGCAAACCAAGCGTACTGTGAAGCAAATCAATGACAACATTGAGCACAGCACCCTTGGAGACCTTGGAGTTCTCGCTGGTCTGAAGGAAAACCTTGAGAAGCAGGAAAAGGCTGCCAAGGAAGAACCTAAAGCAGAGTAATGTTTTCTCATAATTGTTTTTGGGACCGCCTTCCCTTGTGGAGGGCGGTCTTTTTCAAAATCTATATAAAAAGTTATGGCTCAGAAACTTAATAGAATACAATTCGCTTTGCGCGACAACGAAACTTTTATTCCGCTTATCGCGTTGTTGAAAGCCACCGGTGTGGTGGATTCAGGCAGTGAGGCTCAGGAAGTGGTCACGGCGGGCATGGTGCTACGCAACGGCGAAGTGGAGACCCGCAAGCGGGCAAAAATCACCGCTGGTGAAGTGATTGTCTTTGAAAATGTTGAGATTTTTGTTGAAGGCTGCGATTGAAAAGGCTTGTCAGGCTTTCTTATTGTTGATGATTTTGTTGGTTTGATAACAAAATTATTTATTCTTGTTGATAAGATTGATGTGATTGTGGAAAATTTACTATTTTTGCGACATATTGTATAATAATAGATACATATTGTATAATAATATATAGAAGATTTTATTAACCAGTTATAAGTTTTATTATGAAAAAAGTGTTTCTATTTTCGGCTTTATTGGCGTTCCTTTTTGCCAATGCCCAAGCAAGCAACGTGATGTTTACTCACGTTACTGATTCATTGACTGATGCCATTCCGTATTATATTGGAGTGTCGTCAAACCCGACTGTTGGTGGAACAACAACAGGGGCAGGCGATTATTACAATGGTGAAACCTGCACGTTGACGGCCACTCCTAACCCAGGTTATGCGTTTGCCAACTGGACTGAAAATGATGCTCCTCAATCAAGCAACCCTGTTTACAGTTTCATCGTTACCGAAAGCCGTAATTTGGTGGCCAATTTTGTTGCAGCAAGCTACACTATCTCCGCCTATGCCGAACCGTATATCGGTGGCTCAGTGGTGGGTGCTGGAGAATATGGATACCAGCAAACCTGCACTTTGACTGCAACGGCCAACCCGGGTTATGATTTTGTTTGCTGGACAGAAAACGGTGCCAATGTTTCAAATAACCGTACTTATACTTTCTCTGTGACTGCCAACCGTAACTTGGTTGCTACTTTCGTGCAGCAGACTTTTGTTATTTCCACCACGATAAACCCGACAAATGGTGGCTCTGCAAGCGGTGCCGGTACATATACCTATAACCAGACCTGCACTTTGACCGCCGTTCCTGAAACAGGATATTACTTTAGGTATTGGGCTGAAAATGGAGAACCTGTATCGAACAATGCTACTTACAGCTTTGCGGTTACTGCCAACCGCAACTTGGTGGCCGAATTTGCTCGTCAGACTTATGTTATTTCCGCCACGGTGAACCCCACCGAAGGTGGTTCCGTTACTGGTACTGGATCATATATTTTTGAGTCGACTTGCACTTTGACTGCCACTCCCAATGAAGGTTTTGCCTTCGTTTGCTGGACAGAGAACGGAGATCCCGTTTCGAATGAACCCACTTACGAATTCATGGTGACGGGCAACCGTAACCTCGTGGCTAACTTCACTGTGGCAAGCTGCCAGATTTCAGTGTCTGTCAATCCTACGATTGGTGGTTCGGTCAATGGCGCTGGTACCTACCTCTACGGTCAGACTTGCACTTTGACTGCAATTGCTAACCCACACTATACTTTCCAGCATTGGTCAGATGAAGTTGGCCAGGTGGTTTCTTATACTCCCACCTATAGCTTCAATGTGTCGGGCCCTCGTAATCTGGTCGCCAATTTCGTTTCCGAGATTTACACGGTTACGGTTGCTGCCAACCCGGAGGTTGGTGGTGTGGTTGATGGTGGTGATGAATACTATTATGCCCAAGAATGCACGGTGAATGCAGAAGCCAATACGGGTTATAATTTCGTCAATTGGACTGAGAACGGCACGCCAGTTGCTACCAATTCAATTTACACTTTCTCGGTGACCGCCAACCGTAATTTGGTGGCCAACTTCGGTCGCAACCAGTATGAGATTGTTGTGAATCCTGATGGAGGCGGAACCGTTATTGGTGACGGTGTTTACTATTATGGTGATACTTGTAACCTGGTCGCTTTACCTGACGAGTGCTATAAGTTTATGGGCTGGTTTGAAAACGGCACTCTGCTCTCAGCCGAACCTGAATACAGTTTTGTTGTAGATGGAAACCATACTATTGAGGCCAGTTTCGAACCCATTCAATACCAATTGAGTATTGCTGTCAACGATACGGCTATGGGCCAAAGCTATGCTGAGATTGACGGAACAACTTATATTTGCGATACTTGCGTGATCGCCGTTTATTGTGGCGATAGCTGCACCATTGCGGCCATTCCGGTGGAATACTACTATCATTTTGATTATTGGGTTGATGGAAACGGTGATATATTCTCAACAGAGGATGTTTATACCTTTGTGATGGATCAAGACTATAATCTGACCGCTATCTTTAGCAAGGACCAATATCTTGTGGATCCTGAGATTTATCCTGAAGAAGCAGGCGAAGTGACTGGTGATGTTGGATTCCATTTCTTTGGCGATACTGTTACCATCTGCGCTCATGCGTATGAGAATTACTACTTCGAACATTGGATTATTAACGACACGCTGTTTGTGGAAGACACTTGCTATACGTTTGTGGTTTATGGTGAAGACCATATCATTGCCGGTTTCTACTTTGACGATGGCGTGAGCGAGTCGTTGTCTTCAACAATTGCCCTTTATCCTAACCCTGCATACGATGCCGTGCAGATTGAAGGGGAGGACATCAACAGGGTGAGAGTGTACAATGTGTATGGACAGTTGATGGGAACGGTTGAAACGAGAAAGCAATCTTCTATCAGACTTGAGGTCGGTGATTACCAACCGGGAACCTACGTCCTGATGCTCGATACAGATCAAGGTACAGCTGTCAAACGTTTTGTAAAACAATAACATAGTAATAGTGATTTTATAATTTTGCTGTGTGAAATAATAAACTAGTTTTATGCGTAAAACTCTTTTATTTTTAGGGATGATTTTGGGTTTGGTATGTGCCAATGCCCATGCTGAAAACCTCCCTGTCAACAATGATTTGAATGACGGTGTTTATCACATCGGTGTGACGCCTAACCCTACGATTGGCGGTGTGACAACTGGCGCAGGCGACTACAATGGTGGTCAAACCTGCACACTGACGGCATTACCCAACCCAGGTTACGCGTTTGCCCACTGGACTGAAAACGGCGTTCCACAAACGAGTGACCCTGTTTACAGTTTCACGGTGACTGACAACCGCGATTTGGTGGCTAACTTTGTTGCAGCGACATACAATATCTCGGCTTCCCCCGAGCCGTATGTTGGCGGTACGGTGGTGGGTGCTGGTACTTATGGATACCAACAAACCTGCACTCTGAAGGCAACGGCTAATCCAGGATTCACTTTTTCTTGCTGGCAGGAAAACGGTATCAATGTGTCAAATAGTCCCACGTATAGCTTTTCGGTGACGGCAAACCGTAGTTTGGTTGCTGTTTTCGTTGAGGCATCTTTTGTTATTTCCGTCACGGCTAACCCAACCAATGGCGGTACGGTGGAAGGTGCTGGTACATATACTATTAACCAGAATTGCACATTGGTTGCCACGCCTGCCACAGGATTCGACTTCGTTTGCTGGAAAGAAAACGGAGTTCCGGTAGCAACCAATGCTGTTTACACTTTCACTGTCACGGCTTCACGTAATCTGGTGGCTGAATTCACTACCAAGTCCTATGGTATTGCTGCAACGGTTAATCCAACGGAAAGCGGCACAATCTCTGGTACAGGCATCTACTCCTATGGAGAAACTTGCACTTTGGTAGCCACTCCTAACACGGGCTATAGCTTTGTCAATTGGACGGAGAACGGCCAAATTGTCTCGACCGAAACCGCCTATGAGTTTACTGTTGTGGGTAACCATAACTTAGTGGCCAATTTCACTTTGAAGAGCTATGTGATTTCCTCAAATGTGAATCCCTCCATTGGTGGTTCGGTAACGGGTGGAGGCACTTTCCTCTATGGTGAGACCTGCACCATGGTTGCCACTCCCAGCACTGGTTATACCTTTGTCAACTGGACAGAGAACGGTCAAGTTGTCTCGACGGATGCCACTTACGAGTTTATTGTAACGGGCAACCATACCCTTGTAGCCCACTTCATGCTTCAATCCTTTGTTATCACCGCTGCTGTCAATCCGACTAATTCCGGTACGGTGAGCGGCACGGGTACCTATCTTTACGGTGAGACGTGCACCTTGACAGCTACTCCTGCCACGGGTTACGACTTTGTTTGCTGGAAAGAAAACAGCGTTGTGGTTTCTAATGATGCAACTTATAGTTTCAATGTGACGGCGTCACGTAATCTGGTGGCTCAATTCACTGTCAAGTCTTATGTCATCAATGCAATGGTCAATCCGGCAGATGGTGGCTCGGTTTCGGGTAGTGGTACATTTAGCTTTGGCGAAACTTGCATCTTGATTGCTACTCCCAATTTGGGCTACAACTTTGTCAGCTGGACGGAGAATGGACAAATTGTTTCGACGGATGCCACTTATGTGTTTACCGTAACGGATAACCGCAACTTGGTGGCCAATTTCGCCACCAATAGTTATCATGTGTCAGTTTCTGCCAATCCAACTGCCGGTGGCACGGTTAATGGCGGTGGAACCTATCAATATGGTCAAACCTGCATTGTGACTGTTGTGGCCAATACGGGTTATACCTTTATTAATTGGACGGAGGATGGTTTGCAAGTGTCAAGCAACACCACATACGAGTTCACGGTGACAGGCAATCGCAACCTGGTGGCCAATTTCTCAACCAACTCCTATGTTGTTATTGTGGATGTTGATCCTGAAGATGGCGGTACAATTACCGGTGCCGGTGGTTATGAATATGGCCAGACTTGCCACTTAAGCGCTATTCCTAACCCTGGATATCATTTTGTCAATTGGACTGAAAATGGTCAGCAAGTCGCAATCGATTCAACTTATCATTTTACGGTGACCTCAAATCGCAATTTTGTTGCTCACTTCGCTATTAACGAGCATGAAATTATTGTCAATCCTGAAGGTCCTGGTGTAATTATTGGTGATGGCCCATATTTCTATGGTGATACATGTACCCTTATAGCTATACCTGATGATTGCTATGAATTTGTTGGTTGGTATGAAAACGATACTATTGTTTCGGCCGAACCTGAATATACATTTATCGTAGAAGGAGACCATTATTATATTGCTGAATTCCGACCTGTCCAATACCAACTGAGTGTTACTGTCAATGATACCATCATGGGTCAAAGCTTTGCTGTAATTGATGAAGAGACTTACTTTGGTTGCGACAGTTGCTTCGTGACTGTCAATTGTGGTGATACATGCACCATTATTGCCATTCCGAATCAATCCTATTTCCATTTTGAATACTGGATTGATGGCAACGGAGATGTGTTCTCAACGGAAGAAATCTATACGTTTGTGATGGATCAAGACCATCATCTGACCGCTATCTTTAACAAGAACGAATTTCTCGTGAATGCTGAGGTTTATCCCGATCAAGCAGGCGAAGTTTCTGGTGATATAGGTTACCATATTTATGGCGACACTGTTACACTCTGTGCTCATGCCTATGAGAATTACTATTTTGAGCATTGGATTGTTAATGATACTCTGTTTGTGGATGACACTTGCTATACGTTTGTGGTTTATGGTGAAGATCACATCGTTGCTGTATTCTACTATGACGATGCCGTGAGCGAGTCGTTGTCTTCAACGATTACCCTTTATCCTAACCCTGCACGCGATGCTGTGCGGATTGAAGGTGAGGACATCAATAGGGTGAGGGTGTTCAATGTGTACGGTCAGTTAATGGGAATGATTGAAACGAGAAAGCAATCTTCTATCAGACTGGATGTGGGCGATTACCCGTCGGGCACCTACATTCTGATGCTGGATACCGATAAGGGTTCAGCTGTCAAACGTTTCGTGAAGCAATAAGCTGAAATAGATAACACAACATGAAAAAACGCGGCCAATCGGTCGCGTTTTTTCGTTTGGTTTAGGTAGTAGAGACGGTGTGCACACCGTCTCTACAATTCTGCGTTTTCTGCGAGTTCTGCGTGAACCCAATTATTCAGCAGAGAACTTGCAAACCAAATTCCTGTAGCCGTAGGCATCATCGATGCGGGTGACGTGCGGGAAGTACTTGTCCTGAAGGTCACTCTTCATCGGGAAGCCAGCCTCTTCATGGGTGAAGGGGAAGTTCCTGTTTCCATTCTGAAGGCGTGACACCACAAGTGGCCTTGAAAGCGCGCAGAAAAGTCCTTTCGTTGGTGAACCCCGATACTTCAGCTACTTTCGAAAGAAACATTGTTGGGTCTTTGCGCATCAATTCTTGCGCGTAACGAATTCGATAGCCCGTGACAAAGGCAGGAAAACTGGTGTTCAGTTCACCGTTGAGGCAGGCAGAAAGATAGTTGGTGTTGGTACACAGTTCGGCGGCCACATCGGCAGCGCGCAAATCCTTGTTCCTGAAAAGCTGCTTCTCTTCCATTATCGCCTTGAGTTTGTCGGCAAGTTCAGACTTCTCGTTTGACGGAACCGTCTCTACCGGCGTGGAGACCATATCCTCCTTGCCAGGCTTCTTTTCCCGTTTTTTCCGAATCACAAAAGCTAAAAACACGCCAGACAAAAGCGCCAGACCAATGCCGATGACTAGCATGGAGGTGCGTTTTGTGGGCGCGGCATCAGGATAAAAGGCATACACGGAAGCACTGACATCGTAATTGGTATGAATCATGCCTCCAACCGTGACGAAAATCCCGTCGGGCAACATCAGTTCATAAGGATTGGAGGGAAACTGTTCCAAAGGATCCGAACAATGCATGGTGAGTTTTGCTTTGCTTCCTTGGAACACGGGTTGGCAGTCGAGTTCAGCCAAAAAGACATGTTGTTGCTCGTCAAGGCCCATCAGCCAGGCCGTTTGTGTTTCAGGAACGGTCCAAAACGAACCTATATATCGGATTGCGCCCCAAGGCCCTTCCATAGGCAATGGCTGTTCCATGGACAACAACGAGAACCCCGTGCTGTCAACAAGCATAGGTGCCCACTTTCCTTCGGCGTTCATGGCGGGTATCAGGAAGGTGTGTTCCGCCAGGCGATAGGCATCGGCCTGTACGTTGCGGTCCGTTGGGTTTTGGGGAAGCCATTCTACCAACAAATCCACCGTGAAAGGCTCTCCTTTGGTCTGGTCTACAACGTTTTGGGTGCCAAGTCCATAACTCCCGTAAGTGCCGCCAATGATCCAGACATTGTCGTTGGTGACGGGTAGGAGGAAAGGATAACTGCGGTTGTCCGCTGCGGTGTCAATCCATTGGGCTTCCACAGTATCTGAATAGATTTCGGTGACATCGGTGGAATACCAGTTGCCGCTGATGAGGATATCGCCGTTCTCCAATTCCAAAGCACTGGCATGTGCCCTTTTTTCTTCCATAATAGGCTCCGGAGTAAAAGTGTGCGTTTTAGGATGATAGCGTTCAACGCCCCAAGTTTGACCCACCCCGAAACTGCTTTCATAGCCGCCCCCTACCAAAACGCCGCCGTCTTTCAGTGCCAAGCCAAAGGGTGTGTCGTGCGGATAGAGGGTAGGTATCGTGTGCCATTGTCCGCCCTCGTAGTATTCCGCTGTGGCTGTAGGGATGAAACCCGTGGTGTGACCGCCAATGGCCAAAATATGGTCGCCGGCCCAAACCATCGCGTGTCCTCCACGCGGTTCGTTCATGTCGGGAAGGCGTTTAGCTTCCATTGGGATATAGGTGATGTCTCCATGCTGCACCATCTCGGGCGGTTGCTGGCACGACAAGAACAACAGAAGCAGAAAAACTGATAATAGATTTCGTTTCATGCGGCAAAGATAAGGGTTTTATGCCCCAAAGCGGACGCAATTTCCCAAAAGGCGGTAGTTTTTGGGAAT
>JAILDR010000067.1 GCA_024689285.1 Bacteroidales bacterium | reverse complement strand
AGAATTATGGATTTTTCTGTATCTTTGTCGAATTGAACGGCATAGATTGATATGAATAAAACATTGATACTCTTTGTTTTATTTGTCTGGAATGGCTTGACAGCATTCGGGAATTGTTCCGACATTGCTGTCGAGATAGACAATACTATCGACCTCTATGACCTGGTCAGGCAGGAACACGATCGGAGAGACCCCGAACCGGCGTTCTATTACCACTCCGACCACCTCGGTTCCACAGCCTATATCACCGACGAGAACGGCCAGGTGACACAGACCCTCAACTACCTGCCATACGGCGAGGACTGGGTGGATCTGCATGGCATAACCTTCGACACCACCCGCCTTGGAATGTACCGCTTCAACGGGAAAGAGAAGGACTATGAGAGCGGCTTCCATTACTACGGTGCACGGTACTACTGGAGCGAGCTGATGACAATGTGGCTGAGCGTCGACCCGATGGCGGATAAGTATCCCAACATTTCGCCTTATGCCTATTGTGCATGGAATCCGGTGAGGTCGGTTGACCCCAATGGTATGGATACTCTAAATGTAACGTACAATAACACTACCAAAAAATGGGATATTGGCACTCCAATTATTGCACAAGGAAATGATGTAATAAATGTGACCAAAGGTGATGGAACGACTGGGTCTGTTGTTTTTTCGGAAGGGGATTATGGGAAAAGAATTTGCAATGTGACTCTTGAAGACAATGGACAACAAACATTAAGTGTCTTCATGTTGTCTAGAGAGGGAGTAGCCGGATATGCTGTTGAACCAACAGGAGTGGCTGATAACTCAAAATCGTATCAAACCGATGGTGTTATTGCTCCAATAGAATGTGGCATTTATTCTATCGGAACGGTTGCAGGACCACAGTGGAATGGATGGCCCGAGCTATATAATGAAACTTTAGCAAAAGGAAGAGGTGTGGCGATGCATTATGCGTGGAGCAAATTAAAAGACGCTAAGCATCAAGGGGGTCTACCAGCTAGAGATTGGTCTACAAAATGTGCAGTTGTGTCAAACTCGTATACACTGAATTCCAATGGTGTTGTTTTGTATGATGGCAATCAGTCAAAAGCAATGGCACAGAATGTTGCCAGATATTGTGGAGCCACTGGCTTTAAACCCAGGAAAGGGCAATACGACCAATGTATAGGGATTCCCCGGAACGGGAATGGTGTTATTCGAATAGTAAAGTGATTTTATATTATGAAACAAAATTTATTGGTTTTTTTGTGCATAGTATTTCCTCTTGGTTTAAATGCGCAAGACACATTGTATCATATTCTAGATGGATTTAATGAAGAACCGTCTGTAATAGAATGGAATGTATCTCAACAAAATGCTGTTTTGTCGAAAAATTATATTATCGAAGTAACGGATGATTTGGCTCGCCCTGTTGCGTTGTACTTCTATTATTACGGTTTAAATCGAAGGGGGAAAATTGATGATCCTGAAATAATATTGTTTATGTATAAAAACAAAGCCATTGACATATATACAAGCTATTCTCGTGAAACAGACTTTTCAATGTGGGCAGTCGAAGATTTTCGATGTTTACATTATCATATAGAATTTGACGAGAAACATAGAATTAAGGACTATTCGATTTCCTCGTTCGTGGATACTCTTCGAAGGCGAGAATATATTCAGAAAATGAATTTGCAAGAAAACAATGAAGAACCTGAGGATATATTGTTGGAAGAATATCATGGCGTAGAAGCATGTAAAGACATCAGGATTCCTTATCTGGATTTTTCATATACAAAAAAATGTATTGGACGAAGAATTGGACAAGGAACAGGTACCTTTTACAACGATAAAAAATAAATGGGGACAAAGAATAATTGAATCGAACAGCACATAAAACGGACCGCCTATACCACACGGGGCAGCGCACGCTGAAGATGACGGGCGACGCCTCGACGGTCGACGTGAACGCATGGGAGCAGCACACCTACGGCTGCCTCGACCATGTCACCCTCTACCCCTCGCCCTACATGGTGCTGACCGAGCAAGGCTACACCAAGCACTACTATGCCGGTACCGAACGCCTGGCGGCACGCTTGGGCTGCGGAGGGCTGGCCCATATACGGGAAGACGTAGAGCTTAGCGCAAACGCCAAAAAACTCTTTGTCCAATGCCTTGAAATAATTGAATCGAATGAGACGGTGCCCTGTGATATAGATTGTATAAAGGTGCCCGAACCGTATGAAGGGGATTTAAAACCGATAGACCCCGAGGTGATTCCAGTGAGTTTAAAAGCCGATGTGGCGGTGGATATAAAGAGATTCCAGATAATGATGGAGAATGTTTCGGGTCCCTGCCACTGGAACCAGTCCTCTGCCCCTGGGGAAGGAGGGCCAACCTCTTGGGAAGATGCCGAGGAAGTCTACTTCTACCACTCCGACCATCTGGGTTCCGCCTCATGGATTACAGACCATCACGGCGACGCCATCCAGCACCTCCAGTACCTGCCCTTCGGAGAACCCTTCGTGGACCAGCACCCAGCAGGGTATCAGGAGCGCTTCACTTTCACCGGGAAAGAGAAGGACGGGGAAACGGGTTACGGCTACTTCGGTGCCAGATACATGGACCACGAGCTGACGACGATGTGGTTGAGCGTTGACCCCATGAGCGACAAGTACCCCAGCATTAGTCCTTACGCTTATTGTGCTTGGAATCCGGTGAAGTTGGTTGACCCAGATGGTAGAGATATATGGAAGCTGGACAATTTAGGTAATATTATTGAGCATACAGTGAGCAATGATTTTGACCAGATACATATCATAGATGATGACGGGAGTATTCGCGCTAGTAGTTGTCAATATAAATTAGGGACATTGTCTGAATTCACTCTTCCTGGTAGCGATGCGACTGCTTTTTCCGTGTGTGGAGATGAAAATGCAGACGATTTGTTCGAGTTTTTTTCAGAGAATTATACAGCCGATGGCGGTCATCCCATAGAATGGGAGCATGACGTGGCCACGGATGGATCCAATTTTGTTGGGACGACACACGAGTCTGCAAAAAATGGATGTCGGTCTAAACTAAAAAATAATGGGTATACCATTAAAGAATCATCTCATAACCATCCTTCAGGTTGTCCAATACCTTCAATGTTTGCGCTGGACCCAAGAGAACATGGAGATTTATATATTTCCGATAGAAATCCACATACAACCTTCTATACATACACAACCCAAAACGGCTATACAAAATATATGGGAGGTCAAATTATGGACATACAGCTATTGGAGCTGATGACAGGTGGGGGTGGACAAATGGATTGTACAAAACCGATGAAGAGTTTACCATGGAGAAGCAAGCAATGAAGAAAGTTTACTTAGTAATATTAGCATTATGTACACCTATAATATGCTATTCTCAGCATGTTTATGAAAATGCTATACATAATGTTCCTATAGTAAAGATTGTTGATACATCATTCTATTCTGCTATTGACACTTTGTTTGATTCGGAGAAAGAAAATGGAGTTGCCCGTGATACAAATGACCCAATCTTTGTAAATGTTCATAAAGATGGACTGGTACGAATTACCAGTTTGAAGAGCAGGCCGGATGGATTGCCGTGTATACCGAAAGATATTGTCGAAGAAACATTGATAACGGTACACGGAAGTCGTGTTATCTATATTATCTTCTTCGGTATAGATGCAACAGAATGGGTTAAAGAGATTGGCCCAGCCTCACCAGTCTTGACCTGTGTTAATGAAAAAGAGGACGATACTATCATTGTTGAAGACGAAGAATCCGATTACTCCTG
>JAILDR010000057.1 GCA_024689285.1 Bacteroidales bacterium | reverse complement strand
ACATTTACAACGCAACAGGGCAGCTCGTCAAGTCGATTTCAGCTAACGGGGCTTCGGAAGTCCGTTTGGATGTTTCCGAATGGCCCTCTGGAGTGTATTTCGTTGAAGGGACGATCGGTAACGGCCTCAAAAGAAGCGGACGGTTTGTGAAATAAGGATTTGAATCACAAGTACAAATCTTTTTCGTACCTTTGCAGCCCGAACCAGTTTTCTGGTTCGGGCTTGCAATAAATTGAAAATCAGTATAGAATAATGAGTCAGAACATTTCAAAATTGAGAAACATCGGTATCGCTGCGCATATCGATGCTGGAAAGACTACGGTTTCGGAACGCATCCTGTTCTTTACGGGCGTCAACCGTAAGGTGGGTGAAACGCATGATGGACAAGCCACCATGGACTTTATGAAACAAGAGCAGGAGCGCGGCATCACCATTGCTTCGGCAGCCATCACTGCCCATTGGAACGGCTATCAGATCAACTTGATTGATACTCCCGGTCACGTCGACTTCACCGTCGAGGTGGAACGCTCGCTGCGTGTCATCGACGGCATGGTGGCGGTGTTTTGCGCCGTTGGTGGCGTGGAGCCGCAATCGGAGACGGTGTGGAACCAGGCCGACAAATACCGCGTGCCACGTATCGCTTTCGTCAATAAGATGGACCGCACGGGTGCCGACTTTAACGAAGTGGTCAGTCAGATGCATAAATACCTGGGTGCCAATGCCGTTCCGCTGCATCTTCCTATCGGAGCTGAGAACACCTTTGAAGGTATGGTCGACCTGGTGCAGATGAACTCGGTGCGCTTTGTCGAGAAGGAACGCATCGTGGGTCCAATCCCCGAGCAGCTGATGGAGCAGGCTAAGGAAGCCCGCCGCAACCTCATTGAGAAGGTGGCTGACCTTGACGATGAGATTGCTGAGCTCTATCTCGAAGATGCCGAAATCCCCACCGACAAACTGATGGCTGCCATCCGCAAAGCCACCATCAAGCTGATGATGGTGCCTGTGTTCTGCGGTGCCGCCTATAAAAACAAAGGTATCCAGCTCCTTTTGGATGCCATCGTGGACTACCTGCCTTCGCCCAACGACCTGGGCGCCGTCATTGCCCACGACCCTGCCAACGAGGAGAAGACCTATCGCCGCAATCCATCAGAGAACGAGCCTTTCTCGGCACTGGCCTTCAAGCTCATCAACGACCCGTATGTGGGCCAGCAGACTTTCATCCGCATCTTCAGCGGCAAACTGGTGAACGGCATGAGCGTCTATAACACCAACAAGATGAAGAGCGAGCGCGTGGGCCGCATCTTCCGCATCAAGGCGAAGGAACGCGAGGAAATCAGCGAAGCGGGTACCGGCGAGATTGTCGCCCTCGTGGGTATGAAATACACCAAGACGGGTGACACACTCTGCGATGAGAACGAACAACCCATCCTCTTGGAGTCCATCAACATACCGCCTGCGGTCATCGAGATGAAAGTCAACCTTGACGACAAGAAAAACCGCAGCAAACTGAGCGAGGCTCTCGCAAAGCTCTGCAACGAAGACCCCTCGTTCCACGCACACTTCGATGAGGAGACCGAAGAGACCATCATCGCGGGTATGGGCGAATTGCATCTGGAAATCCTCGTCGACCGACTGAAAGAAGAATTCAAGGTGCCGGTAACAGTGGGAGCCCCATCGGTGTCGTTCCGCGAAACCATTACTGCTCCGTTCGAGTGCAACTACCGCTACGTGAAGCAGACGGGAGGCAAGGGCCAGTTTGCCCACACCGTCATCCGCTTCGAGCCCAACCCCGGCAACGGCTTCGAGTTTGTCGACCTCACCAAGGGCGGCGTGATTCCGAAAGAATACATCCCCTCGGTGCAGAAGGGTCTGGCAGCAGCAATGAACAAAGGTCCCTTCGCGGGCTATCCTGTGGTGGATGTGAAGTGCGTCCTCGTCGACGGCAGTTCACACCCCGTGGATTCCAGCGACATGGCCTTCCAACTCTGCGCCCAAATGTGCTTCAAGCAGGCCTTCTTGAAAGCCAGCCCCGTGCTGCTTGAGCCTGTAATGAAGGTGGAAATCAACACGCCTGACGACTATATCGGCAACGTGACGGGCGACATCAACAAGCGCAGAGGCCGTATTGAGAACATGCGCCGTTTCCGCAAAGGCTCACAGAAGCTGGATGCCTTCGTGCCGTTGGTCGAGATGTTTGGCTATGCCACCGCCTTGCGCAACCTCACCTCAGGCCGCGCCAACTACTCGATGGAATTCCATCAGTACATGCCGACCCCCAAGGACAAGCAGGAGGAGATTGTGAAGGAACGGAACACGAAAGAGTGATTTTTCATTCTACATTTCATAGAAAATAACCAGTTTCAGTTTTGAATGGTACCTTTCTTATAAAGGGAAGAGGGTAAGTGATTATTTTCAGGAAACAATTCGTTGTGGGCAATCATCTTCTAGAAAAGTTTATTGTTGGCCAGATGAAGTTCCTTCGGGAAATGAAAGATTTGTCACGGTTCAATTAGGAAGAGAACCTATTAAAAGAGATAGGCGAGATGATGATTATTAAGCAAGCAGAGAGCGTAATATCACTATAATAAGATACAAATATGAAAAAAGCAATAACAACATTGGCTGTTCTAATGTGTTTCATGTCAGTTTCGGCTATTGCACAAGAAGTAAGAGGAATTGAAACGAGAAGAGTGATTTATGACGGCCCACAGTATTCATGCGGCTATAATTGTAGTTCAACCAAATACTATGGCTGGGAGTTCACCAATCGGAATTCTTGTACGGTTAGTGTGGATATTACCTTGTCATTTCAAGGAGGGACCTATGGTAATAACTATGATGTTACATCAGTGCCATCTTCCGTTGTAAAGACACAATCAGTTGTATTACGAGCTGGAGAAACATACGTCTTTAAACGTGAAGAACACCGATGCACAAAAGTAGACGACCAATCTTATGACAACCCAATCAGTAGTTATTATATTGAATACAGAGCATTTAAACTTCAGTAGCTTAGTGGCTTATTGAAGGAAACCAAAGCCAGAGCCGCCAAAAAGGTTCTGGCTTTTTTTTGTCTCAGCCACAGCCCGAAAAACCGGACATAGAAGCTATAGCTGTACTAATCCTCGTCAACATCATTCTTCCAGTTTCCTCTTCAATCCTTCAACCCCATAATAGTCCAGTACATAAAGTGGAAATGCACTTAACACCGCCACTTCCAGGCATTTGCGGTTAATGTGTTTTTCCAACTGCTTCTCGAAAACTGTGCTTTGAGAATCTAATTGGGTGGGATAGTCGAAAACATCATGTACCAGATAATTCATTTTGTGAACATGGGCGCGAATTAGTTCTTGCCAGATTTCTTTGGTGTAATGGTTGATATTGGTCAACTGCGGACGGCACTCTGATGCCGAAACCGTTTTGTAATGAGGCTCGTTCATACAGGCTTCCTCTTTTTCACAATCGTCTTTGTAGGGGCAGTTGGATCGCTTGCATTTCACGGTTAGCTCCTTAAAACTCTCCACGTCTGTATAGTGACGAATCGCTTCCAACATCGGATAACTGATGTATAGCAGCCCGTTCTCGGTTTCGTTATTAAAGAACTCGAGCATCTCAGCTATTTTGTCGTCGCTTGCCATTGTTGCATGCGCATCATAGTCAAAGAACAAATAAACATAGGGAAAACTGTCACGGGTATAGTCTCGCAATAGCTCCGCGTTTTCTTTGCTGCGTTCTTTGAGAAGGTCTACGATGTCAAAATCGAACTCCTCGGCTTTCAGTTGCTTGTACAACTGGTAAATCTCGGCATCATAGACACACTTCACCGAAATCCTCTTGCCTAGGAAATGCTGTTCGAGTTTTTCCACATATTTAGACTCTGCCCGAACACGCCCTCAAATACAAAAAGATGTAACTCGTTATTCGACATTGAATGCATTGGCTCTGTAGATTTTTTCAATGTTATGCCCAAATCTCAGCTCTTTTTCCGTGCAGGCATGAAGCGGCTTTATCTTGTTGTTTTGCAGAATGAAGTTGCAATCAGGACGTAGGAGGTCGTTCGTCAGCAGGAAAGTGTTGTGAGAAGAGGTGAAGACCTGACAATCCATATTAAACAACAGTTTGCATACCTCAAAGGACAGTTTAAAATGATAAAGGGCGTCAAACTCATCAATAAAGACAAAAGAAACGACGGACATTCTCTTTATCCACACATATAACAGTTCCAGCGCTTTCGTTCCTGTGGAAGCTATTGAGAGGAAGGGGATGGTGTTGCCTCCTATTTCACATAACAAAATCTTGTCACCCTCTTTAGGAGAAACAAACTTGAATTCTTGTTTGCTCACTTTGGTCAAGAACTGGGAAAAATCCTCGACATACTTGTTCTGTATGATAAACTCTTCCAAGCCGAAACTAGCGGTCTCAAGGCCGATAAACTCACGGCTGTCCAAATTTTTAAACCATAGCATTGAGTTGACGAACTGAATAAGTTTTACAATATAATGGTCTTGGGACAAAGGATAGGAAGCCGTGATGAAGTTGATGACCGAAACGCTGTTCACGTTTTGCTTGAAGTTCTCTTTAACCGTAACGTCAATCTTGAATTGTTCGTCGTCGATTTCAAAGATGGAAATGTCCCTTTTGAAAACCTGTTTGTGGTTCACTGTCAGCGATTCGGCAACGAGCAGTCCAACCGAATTCTTTGAATAGTTGTATTCCAGGATGTCGTTATCAAACTTAAACACATATTCAAATTCAACAGGAGAATTGGGATTCCCAGCGTAGACAAAGTTTGAGTAATAGTCTGTCTTTTTCCATTTTGACGAAAGATGATTCTCAATATCAAAGATGGCTAATGCGAAATTTGATTTCCCAGAACCATTGGGGCCATAGACAATACCATTCTTGATAATGCCCTCTTTTATGGCGTTCGTGTTGAACTCGTAATTGCTGGGATGAGATAAATCCCATTCTATCTTTTCGGCAAAACCTCGGAAGTTTTTTACGGAGAATTTGACTAACATGGCGATTCTTGTTTGAATTTCTGTGCAAAGATAGAAACTTTTTTCCGTATTGCCGAAATTTTTTTACGGGAATATTAAACAAGACAGAAAAAAACGGGAGGAGACCCTTTGTCCCCTCCCGCTGTGATTTTAACTGTAGCAACTGTAGCAGACTCAGCTGGCGAGTTTGAATTTGTGGATGTATTCGTCTGTCTTACAGAAGTTTCCGTTCTCCCCGTCGAAATAGATGTACTTTCTAGCCATCCAGACGCGCAGGAGCGACTCGCCGTCGCCCTTTTTGCCCCTGCTTTGCCGCATGTTGCGGTATTGCTCGCGGGTGAAGACATCGGGCAGCAGGTTCAGCAAGTTCTTGGGTCCGTGCTGGCGCTGCATCGCCACCTCCTCGTTCAACTCATCCTCCAGCTGCTGGCCGAAGTAGAGCATCTTGCACCAGAGGTCGTACTCCTGGCTCCAGCGGATGAAGCTGTTGAAGGTCTCGTCCCATTGGCAGCCGTTGGAGACATACAGCACCATACCCTTGAGCCAGGCAATCACATTGGCGCGGTAGCTCAGCACACGGTAGGCCTCCGACTCGTAAAGCCCGATCTTGTCCTCGTTCTCATCCCGCATGGCGACAGCCAACTGGGTTGACTCCTCGCAGTCGATGCGTCCGTTGGCGGTCTCTAAGTGTTCGATGTAGGGCTTCAGCTCGTTCGCGAAGGCCTCGTCGTAGATGCCCATGACGGGAGCCGTGTGGCCCTCCTCGTCGCGGATGATGGTCGAGAGGTCCAGACGGCTCAAGGTGCCGTTGTTCACCATCCTTGAGAGGAAGGAGTGGGCGTTGGTGGGGGTGGTGGAGGCGTTGAAGTTCCAGCGCAGGGGAGCGATGCCTGTCACCGCGTCGCCGCCCACGCGCTCCTGTCCCATCAGCGCATTGTCGAAGGCTTTCCTTACCAGCAGCCCGACTTCGCCAGGAGTGCGTTTGGTGGTCACATTCTTCAGGGCGTCGATTTCGTCCACGAGGGTGTAGAGGTAGCGCTGTCCGTTGTTGTTCGCATCGATGATGCGCTGGTTGAAGGCGGCATCGGTCAGGTTGTCGCCCAGCATCTGGATGCAGATGTCCTTCGGGCGCGGGATGCGCATCTTCATGGCGAAGCTCATCTCTTTCCATTCCGCCTCGCGCTGGCGGTTGGGGAGGTCGCGCAGGCGGATGTCCTCCATGATGAGCTCGATGGGCTTCTTGATGCAGCCCTTGCCGACGGACTGGCGTCCGATGAGCACGTTCATGAAGGTGGCCTCGTGGTCGACGTTGTCCCAATAGCGGAACCTTACGCCGTGCAGATGGGCCGCGAGGGCAGGAAACACGGCTGAGGCCACAGCGGGCTTGTAGTACGAGGGCACGTTCCTGGTGAGCAGGCCGATGAGGGCCGGCAGTTGTTGGGGCATTTCAGGCGGCATAGCGATGCCGCAGTTTTCTTGGAAATTGTACATGATTTTTGGTTTTTGTTGGTTAATGAATAAGGTGAATTTCGGGTAGACTTAAAGTAGGAGTTAGGTAGGAGTTAGGTAGGAGTTGGAAATTTTGGATTTTGGGTTCATTTTTGGTTGTCGCTTTTGGTTTGTTTGGCGCTGCAAATATACAACGGCGAGATTGCGGTTTACGAATAACTTGCCCAAATTTTAGTAATAAATAACCAACTTTTTTCCAAATCGTTGATAAACATCTGCTTACTCCCCGTTTTTCTCTGATTTCAGGTAGAATCAGGTAGGAATCAGGTACCATTCAGGTAGGAATCAGATACCATTCAGGTAGGAATTTTTGGGGCGGATTGGGGTTTTGCTACAGTTGCTACAGTTGCTACAGTTAAAAACACAAAGAGAATCAGTTCCAGTTTTATAGAAAAATCCTATTTTTGCCACCTTAATTATTACCTACCATGAAAAAAACGCTCCTCACCTTATTGATTTGCCTCATAGCCACCGCCACCTTTGCTGGCAACCTGCTGACCGAAGGCTTCGAATATGCCAACCACGATATGCAAGTCCCCGTGGGCTGGACAAGCAACGATGAAACCTGGATCTGCGGCTATCTCGAAAAAGACCATAACCGCATCCCCCACTCGGGCAACTGGTATGCCTTCAGCAACGCTGAAGATTCGTGGATGTATATGCCTATGTATTTCATCGAAAGCATAAGGTATCGTTTCACGCTGTGGGCCA
>JAILDR010000153.1 GCA_024689285.1 Bacteroidales bacterium | reverse complement strand
CAGTGCCGGGCGACGACATTTCAACCTATGCCATCGCAAACGTGTTCGGCGGCGGCAACGAGGCTGACTTCAGCCCAGCTTCGACGAGTGCAAAGACCTATGTCAATGTCTACACTTGCGCCAACACGATTCGTCGTGTGTTCGGTGGCGGCAATGCGGCTGCCACGCCCGAGGTCGTCACCCACATCCAAGGCGGACGTTTCTTCCAAGTCTTTGGCGGTGGCAACGGTGAACGTGGTGTGTCATACGGAGCGGACGTTCATGGCCATGTCCGACTCAACCTCCACGGCGGTAATATCGGCGAGTATTATGGCGGCAGTAACCAAAACGGTACCATCTCTGGAAGCATCTTCACCGAGGTGCTCAACGACAGCCCGTGCCCTTCCGTGGTCATCGAAGATTTCTTCTGTGGCGGCAATTTCGTCACTATCTATGGCGACCTGGTGACCACCATTGCTTGTAGCGACGGCCGTTTCACCAACCTCTACGGTGGCTGCAACCAAGCTAACATCTATGGTAATGTCGTCCTCAACCTCGAGGGAGGTACGTATACCAATGTCTTTGGCGGCTCAAAAGGTGTGGCAAACGGCGTCTCTGCTGACATCCTTGCTGTCACTCAGGAGGTATATGCGAGTCATCCGGAGCTGGAAGTCGGGCACGGCGGCAACGTCACCCTCAACCTCCACGGCGGCACTATCGTGAATGTCTTCGGCGGCAGCAATATCAACGGCAATATCCAAGGTACGATTACCGTTAATGTGCTGGATAAAGAGACCCCACAATGCCCGCTGGTCATCACCAATATCTATGGCGGCAGCAACTTGACGCATTATCAGCCCGCCGATCCCAGTGCCATTAGCCCTGTCGTCAACGTGGTCCATGCTTTGCGCGGCATCTCCGGCAACGTGTATGGCGGCTCGAAGGGTGCTGAGGGTGCTACAGGAAATGCTGTGACTACGGTCAAGGCCAACCCCTTGGTGAACATCGGATACGAATCAGGCATGACCGGCCTTCCTGAAACAACAGCTTACGACCCCGATTCTTATTCCCGCAAGACCACCATCCAGGGCAGCGTCTTCGGCGGTGGCGACGCGGCTAAGGTGGAGGGCAACACCGAAATACGTCTCAACAAGGGCACCAAGGTGATAGGCAACGTCTACGGCGGCGGCAACATGGGTGAGGTGGACGGCGACACCAAGGTGATCGTCAACGGCAAGCGGCTGTAAGGATAAAAGGCAATGAAGCAGTTGATAAGTTATGATGAAGAAACTGCCTGCCTACATCAAGATGAACGAAACCTCAGCGACGGAATTGCTGAACCTGATCAGATAACAAACCAACGGCAAGGGCTACGCGCTACCCTATCACTCCGAAGGCCGCAGAGTGGTCAAGGTGGGTGTCCAGTTCAACCGCGACACGATGTATGATAGTTTATTCAGAAAACTTACATCTTATCCATCTCCGAATCATCCTCAATTCTCAGGTTCTCGATGATAAACCGTTGGCGCTCCATCGTATTTTTGCCCATGTAGTATTCCAGCAACTCTTTGATGCCGAAGTCGTAGCGCAGGATGACGGGCTCAAGGCGCATGTTGGGGCCGATGAAGCCGCGAAATTCGTCTGGGGAGATTTCGCCTAAACCTTTGAATCGTGTGATTTCGGCCTGCTTGCCGCATTTCTCCTTGGCGGCGATGCGCTCCTCGTCGCTGTAGCAATAATAAGTCTCTTTCTTGTTGCGCACACGGAACAAGGGGGTCTGCAAGATATAAACATGGCCGTTGCGCACCAAGTCGGGGTAGAACTGGAGGAAGAAGGTGAGCATCAGCAGGCGGATATGCATACCGTCGACATCGGCATCGGTGGCGATGACAATGTTGTTGTAGCGCAGGTTTTCGATGTCCTCGTCGATGTTCAAAGCGGCCTGCAACAGGTTGAACTCCTCGTTCTCATAACACACTTTCTTGGTCATCCCCAAGCAGTTGAGCGGCTTGCCGCGCAGGCTGAACACAGCCTGGGTCTGCACGTCGCGGCTCTTGGTGATGCTTCCCGAAGCGGAGTCGCCCTCGGTGATGAAGATGGTGCTTTCGAGGCGTTTCTCGTGGTTGGTGTTCAAGTGGATGCGGCAGTCGCGCAGTTTGCGGTTGTTCAGGCTGACCTTCTTGGCACTCTCGCGGGCGGCCTTCTTGATGCCGGCTATCTCCTTGCGTTCCTTCTCGTTGGCCTGGATTTTTGCCTGCAAGATGCCGACCGTTTCGGGGTTCTTGTGCAGGTAATTGTCCAAATGCTGTTTCAGAATATCGAAGATGTAAGTCTTGAGGAAGGGACTGTCGTTGGTGCCATCAGGGTTGTTGGGCGCGAGGTGGGTTGAACCGAGTTTTGTCTTCGTTTGTGCTTCAAAAACAGGTTCTTGAATTCTCACGCACAAGGCACAAATCAAGCCTTGGCGGATGTCGGCAGGCTCGTATTCCTTTTGGTAAAACTCGCGCACCACGCGGGCGTAGCCCTCGCGGAAGGCCGACTGATGCGTTCCGCCCTCGGTGGTATGTTGTCCGTTAACGAAGGAATAGAAATAGTCGTTCGACTGTCCGTTGACGTGGGTGAAAGCGGCCTCAAAGTCGCCGTCCTTGATATGGATGATGGGGTAGAGGCCTTCGCCTTCCATGTTGTTCTGCAACAGGTCGAGGAGGCCGTTCTTGGAATAATAACGTTTGTCGTTGTAAATCAGGCTCAAGCCACGATTGAGATAGGCATAGTTCCAGATGCGCTTCTCGATATATTCATCGACGTAGTGGTAATTGCCGAAAAGAGCGGAATCTGGGATAAACTCGGTGAGGGTACCCGTGTCGCCATCGGACGGGATGATGCCCGTGTCACTGACCAACTTGCCTTGCGAAAACTCCACAATTCTTGTCTTTCCCTCGCGGATGGCCTGCACCTTGAAATAAGACGAAAGCGCATTGACGGCTTTGGTACCCACGCCATTCAAACCGACGGACTTCTGGAACACCTTGCTGTCGTATTTCGCGCCCGTATTGAGCTGCGAGACGGCTTCCTTCAACTTGCCCAACGGGATGCCTCGGCCATAGTCGCGGATGCTGACCTTCTTGGCGGCTTTATCCACTGTAACCTCGATTTTTTTGCCGAAGCCGGAGGTAAACTCGTCAATGGAGTTGTCAATCACTTCTTTAATAAGGACATAGATGCCGTCATCCTGTGAGGCGCCGTCGCCCAACTTGCCGATATACATACCAGGGCGGAGTCGGATGTGGACCATATCCTCGAGGTGTACGATGCTGTCGTCGGTATAGTTTTCTACGGAGGGCGCGGGGGCTTCGCTCTGCGTGAAGATGTCGTCTTCGTTGATTTCGCTCATATCAATCCAAATTTGCGCAAAATTACAAAAAATTCCGTGGATTCCTTTACAAATACTTATGGATTTCATCCTTGATCCATTCCCAATCTTGTGGGTTTGGAAGAAGTTGTATGAGTCTGCAACCTGTGTGTTTGTGGAAAACAACCCATTGATAAATAAATAAGGCTGAATAAGTCAGTGTGGTGATTAATGCTGCACCACGGATGCCCAACATGGGAATTAAGACAAAGGCTGAAACCACAGTGACCGAAAGCCCGATGAGCGAGGCGTAGAGGTTGTATTTTGGCTTTCCAGTGCCGGAGAAATAACTGGCCAAGACAGTGTGTGCGGAGAAAAAAAGAATGCCTGGTGCCATCAGTAAAATGACGGTGCGGATGTCGCTGAACTCGCCTGAAAACAGCCACTCGAAAAAAGCAGTGGGTAGCAGGCATATCATTAACAAGGCGGTGAAAGTCAATAGGATGGAGAGCTTCATAAAACGCAAGGAGAGTAGCGAGATGCGTTCTCCTTTTTGGGAGTTGCTCAAGGCGGAAAACTCCACCAACCCGATACTCTGTCCAATGATATTCACCCCTTCCGTGACTTGTGTCCCCAAGGCGTATACGCCTATCGACCTCTCGTCACAGTGTGTCTTCAATAGATAAAGGCTCAAGCGTTTGTTCAGCGTGCTGACCAAAGTGGAAAGCTGCAGGAAGGCTCCGTAATGCAACATTTCCTTCAGGCTGTCTTTCAAGGGGTCGTGTCCTTCGCGTTTTAAGCAGGGAATCAGCAAAATCCATCCGACGAGAGTGGCCAAGCTGTAGCCGCAAAGCTGGGAATAAAGCAAGGCTTTGGCCGTCCTCAAATCCAATATAAAGATGAACACTGCCATCATCGTGACTTGGGTGAGTATCTGGATAAGAAACAGCCAGTTATAGGTGGCCACTCGTTCTTTCCCGAGGAAATGGTTGAGGTTGAACTCGTGCAGGCTGTAGACGAAGGTCATCGTCAGAATGATGGTGGAATAATACTGCGGGATAATCTTATAGACCCAAGGAAAAAGGTGCAGAAGATTGAACAAGACGATGTAAATCAGCATCATGAAGGCAATCCACCCGTAAGAAAGCGTCAAGAGTGTGGCGAGTTTTTTACGGGGGGTAAAATACACTAATCCGCTGCCGGCAATCAGCTCGATACCTATTAATAAAAAGGTGATGTCGGTCTGGGCGATGAAAGCCTTGCCCCATTCGGCGGCACCGAGGAACTTGGTGCCCATGATGAGTGTAGCCAACTGCGTCAGCACATTGACGGCTCTTGCCGCACCCGTTCCGAGGATCTTCTTGAGCATCGTGGCTTAACGCTTCACGAACTTCATGGTTTGCTTGCCGTTGATGCGTATGAGATAGAGGCCTGCCGCCATATCAGCGACTGAAATTCCATCGTTTCCGTCGATAGTCAACGTTTTGACACACATACCGAAAGCGTTGTAAATGCAGATTTCGTTCTCGCCTTCCAAACCATCGATGTGGATTTCATCATTGGCAGGATTGGGGAAGAGATGGAAGCTGCTGCCGTCGTTCTCGTCAACGCCCGCTGGTTTGAATAAAGCCGCCAGGGTGATATCGTGGTCGACGAGGATTTGACGAGGATTGTCAGTGATTTCGTCGCCCCATTTCCAGAAGATATAGTTGTCGTTAGCAATGGCGGCCAAAGTGGCAATGCTGTTAGCCGCATAGTTTCCCGCACCCAACACATAGCCTTGTTCAGGGTCGCATTGGATGCTGATGGTGAAGGAGTGCACTGGCTCAACATCGAAATAGGCGGTGTAGGTGGCGTCGCCTGTAACAAGGATGCTGCGCGGATTGTCGGTGCTGCCATCCTGCCAGCCGATAAAATAGCAGTTTTGGTTGGGTATTGCCTCGATGAGGGTTGTGATATTGGCAGGGAAGGTGCCGCTACCGGAAACACTACCCATCAGCAGATTGTCACTCACAACGGTGATCGTATAGTATGTCTCCGGAATCCTTTCAAAGAAAGCGGTGAAAATCATGTCATGTGTGACGACAATGCTGCGGGGGTTGTCGGTGTTGCCGTCGTCCCAGGCTTTGAAATAAGCGTTAGGTGCAGGCGTGGCACTGATTTCAATGGTGGTGCCTTCGGGATATTCGCCGCCGCCGCTGACCTCGCCAAGCTGGGGGTCGCTCGACAACACGGTGACTTTATAGGTCATTGTGCTGGTCTGCATGAAAGTGGCTGTGTAAGAGGCGTTACCGGTCACGGTGATGTTGCGGGGGTTGGTGCCGACATAGTCGTTCCAGAAGAGGAAGATGTAGCCTTCGTTAGGTATGGCCGTCAGCGTGGCTGTGCTGCCGTAGCCGTATGTGCCGCCACCCGTCACGGTGCCGCCTTCAACGGGGTCAACACCTGTGGTGATTTCGTATTGGAACATACGGAAGACAGCCGTATAGGTGGCATCGCCTTCAACGATAATGGTTCTTGGGTTGTTGGTGAAGCCATCACTCCATCTAACGAACTCATACCCCGTATTGGTCTGGACGGTCAAAGTGACAATGCTGCCGTAAGAATAAGTACCTCCACCTGATACCGTACCAGCTCCTTCAGGGGTCACCTCGGTGGTGATGACACAAGTTTGCAGCTCAAAGAGCGCGGTGTAGGTGTGGTTCTCGGTGACAACGATTTCCCTCGGATTGTCGGCGATTCCATCATCCCAACCCATAAAAATATGGCCCGGAGTGGGTGTGGCTGCAATTTCGATGGTTTCACCATAATTATAGGTGCCGCCACCAGTGACGTTGCCCCATCCAGGATGGTTACTCTCAACGGTGATAGTGTATTGCAGAGAGCCGAACGAAGCAATAAAGGTGCTGTCTTGTAAAACAACGATGTCGCGCGGGTTGTCGGTGTTGCCGTCATTCCATTGCAGGAACTCCCGGCCTGTATCAGGAAGAGCCGCAATGGTTACGGTTTCGCCATAAGGATAAGAACCACTGCCACTGACCGTACCCCAACCCGTGCTGTCGGCCTCAACAGTAATATTGAAGTGCGTCAGAGCTGCTTCGACGGACACGTCGTCAATATACCAGTCGAGTCCATGATGACCACAGTATTGGAAGGCCAAGTAGATGGTGTCGCCTTGATAGGCAGAGAGGTCTATGCGGACGGAGTCCCAGGTTTCGGTCTTATTGCTTAGTGACCAGATCTCAGAAAAATCATAGATTTGATTGCCTGTCGTCGAAATCAAAAGGCTGCTGCTGGCGTTGTTGTTGATATTGTTTTGCTTGGTTTTGAAACTCACCCAAGTAGAGTCACAATAAACATCACTCAGATAAAGGGGTGGGGTGATGAGCCAGCCTTCCTGGATATTCTCAAAGCCAAGGTGACGAGCGCTGAATTCACCAGTGGCAGCCTCTGCATCGTTGCGTTCCCAGCCGATGACACTATTGCCGTCAAAGTCAAGGATAGTCCAGTCGGCCCATGTGCTGTCAACCTCAAAGCCATCGAACCAGGGGAGGAGTTTGGGTTCTTGCACAGGTTGTGGCGGCATTTGGGAAGGACACACTACGAGGTCGGTAATGATGGTCCACTCTTCAGGCTGATACAGGACTTCGCCATCTTTATAAACCGTTTGTGCGTCGGTATAATACACTCCATACTCGTTGACGACCAGATTGCTGATTCCGGAAAGCTCAGGCAGGTTGTATAGCACCTCGCCGTCTTGCCAGATATGAACAACTGTATCTGTCAGGGAAATTCCTGACCAATAGAGGTTGCCGTCAAATGCGGCAATGTTCACGAAGTTGGCGTTTTCCATTTCGTAGATGATGGAGTCGTTTTGCCAAATGAAACCATAGGAAAGGGAATCGTTTTCAGTTTTGAATCCCGCTGCATAGAGGTTAACGCCGTCGAAACAGATGCTTTCGATGCTCGAAATGGTGTCTGCCATCCAAAGGAGCGTGTCGTTTTTCCAAACGCTGGCATAAGCAGATTGTTCTCCAATGGGGGAGATAACACCGCCTGCATAAATGTCGCCCGTCGTCGCGTCAACGGTCAAACTTTGAATTCGGCATTCGTCTTCTCCGTGACTATAGGAATAAAGGAGCTCTCCGTTTCGCCATACTTTGTTGAAGCCGGCCACTGTCCAATTGTTGCCATCGAGGGCGATGTGGTCGAAATAAGTGTTGGAGTCGGCAATGAATATGCACGAATCGTTCATCCAAACGCGACCGCGAATATCAGAGTTATTGTAGGCATATCCGGCTCCGAAAACCGTTCCGTCTTCCGCTACCTGGATGCCTTTCAACTGAATATCAACGCTGTCGGCGATGCTATATAACAGCGTGTTGTTTTTCAAAACTTTGCCTGTGGTAAAGTGGTTGCCAGATACATAAACGTCTTGAGCTTGTGCCCAACCTATGGTCAATAGGAGTGCGGTGATAAGTAGTGTTACTTTCTTCATGGTACAAATTCTTTATCGCTGCAAAAATAGAAACTTTTTCTCGTTTATCACATATTTGAAACAATAAATAATGTATCTTTGCCGCCGATAAGCGGTGCCGCAAGGCTCAATAGGGAATCGGGTGAAAATCCCGGACAGTTCCCGCTGCTGTAAGCTCTTCGCGCTGGCCATCATGCCACTGAAAGCCAATGCCTTTCGGGAAGGCGGCTCAGCCAAAAGGAGTAAGTCAGAAGACCTGCCGCCTGTCGACGAAACGATGCTTTCGGGACAAGAGCAGGCGTTCCTTATTATTATAAGGTGTACCCACCAAATTCCCGATGCATTTAATATAATGGATTGAACGTTAAACCTATAAATTATATTATTATGCGTAAAATCTTTACTTTAGCTTTCCTTATGGGAATCTTTGGTCTGTTTACGACCAACCTGTTTGCTCAACAGGATGCAACTATCGACCCTGCCGACATCCGCTGGTGGATTGGCGAGGGTGAGAACGAAGTGGTCTTCATCGTCAACTGGAACGAACCTGACACGGCTCTGGCTTGGGGCTACCGTTTCAGCAGTGAGACCATCACGGTGAAAGACATGATGCTTGACATCCAGTCAAACGACACCCGTTTTGGATTTGAAGGCGAGAGCTTCGTCTCCGATGTCACTTTCAACGATGGCGTTCTCAATCTTAGCCTCGCTGGAATGTGGTGGATGTACAACGTGAATGGCGAGATGGCCATGAATTATTTTGATGCCGAGTATGTTCACAATGGTGATTACGTGAAGTTTGGCGACGAGTCGTGCGGCACGTTGATTGACCCTGAGATGTATACCTACGTCTGGGAAAAGGAAGTTGCCGCCGTCTATCCTCTGGCCGATGAAGCCATGATTGACTTCTCCGAAATCCTCTATTGGGTTGGCGAAGGTGATAACGAGGTGGTGTTTGCCGTCAACTGGAATGAGCCCAACAAGTGCTTGGCCTGGGGCTACCGCTTCAACGGGGAGAGCAAAATACTGAAAGAAGTGATGGACGACATCGCTGCTGCCGACCCGCGTTTTGCATACGATGCTTCAAGCGGTTTCGTCTCCAACCTCACCTTTGATGAAGGCAGCCTGCATCTGGGACTTGCCGGTATGTACTTCATGTACAACATCAACGGTGCTGCTGCTTGGTTCAGTTTTGACGAGCAGACCATCGTCAATGGTGACTTCATTAAATGGGGCGACGAGAGTTGCGGCACTGAGATTGCTCCTTGGACATACGTCTGGACGCAAACTGTTGAACCCGTCAGCGTTTATGACGCTGTCAATGAAAACGGTGTGGCTTCCTTGTCCATCTATCCCAATCCTGCCGTCAGCGAGACCTTCGTGACTATAGAAAATGCCGGCCTCAATGAGGTTTCGGTGTACGACCTGCAAGGCCGCATGGTCAGCCAGCAGAGCGTGATGGCTAACGAAGGCGAGCCGGTGCGCCTTGATGTCGAAAGCCTGAACCCGGGTGTCTATTTCGTCCGCGTCAGCAACGACAGCGCTGTCCGTGCTGCCAAACTCGTGGTGAAATGAAAAGGATGATTGCCCTTATTATGGCTTTGGTGCCAGTGACCCTGTGGGCTCAGTTTGCGCCCGCTTCGTGCTTCCCTGGCACCACAGCCATGCACGCCGACTCGTCGGCCTTTGTGGCTTGGGCCACAGGCTGTACAGTCGAGCGCGGCCTGATGCGCATCAACAAACCCAACCTGGGCTATGCCTCTTTCGGCGAAGAAAGTCTGGCTTTGGGCGTTCCAGGTGGCACGATGGATGTCGTCAGCTTAGGTGACGGTGGCTCAGCTACGGTGACATTCGCTTCGCCGATATACAATGGGGAAGGCCCCGACTTCGCCATCTTTGAGAATGGTCTTCATCCCGATACCGATACTACGATGACGCTCTATTTCCTCGAGCTTGCCTTTGTTGAGGTGAGCTCAGACGGTGAGCATTTCTTCCGTTTCCCAGCTGTCACCGCCGTGCCTTACGATAATCAAATCGGTACTTTTGATAACTTGAATCCGGCGCAAATTCACAACTTTGCGGGAAAATACGAGGCGTTTTACGGAACTCCTTTCGATTTGGATGAGGTGGAGGACAACGCCCTGCTGAACAAAAGCAAGGTGACACATGTCCGTATTATCGACGTTGTCGGCAGCATCAATCCCGAATATGCTACTTTAGACTCGGAAGGTCACTATGTCAACGACCCTTGGCCTACGCCGTTTGAGTCCTGCGGCTTCGACCTTGATGCCGTCGGGGTGATTCACGACTTGGCACACAACGCTGTGCCCGATTTTGAAGAAGATGCTGTTTCGGTATTCCCTAATCCGGTCGTGGACAAGCTGTTTATCAAAGGTGACAATGTCCAATCTGTTGAGGTGTATAACCTTGTCGGACAGCAGACGATGACTTCAACGGAAACCGTTCTCGATTTGAGCAGCCTGACCGATGGCGTTTATTTCGTCCGCGTCGTTTGCGAAAGCGGAATGTTTACAAAGCGTATTGTAAAACAATAATTTATTCATACGAATGAGAAGAAATCATCTGTTTTTGCTGTTGGCATTGGCTGCAACCTTGTTTTCCTGCAAGCCCGACCCGCAACCCACTCCCGTTGACCCGGGTGATACACTGCAGCCAGTGGAGCTGAAAGGTGTTTTCGTCCTTAACGAAGGCAATTACCAGTTCTCCAACGCCTCGCTGTCGTTCTATGACATAGAGGCCGACACGACGGCCAACAACCTGTTTTACAAAGCCAATAATGCCCCTATCGGCGATGTGGCACAAAGCATGGCATTGGTGGACGGCAATCTGTATATCGTGGTCAACAACAGCAATTATATTTATAAGGTGGATGCCAATACCATAAAATGCGACATCAGTAAGCCTTTCAAGCTCACCGACTTTTACTCGCCGCGTGAGATGCACTTCGTCGCGCCCAACAAGGCATACGTCTCCGACCTGATTGGCACCAACCTTTGGATTGTCAATCCGCAAGACATGACCCATACGGGCAGCATCGAGATGGGCAACACCACCGAAAAGATGGTACAAGTCGGTAATGAGCTGTATGTCAGCAACTGGTCGTACTATTACACCAATGCTTCCTCGCATGAAAGCTACCATACTGTACAGGTCGTCGACTTGAACAACGACGTGAAGGTGGCTGACATCGAGGTGGGCAAGGAGCCCAACACGATGGCAGTTGACAAAAACGGTCACGTGTGGGTACTTTGTGAAGGCCGCTCATGGGATGATGAGTATGATGAATTGGGTGTGCCTTACGGCGAAAATCCTACGCTGTGGGAGATTGACCCGATGCTGAAGACTGCCACGCGCCGCTATGAGTTCAAAGGCCCCTACGAGGATGACGACGAGATCAAGGGCGTAGCCTCCACATTGAGAACCAATCTCGCCGGCGACAAGTTCTTCTTGATTTATAATAAAGAGGTGCGTCGTTTCGACATCGCCACCATGACGCTGTCGGAGACGTTCCGCATCACTCCTGATGAACAAGGCTTGTTCTATAACATGGCCGTTGACCCCAAGACCGGTGACCTTTACGTCACTGATGTGAAAAACTATGTGATGAACGGTACGGTGTACCGCTATTCCGAAGATGGTGTCCGTCTGGCATCGTTCCAGGCTGGCATCATTCCCAGTGCATTGTTGTTTAAGTAATTGATATTCTTCCGCATGAGGCTTCCCTATGGAAGTCTCATGCATTTTTTGCCTATGAAAAAAAACTGTCCCCGTTGTGGAAAAGAATTCGAGTGCGTCCATTCTGTGGACTGCTGGTGCGTCAAAGTGAAGCTCACGGATGCAACCAAAGCCTATTTGAAAGATCATTACAGCGACTGCCTGTGCAAAGACTGTTTGGAGGAAATCAATGGAAAGTAAAGCCCCAATAATTCTCCCGCTTCGCGTCATTGCGAGGAACGAAGCAATCCAGAAAACCGACACGCATTCCGGATTGCTTCACTGCGTTCGCAATGACGCAAAGCGACACATTTTTGGATTGCTACTGCTTGGTATACTTGTGGCAATGGTTGCTTGTGTGCCCAAAGGCAAAACTGATGTCAAGGAAATTGAGCAAGGCAATAACTTGATGCGCCATGCCCGCAATATTTCGGTCTATGAGAAGGACTACGGCTACCGCATAGAGGTACTATGTCCTTGGGACACGACCCTTTCCTTGGGCTCGTTTGCTTTTGTCAAGGACACCGCCAAAACTGTTGACCCGGATGTGAAAGGCGTTCTTCGGGTTCCGGTGAAGTCTGTGATATCCTTCTCGGCCACCCAATGGGCTGTGTTTTTGCGCCTTGGCGAAATCGACCGCGTAAAAGGCATCCTTGAAGGACGTTTCGTGACCGACACTACCATGCGCGAACTCTTGGCGCAACAAATGGTTTACGACATCGGCACGGAAGCTGCCGCCGACATTGAGCGGATGATACAACTCCAGCCCGACGCTTTGCTCTATTCGCCTTATTTTGATGGCAACCAAGGCGGTCTCAACGTCACGGGGGCGGTGCTGTTCCCCTTCGCTGACTATATGGAGAACACGCCTTTGGGCCGTGCCGAGTGGATTCGCGTCATTGGCATCTTGGCGGGCTGCGAGGAGAAGGCTGACGCTTGGTTTGACGACATTGAGACACGTTACAATGCCCTTTCGGGACTTTGCGCCGAAGTGGAAACCCGTCCGACGGTGTTCTCCGACTTAGCATTCAACGGGCAATGGTATGTGGCTGGTGGCAGAAGCTATATTGCCAAGCTCTTTGCCGATGCTGGTGCCGACTATATTTGGAAGGACAACCCCTCGACGGCCAGCGTCCCGATGGATTCGGAGAGCATCCTGGCCAAGGCCCAACACGCCGACTTTTGGCGCGTCATGAACTCCAACCCCTTCCCAATGACTTATTCGTATTTGGGCAAGGAAAGCCCTGTCTATCCGCTTTTTGATGCATTCAAAAACCACCGAATCATCGTTTGTGATTTACAAACGACAGGCTATTTCGAACAGTCACAATGTGAGCCTGATTTGCTGTTGGCCGATTTTATCTATTTCTTCCACCCCGAGCTTTTGACAGGGGAGTGGGAGGGATATCAGCCGAAGTATTATCATTTGGTGGAGTTATAGGTCTTATCGTTTAAATGGACAATCCGCAGAGCAGCCTAAACAGCTGCTCTTTTTCTTTTCACCACAAGAGCACGACCCCTTGCCACTGCGTAAGGCTTTTACAGCCAACACAACAAAGGCGAGAACCACCAACAACACTATGACTGTAGCCCAATTCATGCAATGACAGCGTTGGCGATGAGATAGGCAAACCAAGCGAAAACCCAAGCGACGACGCATTGGAAGGCGATGATGAACAGCATCCAGCCATTGCCCAGCTCACGACGGATGGCGGCCACGGCGGCCACGCAAGGCGTGTAGAGCAGGCAGAACACCAGCATCGAGATGGAGGTGATGGTGGTGAATAAAGGCATGGCGTTAAGCACTTCTAAAGTGGCCACCACGCTCTCCTTGGCCATAAAGCCGCTCACTAAGGCGGTTACAATCTGCCACTCGCCCAAGCCTATGGGACGGAATACAGGAGCAATCCAGCCCGCCACTGTGGCCAACATGCTGCCTTCGCCGTTATCCACCATATTGAAATGGAAATCGAAGGTTTGCAGAAACCATATCACCAAAGAGGCCAGAAAAATCACCGTGAAGGCACGTTGCAGGAAGTCCTTTGTCTTGTCCCACAGCAAGTGAGCCACGTTCTTGAGACCTGGCATTCGGTAGTTGGGCAGCTCCATCACGAAAGGAGCCACGTCGCCCTTGTTGCCAAACCACTTGGTAAACAGTGCGGTGACGATGCCGACAATAATGCCTAATAGGTAAAGGCAAATCAAGACCACACCGCCGTGGTGGGGGAAGAACATGCTGGTGAAAAAGGCGTAAATCGGAATCTTGGCTGAGCAGCTCATGAAAGGTGTCAGCAACACGGTGCGCCAACGGTCTTGGGTGGAGTGTAGTGTGCGTGTCGACATGACGGCAGGCACCGTGCATCCAAAGCCGATGAGCATAGGCACAATACTGTGGCCGGTGAGACCGAGTTTGCGCAGGAAACTGTCGCTGACGAAAGCCACGCGGGCCATGTAGCCGCTATCTTCCAACAGACTGAGGAAGAAAAACAGCAGGATGATGATGGGCACGAAACTGAGCACGCTACCCACGCCGCCGAAAATGCCGTCGACGACGAGCGACTGCACCGCAGGGCTGACATTCCAACGGGCCAAGGCGTCGCCACTCATCGCCGCGAGCCAGCCTATGCCTTGATCAAGCAAGTCTTGCAAAGGTGCTCCGATAAGGTCGATGGAGAGGTAGATGATGCCCATCATGACGAGGATGAATATCGGGATGGCGGTCCATTTGCCCGTCAGGATGCGGTCGATGCGGCGGCTGCGTTGGTATTCCTTGCTTTCCTTGGGCTTTACTACAGTTTTGTCGCACAGCCTTTTGATAAAGGTGAAACGCATCTCAGCCATGGCTGCGGCACGGTCGAGGCCGCGTTCCTCTTCCATCTGCACGATGAGGTGTTCAAGTGTCTCCTTCTCGTTTTGAGAGAGTTTCAGGGCTTCCATAACGATGGTGTCGCCCTCTATGAGCTTGGAAGCGGCAAAACGCACGGGAATCGCGGCGCGCTGGGCGTGATCCTCGATGAGGTGCATGATACTATGGAGACAACGGTGAACTGCGCCACCGTGGTCGTCCTTGTCGCAGAAGTCCTGGCGTACAGGGGCTTCCTGGTATTTGGCCACGTGGATGGCGTGGTCAACCAATTCTGTGATACCTTCGTTTTTGGCTGCCGAGATGGCCACCACGGGCAGGCCGAGGATTTGCTCCATATCGTTCATGAGGATGCTGCCGCCATTGTTGCGCACCTCATCCATCATATTGAGCGCAAGCACCATCGGGACCCCTAATTCCATCAACTGCATGGTCAGGTAGAGGTTGCGCTCTATGTTGTTGGCATCCACGATGTTGATAATGGCCTTGGGTTTCTGCTGCATGATGAACTCACGCGAGACGACCTCCTCGGAGGTGTAGGGCGAGAGCGAGTAGATGCCGGGCAGGTCGGTGACTAAGGTTTCGGGATGTCCTTTGATGGAGCCGTCCTTGCGGTCGACGGTGACACCCGGGAAGTTGCCCACATGCTGGTTGGCTCCTGTCAGTTGGTTGAAGAGAGTGGTCTTGCCGCAGTTCTGCTGGCCAGCGAGGGCGAAAGTCAATTTGCTGCCTTTGGGCAACGGATGTTCATGGGTCTTGTCGTGGTATATGCCTTCCTCACCCAATCCAGGGTGGGCGTTATGGTCGTGTAGTGTGGTGATATATAGCCGTTCATCGTCCTGATGGTCAATGCCTTCAGCTTCGATGGAGTGGGGGCAAGGCTCCACTTCGATGAGGGTGGCATCGGCCTTGCGAAGGGTAAGTGCATAGCCGTGTACCATGATTTCCATGGGGTCGCCCAAAGGCGCGTATTTCACCAGTTTGATGACCGCATCGGGGATGAGTCCCATGTCGAGGAAATGCTGCCGCCGCGAGCCTTCACCTCTAACGGACCGAATGCGAGCCGTTTGTCCTATCTCAAGTGTATCAAGTGTTATCATTTGTGTCTGTTTTCAGACGGCAAAGATACGGAGTTCCATCGGAAGCATTTGTCCTCATTAATGATAATTTTTCCCCGGCATCCTCATCATTATTGAGGAGGATGAGATGGGTGGAAGGATTCAAATGATACCGTGTTCGATGGCAAACCGCACCATCTCCACTGAAGAAGAAAGACCAAGCTTGTTGAAGATATTGGTCTTGTGTGAGTTGACGGCACGTAAGCTGATGTTGAACTTGTCGGCAATTTCCTTTCCCAACAGGCCGCTGCAACAGGCTTCGATGATCTCCAGCTCGCGCTTGGTGAGCAGGGCGGATGACTTCTTGTCGAGACGGGCGTCCACGATGTCGCGCACAAGTAAAGCCAGGTCGCAACCATAGTAAGGCACACCTTCTTCCACCGAGTTGATAGCGCTGCACACCTCTTCCATCGGGCCGTTCTTGCTGATGAAACCGTCAATGCCGATTTGCATGAGCTGGATGATAGTGTATTCTTTGGTTTCCATTGAGACGACGATGATTCTGATTTCAGGGTATTCGGCGCGGAGCCGTTGCGCCACTTCGATGCCGTTGGTCCCAGGCAGGAGGATGTCAAGAAGAATCAGGTCGCAAGGTGTGCCGTTTTGGAGCTGTTCGAAGAGTGCGTCGGCAGTGGCTACGTCAATGCTGATTTGGTGCGGGGTGTCTGCCAGTATGCTGCGCAAGCCGAGGCGGATGAGGTCGTGGTCGTCGAGGATGGCTATGTTCATTCCTGTCGTATGGGTTATGGTTATCAGTTGTTCATTTGTAAGGTTACGGTGACGGTGGTGCCTTTGTCAAGCTCACTTTCTATGTCGATTTGTCCGTTGTTCAGTTTGACCAGTTCGATGCAAAGCGGTATACCAATGCCCGTGCCGTGTTCGCCAGAGGTGCCTATTTCTGAGAAAATCTGTTTGCTGTTTTGATTGGTGGCAAGCAACTCCTTGACGCGTTGCGCACTCATGCCTACACCGTGGTCGCGCACATAGAAGCTATTGGTAACGGTTCCGATTTCGATGGTGCCGCCCTGATGCGAGAATTTAATCGCATTGCTGATCAGGTTGCGCAAGACAATGCGGATGGTTTCGCGGTCGGCGTTGACGAGCGTACGCTGCACATGGGTCTCGATGGTGATGTTCTTCAGTCCGCTGGTGCCGAGCAGGGTGGCCGCCGTGTCGCTGACCAACGCGCCCAAGTCCAATCGGGTGAGCTGGATCTTGCGCTTGCCCAACTGCAGCAGGGCCAGCTCTTGCAAATTGCCTAACAGCTCCAGCTGGGAACCGTTGTTGACGAGGAGTTTGCCTATGGATGCATGGACTTCTTGTTGCGTCACAAGGGGCTGGTCTTGGGCTTGTGTGGTTTTATACATCATCTGTAGCACCTGCTGCTGTGCCATCATAGGATTGCGCAGGTCGTGGCTGAGGATGGTGTAGTAGCGGTCTTTGACTTGGGCGATTTCTTCCATTTCGCGTTTGCGGCGTTTCAGCAGACGGATATTCAAAACGAGGAGTGACAAGATCAGCAGAGCGGCCACAACCAAAATGATGAGCCATCGATTGCGCAATTTCTGGGTGCGTATGGTTTGTTCCTGAAGTTGCAGTTGTTGTTCTTTCTGTTGCGTGTCGTAGCGCACCTGCCACATGGTGAGTTGCCGTTCGGCGGTCTCGGTGCTGATGGCTTCGTTCAAGGCGGCGGCACGTTCCAGCAGCGTCACGGCTTCAGCGTATTGTCCGGCTTCTTTGCATTGTTGTGCGAGACATCGACAGGCTTCCAGTTCTTGTTTCTTCATGCCGAGTTCATGTGCGAGGTCGAGGGCATCGCGGAATTGGCCTAATTGCAATAAGGTGATGACCTCCGAGGCACGGTTGCCTGTTTCCCTCGCAATTTGCAAGGCCTTTTCGTTACAGTTTCGTGCTTGCTCCGCATCATCTAATTGCTTGTAGATATTGCCAAGCTGCGAGAGCCGCATGCCCACTTGGGCTTGTCGTCCCAGCGCTGTGTCGATGCGATAGGCGTCTTTGGTAAGTTGCAGGGCTTGTGCCAACAGGCTTATGCGTTCTTCATCGGGCAGCGACAAGGATTTGGCCACCAATACTTCGCCCAGCATGGCCTTGCGGATGGCCATCGATTTCCCGGTGTGTTCCGCATCGCTTCCCATCAGTTCCTCCTCGATGCTGATGGCACGGTTGAGGTATTCTATGGCGACATCATGCTTGCCCGCTGAGGAATAGATGCCCGCGAGGTTGCCCAACGAGGCTGAGAGGTCGCTCTTTTCGCCTTGGGCTTCGTCGTAGGTAAGGCACAGTTCTCCGTAATGCAGGGCTTGCTCGTAGTCGCCAAGACGGTGGTAGCAATAAAGCAGGCAGGAGTAGAATTCGCATTGCATGCCTAACGAGTCGGGCGGCACGAGGGCCAGACCTTCCTCGTTGATGCGGATGGCTTCGGGCAGATGGCCTGCCATCGCCTCGTTGTAGGCACTGTCGACAAGTTGCAGCAACTCGTCACTTGTCTGAGCTTGTGCTGCGCTTGTCGCGAATATCAACAATATGAAAACCAGAGCTTTTCTCCACATCACACCTTAATTTATATATCGTCTTTCTTCCGTTTTTTTCTTTTGCAAAAATAACGTGTTTTTTTGGATTGGGCAACTACCCAAAACTCGCATTTTTGTCCCCCTCTGAGAGGGGGTGCCCGAAGGGCGGGGGAGTAAAAAATGCGAGTTTTAGGTACTACCGCGACGTTTTTCTGTTACTTATTTTTGCAGCGTATTATCTGAAAAATGCAACAAATCAATCAATGTATAATTAAATTATTAAATCAATGAAAATCTTTAACTTACAAAGGGTGATGCGAACTGCCCTGCTGCTCCTGCTGATGACGGGGGGAGCGACAAAGGTGTTCGCACTGGATTTTTATGTTGACAACATTCAGTACTATGTCACGAATGGGAATAACGTGGAAGTGGGTTTTGCTACGGTCATCGGTAACACATTGACCATCCCTTCAACAATAACCTACGAAAACCAAATGTACACCGTGGTAGGAATCCGTAGCTACGCCTTCGAATTCAGATACGACTATACACGCTACGAACTGCCAAACACTATGACTTACATTGGTACAGGCGCATTTAAGAACAGTATTATTGAAAGCATTCAGTTTTCGGACAACCTTACGTACATAGGGTCGGGGGCTTTCGAAGGTTGTGAATCGCTCACCGTGCTTAACCTTACCAACTGCACAAACATGACCACCATTAATCAAAGTGCTTTCCGTGGAATGCCCAATGTGTGGCTCATAAAGTTGCCTGAATCAATTACGACAATTGAGACTGGGGCTTTCTCTGGTTGCACCAAACTTAGTACTATCGATCTGCCAGGGTCGATCACAACCATCGGAAACAGTGCTTTCAACAATTGTTCCTCACTGAAATCATTGACCTTGCCTCAAAGTGTGAACGAACTTGGCATTAATTTGTTTGATGGCTGTACAGCATTCAAAGACCTCTATGTACAAAGCACCACGCCGCCTTCGGCTTCATTCCAAACGTTTGACGGTTGGTACCAAAACTATGCGGAACATGTCTATGTGCCTTATGGTTCGGAAAGCACTTATCAAGGAGCCACAGGATGGTCGAATCTGTATGCTAATAACTTGATTACCGAGACCAATACCTTAGTGTATGATTACGTTTGGAACGACGACCACGATGCTGTTGCAACCGTGACGGGTCATATAGGCAATGTGGTGGGTGCTTTGGATATTCCGGATTATTTAAAACATCATAGCACATTCTACAAAGTGACAGCCGTTGCCAACGAAGCGTTTGCCCACTGCACAGACATCACATCTGTCACTTTCGGGGAATTTATGGAGGACCTCGGACACGATGCCTTTGAAGCCTGCACGGACATTACCTCGGTTGACCTGTCGGCCTGCCGAAACATGACCGAGATAGGTGAAACGGCTTTTCAAGGTTGTATTGGCTTGACTTCCGTCACTTTGCCCCCAACCCTCCTTTCTGTTGGCAATTACGCTTTCTATAACTGCGGACTTACCTCCATTACCTTGCCCTCACACGTGATGAGCCTCGGTAGTGGTGCGTTTTGTTCGTGCCATAGTCTGGCCATCATCACTTCCATGAACCCTGTTCCGCCAACTGTAGGCAATCAGGTGTTTTATGGCAGCAACAACATTACTAAAATCAAGGTGCCATACGGCGCTAAAACCGACTATTTGAATGCTCCGGTGTGGGGTAGTTTCGACGAGAGCATTTATGAGGAAATGTCACCTGCCTTTTCTTTCTATTATGATGATGACTACCAAATTGCCATAGTGCTGGGCTACAATGGAATCATCCCGAGTGTGGTTGAGATTCCGGCCACGGTGACCAAAAACGATGCGGAATACACCGTGAAGGGCATCGATGGCAGTGCCTTCAAGAACCAAACGGGCGTGTCGCAGTTTATCCTGCCTAACACGATAACAGCCATCGGTCCGGATGCCTTCAGAGGCTGCCGCTATGCCGACATCAATATTCCGGAAAGCCTCACCTCGCTGGGTGAGGGTGCGTTTGTTGACTGCGACCACCTTACCTCCGTGACCTTGCCCGAAGGCCTGACCTCAATTCCGGCTTTGGCGTTCTACAGCTGCAGCTTCATAACGGAGCTTCGTCTCCCCAGCACGTTGACCAGCATCGGCATCAGAGCCTTCGCTAATTGCTCCAATCTTGAAAACATCGTCACATACGCTACCACACCGCCCGCTTGTGAGGTAGGTAACGGTAACGATTCGTTCCTCAATGTCTCATGTGTCGTACATGTGCCTGTCGGATGCTACAATGCCTATCATACGGCGGCGGGATGGAGCAATCTGTATATTGAACAAGGCAGTTTAACCTATATGATGAACGTGGACAATACCGAAGCCATTATTACGGGTGTCTTAGACTATACCTTTGGCGATTTGGTTATTCCTGAAATGATGAATAATCGTCCTGTAACAACGATTGCAGAAAATGCCTTCAGAAACAAAAGTGGTATCACCTCCATCAGTATGCCCGCTTCAGTGACCACCATCGGAGCACAGGCTTTTGCCAATTGTTCTGACCTGACGGCCATCAACGTGGATGCGAATAATGAAAGCTACAAGTCCGTTGACGGTGTGCTGTTCAGCAAGAATGGAAACACGCTTGTTGCCTATCCTGTCGGAAAAACCGAGACCAGTTTCACTATCCCTGCCAGCGTGGAAAGCATCACAAATTATGCTTTTGAAGGCAACAAACACTTGACCACGATTCAACTGTCAGCAGCATTCAATCTCATCTCCCATGTCCCGAGTGCTTTCTATGGCATCGACAACCTTGAGGTCATCACCGTTGATGCAGGCAACACATACTTCAAGGCTATCGATGGTGTTGTGTTCAGCGATGATGAGACCAACCTCATCTATTGCCCGAGAGGCAAAGCAGGCCATTACACCGTGCCTTCAACAGTGACCTATATACTCGACCAAGCATTTGCCGATTGCTCCAAGCTCACCGGCGTCTCCCTCAACAACGGGCTTCAAAGCATTGAGATGTACGCCTTTGCGCGCAGTACAGGCCTCACGTCAATAAGCATTCCTGAAGGCATCACGAACATTTATATGTGCACCTTTATGGGTTGCAGCAACCTGAAGACTGTAAGTTTACCCACCACTCTCAACAACATCGAGCAATTCGCCTTTGCCAATACAGGACTTATCTCGCTCACCTTGCCCGAAAACAT
>JAILDR010000248.1 GCA_024689285.1 Bacteroidales bacterium | reverse complement strand
CACGGACAACCGACGAGATGAGACAGGCTAATAATAGAGCCATCACTCTACATTGTCTCTTTAATACTGAGTGTTTCATAACTTAATTATTTTTTGTTTATAGATATTCCTATTTGTGATAATCTGAAGATAATAGATGCCGGATGGCACCATTGACAAAGACACCCTATTGCCAAACACTTTGATTTCCATTTGTTTTCCCAATAACGAAATTATATAGACATTAGATATTTGTTCGTCAGTGACATTAATAAACAGGTTATCGCTTGTCGGATTAGGGTAAATCTGGCAAATTGATTGTTCTGTTTCGTCAATTTGTTCTGGATGGGGGTCGGTATATACATACGGTAGCATAAACGCCGTGTCGGTGTATTTAGCGAGATATGCGTGGCTGTTGTAGGCTGCGTTAACGTGGAGACTGCCAAAATCGGCATCGGCGGTAAGGGTGCCGCTAACTAACAGCGAACTGTCCTTGAGGTGGATGTAGGCGTGCTGATTATCTATACTGTTGGAATTGTAGTCGATATAGGCTAACTCGTGGCCGTCATAGTCCCAAATAAAGAGTCCCATACCGTAGGGGCTGTTTATCTGAGTGTCCTTGTAGAGTATGTTGGACTGGAACATCAATTGGCAGAATACCCTGTTGCTTGATGCTACAAATGAGCCGTTATGGGACCAAGCATATCTGTCAGAGTAAAAATAAGTCCTTTCGTATGATCTTGTCCCTAAAGAACGGGCCTTGCCGTAGGAGAGAAGGTTTAGGTCGTCGGCGTTCAAGCGGAGCCAGCAAGCGTTGTTCATAAGGTTGAGCGTGTCGCCTCTGTAGTTTAATGTGGAGTATTCGGGACTTCTACCCGATGTACCGCGCAGGAAGAGAGAGTTGCTTGTCGTGTCGTAGTATGTGCTTATAATGCTCAAACCTCCTGCAGGATGTCCGCTAGGTGCTTCAGAGGCTGTCACCTGTACAAGTCCCGTAGGCATTAATTCCGAATTGTACTTAATCATACACGAACTCCACTCCATTGCCAGCGAATCGGAATTTTTTACAGGCATCCTGTCGAGAGGATATTGTGTACGATCAAAAGCCATATATATATTGTCGTTGATATCAATATCAATGGAATTCAAATACAAAGTTCTCATTCCTTCATGTGGCCAGGTAGAGTCGAAGATATATGTGCTTGCAATAATACTGTCGAAATGGGGCGATAGTTTTAACAACTGATAGTTGCACATACTGGATGGTTCCAACGGAACCTCCAGTATCTTCGAACCTCCGTCTATCAACATTCGGAGCGAACGGAGGTTGCCATAGGAAGGAGACCAGTAAGAACGTCCACCGGGACAGGTGTCACAGTATATTCCAAAAAAATCATTTGTGACGCGAGCCAGAATTATATTCCCGTCGCTGTCAACATTGAAAGAGTTTCGTTGATTAAGGTTTGTACATAAATAGCCGCCTTCTCGAAATCTTAACAGGGAACCGTCATTCTTGACAAAAGCGGGTATCCAGGAATGTTCCTCTATGACATTTCCACTTTCCAGCTCCAAAGTTGAAAATACATAGTAAAAGTCAGGAGACACCAGACTATCTGGTGCTTGAGGAAACCGTTCGGATGTGGTCAGTAGTGTATCAAAGTAATATAACTCATTCTTTTCGCTGTATCCGTGGTCAAAAGGGAACATAAACATAGAATATAGCATAAGGGCAGTATCACCTAACATCCTTATTGTGTATGTATTAATATCGGTATAGCTGGAATATAGTTCCTTGTGCCACAACATTTCGCCCGTTGGCGAGAACTTGGCTATGACGGCACTCCGGTTGCGGTGGGCTGAAAATGGAAGAATACCTGTATCGTCGTCCCATCTGGCACTACCGAGGAACTGTCCGAGGATATAGACATACCCTTTGCTGTCCATCACCGATCCGAGGACTTCATTCGCCGGGATACCGTCATCGTAGTCCGGGCCGAGGTAGGACCTCACCCAATCGAAGTGCTGGGCGTGGGCGGATAAAGAAGAAAGGCAAATTATTAATATCAATAAAAGTCTTTTCATATTGTTTGATTTCTATGTTTATAGATTACGTGCTGCCCAATCTTCAAAAGAATCATCGGACGTGCCTATCTCCTGATACAAATTCTCCATTTTTTTAAGCAATTCAGGGCGTTTGGGATGGTCATTGAAAATACCATATAGGTGATACGCCTTGCTGTATTTTTCCAAAGCAATCTCTCCATTATTTGATTTTTCTTGAATCATTCCCAAGACATAATATGATTCTGCCAAATACAGATGGTTGTCACCAAGAATATTCTCACCATTTTTGATGGACTCGGTACATTCCTCTATAGCTTCTTTGAAGTTCCTTTTTCGATATAAATATTTAGCCTTCACCAAGTGAGCGTTGGCATAGCACAATATAACAGACGGGGAGGTTTGATCGTCCATTGACTTGAGAATATTGAACGCTGTTTCAATGTACTGCTGGGATTTTTCCCATTCGTTTTTATTACGTTCTAACAGATATACATCTGCAATTTTCAGATGAGTGTAGGCAATATCTGTATGTTTGCTCCCAAGATATTTCTTGAAGATGCCAAGTGCGGACTGATGCATTGCACGGGCGTTTGCCTTTTCTCCTTTCGCTGCCAGAATAGAACCTCTACCATTTTTTACATAAGCGCTCTTCAAACTCTCACGTCCAAAGTAGTCATCCACTATTCGTTCAGCATCTGCAGATACAATGAGCGCTGTTTGGTAGTCGCCTTTATCGCGGTAAATGTTTGCAATGTAATTGTATACTTCCACTAATGCCAAAGATTCTTTTTCAAGCTCTAATATTTCCTTTGCCGATTCAAACATCTCCAAGGCTTTATTGAAATCTCCTTGTTTTCTGAAAATCAAGCCTTCTGTCACCATTGTTCGAGCGATGTCGCTGTTTTCATCACCTCCATAAACCTTTTGCTTTGCCTGAATGGATTGCTGGAGACTATCCATCGCTTTATCATACTGTCCTATTTTGTACAGGATATAGCCCAACTGGTGAAGAATGAATGCTTTTTTTGAAACCGACTCATTATCAGACCTATCTTTGAGCATACCCAATGCTTCTTCCAGTTTTTCTTTGGCCTCAATTAAATCAGGAGATTTACCTTCAATTAAATCACAAGCCTGATAAACTAAAGATGAGACCTGATTGCTATCTTCGTCATATTGAAACCATTTGATGTATCCCATAAAATCCGGGAAAATGGTTTTGCGGGTTATTCCTAACAGAGATAGAGATTTGCGAATGTTTTCTTTTGCAGCTTTGGGAATAACAATTTGTATTTGCTGTTTTTTGTCAAGAAATCCTCGTCCACTGATAAGGAACACACTCTGTTGATTTATGATGCGCTGATTCATCTGATG
>JAILDR010000247.1 GCA_024689285.1 Bacteroidales bacterium | reverse complement strand
CTACCCACGCGCACCATCGTCGCCCCTTCCTCGATGGCAATCAGATAATCTTCCGACATACCCATCGAAATCTCCTTGAATTGCGGCTGGTTGGCGAAATACTCCTTTTTCAAGATGTCGAAAATTGCCTTCAGGTGCTTGAATTCCTTACGGACTTCCTCCTTGTCGTCGGTGAAAGTGGCCATGCCCATCACGCCGCAGATTCTGACGTTCTCCATCGCCTTGAAAGCCTCTGACTCAAGAAGCTGTCGGGCTTCATCAAGGTCGAGGCCGAATTTGGTCTCTTCCTGGGCGATATGGAATTGCAGCAAGCAATCCACCACGCGCTCATGTTTCTTGGCTTCCTTGTTGACGGCTTCCAGAAGGTTGGCCGTGTCGATGCTGTGGATGAGCGTGACGTAAGGGATAATGTATTTGATTTTATTGGTCTGCAAGTGGCCAATGAAGTGCCATTGGATGTCTTGCGGCAATACTTCGTGTTTGTCGCGCATTTCCTGAGGGTAGTTCTCTCCAAAGGTACGCTGACCAGCATCGTAGGCTTCCTGTAAGTCGCTGATGGGCTTGGTCTTGCTGACCGCCACTAAGGTGATGCCCTCAGGCATCGTCGCCTTAATTTTTTCCAAGTTTTCCTTAATCATAGTTTTCTTAATTTACTATGGCCTCACATCTGTTTTATGCTGCAAAGATAGGCACATTTTCTGTGATGCACCTCATTGAAACTATTTTTTTCTTACTTTTGCGCAAATTTTTGAGAATATGTTTGAAGGTTTAAGCGAAAAATTAGAACGCTCTTTAAAGGTTCTTCGTGGACAGGCTTATATTACCGAAGTCAATATTGCCGACACGATGAAGGAAATCCGTCGCGCCTTGCTCGATGCTGATGTCAGTTTCAAGATTGCCAAGGATGTGACCAATAATATCAAGGAGAAAGCCCTTGGGCAAGAGATACTTACCTCTGTGAAGCCGGGCGAAATGATGGTGAAGATTGTGCACGACGAGCTGGCAGAACTGATGGGCGGTGATGCTGTCGACATCAACCTGAAAGGCCAGCCTAGCATTATCCTCATAGCAGGTCTGCAAGGTTCAGGTAAGACCACTTTCTCTGCAAAATTGGCCTCCTATCTTAAACGCAAACGCAGCAAGCAAGTCATGCTGGTGGCTGGCGACGTGTATCGTCCTGCCGCTATCGAGCAGTTGAAGGTGCTGGGTCAACAGGTTGAGGTTGAGGTGTATAGCGAAGAAGGCAACAAGAATCCCGTTCAGATTGCACAAAATGCCATCAACCACGCAAAGGCGCAAGGCAAGAATGTGGTCATTATTGATACCGCCGGTCGATTGGCCGTCGACGAGGAGATGATGAACGAGATTGCCAACATCAAGGAAGCTGTGAAACCGCATGAGACCCTGTTTGTGGTTGATTCGATGACCGGTCAGGATGCCGTGAATACGGCAAAGGCCTTCAACGACCGCCTCGATTTTGACGGCGTGGTGCTGACCAAGTTGGACGGCGACACGCGTGGCGGTGCTGCCCTCACCATCCGTACGGTGGTGGATAAGCCCATCAAGTTCGTCGGTATCGGCGAGAAGATGGACGCTTTGGATGTGTTCCATCCCAAACGTATGGCCGACCGCATCCTCGGCATGGGTGACATCGTATCTCTCGTGGAACGTGCCCAGGAGCAGTTTGACGAAGAGGAAGCCCGCAAGCTGCAGAAGAAACTTGCCAAGAACGAATTCAACTATAATGATTTCCTGAAGCAAATCCAGCAAATCAAGAAGATGGGTAACCTGAAGGAACTGGCCAGTATGATACCTGGTATGGACAAAGCCATGAAGGGCGAGGAGATCGACGACGATGCCTTCAAAAGCATCGAGGCCATTATCTATTCGATGACACCTCAGGAGCGCGAGAATCCCAAACTGCTCAATGGCACACGCCGCAAGCGTATTGCCGACGGTAGCGGTACTTCAATCGTCGAGGTGAACCGCCTCGTGAAGCAGTTTGAGGAAACCTCGAAGATGATGCGCATGATGACCACAGGCGGCGGCAAGAAATTGATGCGTATGGCTAACAATATGAAACGCCGTTGAAATCTGAAATCTTGAAATCTGAAATTAGAAATACACATGGACAACAAAATCATCGACGGAAAACAAATTTCCGAGCAGATTAAGAAAGAAATCGCGGCTGAAGTCGCTCGCATGATTGACAAAGGCATCGCAGCCCCCCATCTCGCAGCAGTCATTGTGGGCGACGATGGCGCCAGCAAAACCTACGTGGCCTCGAAGGAAAAAGCCTGCCACTCGGTGGGTATGACTTCCTCGGTCTACCGCCTGTCTGCCTCAACGACGGAAAAGGAGGTACTTGACTTGGTCGAATTTCTGAACAACGACCCTGAAATAGACGGCTACATCATCCAGCTGCCCTTGCCGAAACATATCGACGAAAACAAGGTGATTAACGCCATCAAGCCTGAGAAGGACGTGGACGGCTTCACCAGCATCAACGCCGGAAGGATGCAGCTGGGACAGCCTTGCTACATCCCTGCCACTCCCAATGGTATCATGGAACTGATTAAACGCTCTGACATTGAGACTGTTGGCAAGAATGTAGTCGTGTTAGGCCGTTCCAACATCGTGGGAACGCCTATGGCTATTCTCATGTCGCGTAAAGGCATCGATTCTACCGTCACCCTGTGCCACAGCCGCACGAAGAACCTGCCTGAGATTTGCCGCAACGCTGACATCCTTGTGGCCGCCATCGGCAAGCAAGGCTTCGTGACTGCCGATATGGTAAAGCCGGGTGCAGTCGTAATCGACGTGGGTATCCATCGCATCGACGACCCGTCCAGCCCGAAAGGTTACAAGATTATGGGCGATGTGGATTACGAAGAGGTTTGTAAGGTGGCTTCGAAGATTACACCCGTCCCGGGCGGCGTTGGCCCCATGACCATCGTTTCTTTGCTTCAAAACACTTTGAAAGCCGCCAAAGGCGAGGTGTATCCGAAATGATTGTGTAAATTTACTGAAAGTCAGCGGATTGGGAGAGGTGAGATAAAATATTTGTTGTTTTTGCTTGCCAATCCAAGAAAAGTCCGTACTTTTGCAACGGGTAAGTCTTATACGACCAGCTCCCTCTGAAATCCCCCAGGACAGGAATGTAGCAAGGGTAGGAGGTTGTAGCGGTGCGATATGAGTAGCTTACCCTTCTTTGTTTCTATTATCCTATATTGTTGAACGCCATGAAGAAAGTCCATTTTATCGCGATAGGCGGCAGCGCGATGCACAACCTGGCTATTGCCCTCCACCGCAAGGGTTATGAAGTGACTGGCTCGGACGACGAGATTTTTGAGCCCTCCAAGTCGCGCTTGGCCAAAGAAGGTATCCTGCCACCGCAATGGGGCTGGTATCCTGAAAAACTCGATAAGTCGTATGATGCTGTCATTCTCGGTATGCACGCCCGCATCGACAATCCAGAACTGGTGCGTGCCCAGGAGTTGGGACTGAAGGTGTATTCCTATCCTGAATACCTTTATGAGCAGAGCAAAGACAAGACCCGTATCGTCATCGGCGGCAGTCACGGAAAGACCACCATTACCTCTATGATTCTGCATGTGCTGCAGAAGACGGGCGTTGAGACGGACTTCATGGTGGGTGCCCAACTGGCGGGCTTCGATGTGATGGTGCGACTCAGCGAGACAGCTAAATATATGGTGATGGAAGGGGACGAGTACCTCACTTCGCCCATCGACCGTGTGCCGAAGTTCCACCACTATCATCCTCATATAGCAGTCATCAGCGGTATCGGCTGGGATCATGTGAATGTGTTCCCAACGTTCGACAATTATTTGGAACAGTTCCGCATCTTTGTCCGTACCATCGAGCCTGGCGGTTGCTTGATTTATGACCAGACTGATGCGGAAGCAGGGAAGATTGCCCAAGGTGCTTCGTGTCAGTCTTTTGGCTATGGGATTCATCCCTTTGAGAGCGATGGGTTGAAGACCACTCTGTTGTTGCCTGATGGCAATAGGAGGGAAGTGGGTGTGTTTGGTAGCCACAATATGAAGAACATTAATGCGGCCCGTTTGGTTTGCAGACAGTTGGGCATCAGCGATGAACAGTTCTATGAGGCTATCGCCTCTTTCAAAGGAGCGGCACGACGCTTGGAGCTGTTGTTTGACAATGGCGACAACTTCATCTTCCGCGACTTTGCCCATGCGCCATCCAAGGTGAATGCCAGCGTGAAGGCTTTGCGAGAGCAATTTCCTCGTAAACATTTGATTGCCGTCTTTGAACTGCACACCTACAGCAGTTTGAGCGAAGTCTTCATCGACCACTACCGCGATGCTTTGAAACTCGCTGACCGCGCTATTGTGTTTTATGACCCGCACGCTGTGGCTATCAAGAAGCTGGAGCTCATGCCCGACAATCGCATAATCCAAGGTTTCGGACGTGATGATTTACAAGTGGTTCACAATAAGGCTGAACTGATGTCGCTGTTGGAGCAAGGCCAGCGCAACAACGTCATCGGGGCTTTTATGAGCAGCGGCGACTTCAACGGGTTGACGACTGATGATTTGAAAAAGTTGTATGAATAATACTATTAGGTTTGTTTTTCAGATCAATACGCAAGGTCATTGATTAAACTAACATTTTCTTTCCTGATAAAAAAGCCCGCCAGAAACCTGACGGGCTTTTTCGTTATGATGCAAAGCCTTATTTCTTTGCGGCTTTCTTAGCCGGAGCTTTCTTGGCTGGAGCTTTCTTGGCTGGAGCTTTCTTTGTGGTGGCCTTCTTGTCGGCAGTCGCAACTTTCTTCACTTTGGATTCAGCCGCCGGCACATTTTTCAGGATGTCGCACATGAAGTCCCAAAACATCTGGACAGTGGCGATTTCGCAACGCTCGTCAGGCGAGTGTACACCGCGCAGGGTGGGGCCGAAGCTAATCATGTCCATACCCGGAATCTTGTCGCCGATGAGGCCGCATTCCAGTCCGGCATGGATGGCGCGTACTTTCGGGTCTTTCTGGAAACGCTTCTTGTAGCAGTTGACGGCGATGTCCAAGATAGCGCTGTCGGGGTTGGGTGCCCAGCCCGGATAACCGTCGGTGTGCTCCACGTCGGCATCGGCGAGGCTCCAAACGGCTTCCACCATGTCGGCGATGTCTTGCTTCGACGACTCGATGGAACTGCGCTGTGAGGTTTGGATAAAGAAGTAACCTTCCTTTTTCTTGCAGGAGGCGAGGTTGGTTGAGGTCTCCACGAAGTTCGGGATAGTCTGCGACATAGCGATGACTCCGTGCGGGCAGGCATAGAGGCCGTTCAGCAGGTTGTATTGCGACATTTCATCGATAACGACATCGGGTTGCATCTCGGCCACTTCAGCTGTGACTTTCAGTCCGGGCTCGGTCACTTGATATTCTTGCTTAAAGTGCTTTTCCATGTCTTTCACATAGTGCATGAAATCGCCAACGCTCTCGTTGGGAATGAAGGCCACAGCTGTGGCTTCACGGGCGATAGCGTTACGCAGGTTGCCGCCTTGGAAGTCGTAGAGTTGCAGGTCGAACCAGTTGGTGGCTTGCCACAGGATGCGGGTCAGCAGTTTGTTGGCGTTGGCCAGGTTCTTGTTGATGTCGTCGCCGCTGTGACCTCCCTTCAGTCCGCTTACGGTAATGCGGTAGGCTGTGCTGTCTTCCGGAGCGGGCTCCAGCTCGTACCACACCTTAATAATAGTGTCCATACCGCCGGCGCAGCCGATAAAGATTTCGCCTTCGTCCTCGCTGTCGAGGTTGAGGAGGATACGGCCGGTGAAGTCTTTCGGGTCGAGCTTCATGGCACCGGTGAGGCCTGTTTCCTCATCGACGGTGAAGATGCACTCAAGCGGACCGTGTTCCACTTCTGGGTCGGCGATAACGGCCAGAGCCGCAGCCACGCCGATGCCGTCGTCAGCACCGAGGGTGGTGCCGTTGGCGTGCAGCCATTCGCCCTTGATGACGGGCTCAATGGGGTCTTTCTCGAAGTCGTGCTTCTTGTCGCCGTTCTTCTCGCACACCATATCCATGTGGGCTTGCAGGATGACGGTCTGGCGGTCTTCCATACCCTTGGTGGCCGGCACGCTCATGATGATGTTGCCGCACTCTTCTTTGACATACTTCACATTATGGTCTTTTGCCCATTGCTCGAGGTAAGCCACCATTTTGGCTTCTTTCTTCGATGGACGCGGCACGCCGAGGATGCCGTTGAACTCTTTCCAAATGCCTTCTGGCTTGAGTTTTAAGATGT
>JAILDR010000245.1 GCA_024689285.1 Bacteroidales bacterium | reverse complement strand
CACAGATAGCACAGATAACACAGATAAGGTTCCTGTCTTCGACAGTAACTATTGGTTATGTACCATAACCCTTGACCCAGAGGTCAAAATCAAAGGCCAAGAGAATGCCTATAAGACCATCGTGACTGGTGCCGTGGGTGGTGCTGCGGGTGTTATCCATGCTGCTTCATCAGCAGTTACCGATTGTCAGCCTAATGAAAACGTGGAAGCCTTGCGTGTCTATATGGATGCCGCTGGCATTGAGGCTCGTCCGCTGTGGAAGCCTATGCACAAGCAGCCTTGCTACAAAGGTGCACCTGCTTATCTGAATGGCGTGAGCGAAGCCATGTTCAAGATTGGCATGTGTCTGCCCGCCGGCCCATACGTGAGCGACGATGATGTGAAGTATATTGTTGACTGCATCAAAAGTCCTATAGAATAGTCTACGGCTTACGACACTTGTTTGTAAGAGGAGCAGAAGGAATTCTGGAGATGAATGAAGTATGATATGTGTGTTCGGTGCAAAAGGTCAAAAAGTCGGACTTCCATGCTGTGGTCCGACTTTTTTTTACTCGTTTCTATCTTGAATTAATACTTGTAAATATTTAAAAATCAATAAGGTATCAGGGGGACAGGAACTTTTATACACACTTTCGGCACAATATATTGACCTATGGTCGAGTTTCTCCTTGCAAGGCATAGCTCGAGCGAGCTCGGACTCTGCTCTTGCTTCGTTCGTCACTTCCCTCAAAAATCGTTATCCATGCGTAGCGTAAGATGATAGCAACACCATAACAGGCGGCAGAGCCGCAGTTAAAAGTTAAAAGTTAAAAGTTAAAAGTTGAGAGTGAAGAGTTAAAAGTGGGGTTCGGGAAAAATTGTTATTTTTGCAAAAATGTAATATTGGAATATGAAACTGAAGAACTTAAAGATAAGCAATTTCCGCTGTTTTAAGCAGTTTGGGATTGACTTTGCCAACGATGTCACCGTTCTCATCGGTAAGAATGGAGCGGGGAAATCGACACTGATAGATGCCATCCATAAGGCTCTGAGTTTTGCATTTATATCAGACAAGAACTATGATGGTTTTCTGCTTGCAGATGGAATCAAAAGCCTGAAACCGGAGAATTTCAGTGAGGAACAGGACTTCCTGCTTGACGTTGAGACGGGTTATCCTGTAAAGGAGATTTCCATCGGTGCTGATGCTGAAATGGAACATCAGCCTTTGTCATGGTCCATGCAAGCCAGCACACAGACATATACATTAAGCAAGGCGGCATATGCACCAACGGCATATCGGTTCTTGGATATAGTGAACGAAAGGAAAAAACTGCCGGTTTTTGCATTCTACTCGGATACCTATCCGTATCGAAGCAAAAAGACCGTAGGAGAGCTGATTACGGCATCGCCTACGTTTGGCTACTATTGCTGGAACAGCTATCAGGGAATGACGGGCTACTTTGTGGACCGCTTGGCTCAGAATCTGAATGTCATCAATTACCACAGAGACAACATTGCCCAGCTGGACGCAAGCATAGGGCAAGCGCAGGCTGCTGGCAGCAATACGTTGGAGTATTCAGGTAGTACCATTACCAGCAAGCAAGCTCTGGAGGAAAGGGCACAAGACCAAAAAGCCATGGAGGAGTGTCTGGCGGAAAATGTTTTTGTGGAGAATGCGCTGAGGGTTTTTACAGAGAATGACGAGATTCTTCCGTTCAAGCGATTCCGCCCGGGCAGACAAAACGGCAAAATTGAGATTGAGGACAGAAACGGAAAGCGCTGGTCGGTGGATTATCTGCCTGCCGGTTATAAGAGAATCCTCTATATGGTCATTGACATTGCGTTCAGAAGCTACTTGCTCAACAAGGGCAAGGAGAGTGACGGCGTGGTGATAATTGACGAAATAGACTTGCACATGCATCCTTCGCTGGAGGCGACAGTGGTGGAGCGTCTTCACAGGACGTTCCGTAATATTCAGTTTATTATGACCACTCATTCTGCCCTTGTGATTTCGAATCTGGATACTACTGAAAAAGGCGGGAAAAGAAACAATGTGGTTTACAAGTTGGCCTCGGGTTGGACTGAGCCACAGGCGTTGCCCAACCTGAAAGGCATTGATGCCACAGCAACGATGCGTGACTTTATGGATGCGCCAGGAAGGAATGTGCGCTATGAGGAATTGCTGAATCGTTATATTGACCTTTTCAGTAGGGACAAGCAGAAGGAGGCTGACACAGTATATGGAATGCTGGTACGCGAGTTTGGCGACACGGAACAGTTGCATCGGGATATTGAGGAACGTAAGGAAGAACTATGATTTATATCGACAAACAACAGAATGTTGCTGACGGTGAAGGATATACAAGAGACTATATTGAAGACTCTTATGATTTAGGCTCTCATGCTTTTATTCCCAGCTTGCAAAGCGAGGAGGCCTTCAACCGGTTTCGCAATCAACAGTATAATTCCCATTCGCCTCACGCAGATGCTGACTTCAAGTCGCTGCTTCTGAGAGAGCAGGAAGGGAGATGCTGTTACTGTATGCGTAGGATAAGTGCTGACGTGAAGGATAGCAACATTGAGCATCTTATTCCCAAGAAGAGTGCATCGGCTGACTATTCGTATTATGCTGGTTATTCAGATCTGCTGAACTATCATGTGTGTCATTCCGAGTCGTTCGAGGAAAGAAGATATGCTGATAAACAGGCTGCTGCACGGTCGCGCAAGCTTCCGCACATGGTGGCATACGGGAATCTGGCTGCGTCGTGCATGGATTCTCATCACTGCAACAGTGCCAGAGGGAATGCAAAGATGCCGCCTTTGCCTGTTGTGCAAGGTATAGAAAGCAAATACATCTATTCTCCGTCAGGGATGATGGTGACAGAGGATAGGGATTCAGAATATGGCAGGGCAATTGATGTGTTGAACTTGAATTATAATACACTGATGCTTATTCGCTTGCTTTGGAGAAAGGCCGTGTTATCTGGCTATGATGCTACGCAAATCATGGCGATTACGGATATATTGGATAAGCGTTCTTTTCTGTGCACCGTTTTCGGGAAGCCGTCATTCACCGACTTACCCGCCAGGTGGCAGAACTTTGCCCCTGTTGGCGATAACGGCTCTACTTATTACTGGGACTTGTTCGTGAGATATGATTGGTTCTATGATTACTATAGACATCATGACAAGGAAGGAAACAGAATCTGAGATTTGCTTAGGGGCTTACATCTTTATTTGACTTATGCTAATTGACGATAAGATATTAGACGACTTGACGAGGCGGGCGCAAAACTCGCCTCGTCATCGCATGAACTTGAACTTTCACGAAAGTCTGGAGGACAAGTGCCACCGCTTCCTGAATGCTGTGGAAACAAGGGCTGATATTCCCATTCATAGGCATCCCGAGAAAGAGGAGTCGTTTGTGGTATTACGTGGCAAGATTCGTATTACAACCTACAATGACGATGGCACTGTCATAGAAGACCTCATTCTTTCCCCTTCAGAAGGCCGCTATGGCGTGAACGTGGAGAAGAATGTGTGGCACACCGTAGAAGCTTTAGAGTCGGGTTCCGTTATCTTTGAATGCAAAGAAGGGCCATACGTGCCGCATGAAGTGGAAGGGATTTTGCTAATTGATAAGTGCTAATTGAAAAATGACTAATATTATCACCTATAAAGAAATTGATACAACAATCCGTAGCAATGCAACCCCGCAAGTGAAGGGTTTTTTATATCAATTTCTTGTGGCATTGGATTTTTGTTTTAATATGAAAACCGACCAGACTCTCTATATCGAGAAGTTTGGTGACTTGGCAATCAAGGCTACAGGGGAAGGTAATAGTTTGTCTGTCGAAACCAAACATTATTCAGAACTGATATTCCTACTTCATAGCAATGTGGTGAATACCCTATTTAATTGGGCTCAACCCGAATTTCATCAGGAGCAGTATTGTAAACTCTTTTTGATTACAACACAGGAAATACGAAAAGATGATGGATTGCAAAAAGTGGGGAAATTAGATGCGTGCAATCTATATTTGGATGTTGTCGAAAAGTTTAAGGCTGAAGTTGTTAGAATAAAAAATCAATGGGAGGAAGCAAAGGAAAAAGAACCCCTGGCCAAACCGAGTAAGGAACAGCAAAGGACAGTAAATCAATTGGAATATCTATCTGGAGAAGCACAGAAAGATGTTGTTATGGAGATAATGGGGAAGTGGATAATGAACACTGCGTGTCCCGATTATAAGGAGTTGTATGATGATATTCAGAATCGCTATGCATCCATGCTGGAAGGGAGAAAAAGGGAACTCTATATTGACGGACTATTTGCTATGATCATCAATCCTGGAATTGTTGAAACAGGATGGGGCATCAGGAGAGAAGATTTTGAGAAAAGACAGCAAGAATTGAATGCTGATTTCTCTGCAAGAACGATTACTTTCCCAACGATAGGTGAGCCTTCTGATGAAGAAACGGAAGGTCTAGGATCAAGCCTTTTCGTTGAAAAACTTAGAATGGTAAGGCTGGAGAATGAAATTGCGAGAGCGATTCATGATTACGTGAAAACAAATAATCTAATCATGACTGAGATAAAAGGCCGGCCAGTACGGGACGCTGGTCTCGAAAAGTATAAAGAGAATCTAAAGAGTGTTTTTGAAAGTAAATTCAATGCTCATACCGCTGATTTTTCATTTGACCCAGACAAGAATGTGTTTAAGTCATCACAGAAGTTTTATTATGCAATGCAGGATGCTTGCCTTCAAGTGACAATGGATCCATTCAGTAAAGTGGACGTGTATTTTGCAAAGGGGGTGTTGCATATTATGGCAGATGATAGGACAATGGATGTAAAATGGTTGATAGATGGAACATGCATATAATGACATCCTAACTATTAGGAACAATGTGTTTACTCTTACACCCATACTGGTTTCGTTCTATAGTGAGTGTAAACAGGAAAAGAATAACATATTCCTTTCTTTTGTTGTACTTCCATTGTTGTTTAATGAAGAGTGGGTGGCCAAAAAGCCTGTCATTAGGGTCGATTCAAAACTACCAGCATGGGTAATGGAAAACAAGTTCAAGATAGAAGGTCTACCTGGCAGAATTGATTATTTCCAAGAAATAACAATCAGATGTTTGCAATATGCCGTTGATATGAAGTGGCTGATGATACAAGGAACTCAGGTTGCGGTGAATACAGAAAAGTCAGAATGGTCAAAGAGTAAATTCTATAAAGAGCAGATAGATAATGCCCGTAATCTGAATAAGTTATTTAAGGACATGGACGTTGTGGAAATACTAACCATATTAGGCATTAAAGATATATGGAAACTCGAATCAAATTTATAGGACTGATAGACAAGGACGGTCAGAGGCATGGCGTGCCCCTGCATGAGGGCTTGAACATTGTGACAGGACGGTCGTCAACTGGTAAATCTGCGTTAATAGAGATATTTGATTACTGTATGGGGGCTGATGTGGAAACCATACCCAAAGGTGTTATTACAGACAAAGCAAAAGTATACTTCCTCCTCATGGTTGTTGATGGCAACCAGTGGGTTGTAGGCCATTCACAAACAGAGAAGGGCGCATTCTATATCCAGTTGGATGATAAACTTGAAGACGAGAAAGGCATTACCTTGGAATACTTCAACGAGGGAAACCTGATAAGGAAGAAAGAATTTCGTAGACAATTGGGTTTCATTTTTGGTCTCAACATACCCAACACACAAGAAAAGGATGATGAAGAATATACTAGCAAGCAAAAAGGAAGACCGTCGGTCAGAAATATGATGTCGTATATTCTTCAGCACCAGAACCTCATTGCTAACAAACTTGCACTGTTTTATCGGTTTGATGAAAAAGAGAAGAAGGAGCAGGTTATAGAGCAGTTCAAAATATTCGCCAAGTTTGTAGATGCGGAATACTTTACGATTTCTTTAAAAATTGACAAGCTAAAGAAGGATTTGTTATTGCTGGAAAAACGACAAGAGGTGGAGGAAAAAGCCCTTCAGTCATACGAAGACAGCATTGATACCTTATTGCAACAATACAAAGACACAACCAATAAAGAGCTATTAGGAATAGGTGCAGCTTCATATATTATGGCTGCTCCGAAGAAGGTTTTGGAAGAATTAAGGCGCTCTACAACTGAAAGTGTTCAAGCTAATTCCTCTAGTGAGTTTTCTCCGTATATGTCAAGGTATAAGGACTTGCTTGCTAAGCGTAATTTGATGCATGCAAATATCAGGCAAGTTCAGTTGGAAATACAAGACTATAATGATACTATAAAATATGTAAATAGCTATAAACAAGAATTGTCTTCAGCGAGGTTCGTTGACGAGGCTGTGATTGACTTTTCTATTTGCCCATTTTGCAAGCAACATACTAACTTGATAGAAGAAGAGGTGGAACAATTGTACAAATCAATCGGAAACCTTAATGAGAAAATCAAGAAAGCTCCTTTACTTGGAGATGAAATGCACTTTAAGAAAGAAGAAGCAGAAGAACGTTTGAAGGGACATCAAGATGAACTATCAAAGATTGAAAATGAAATAAAAGGGTTAAAAAAAATTATTGATGAGTTGCGAAACAATCGCTCATTGGAAGAACAAGGCTATAAGAAAATGCTTGAGATGGAAGGCTTGTTAGACGCCGTAATCAATATACAAGATAGTGGCTTAGATGACCAGATTGCAAGTAAAAAAGCTGAACTATCGAAATTGGAAACGGAGTTCAACAAGAAATACCGAATTAAGACAAAGATGGAATCTGCATCGCAATCAATAAACAATTATTTGGAGGTATATAGAAAAGACCTTACATTTGAGTCTTCACTTGATGAATATAAACTTCGATTCAATCTGAACAGCTTTGAACTGACATTCGAAAACGGAGAGGAGAAATTGCGGCTAAGGCAAATAGGCAGTGGGCGGAATTGGCTTAATGCTCATTTATGCTTGTTTCTTTCATTAAGCCATTACTTTGCGACAAACAGGAGTTTGATACCATCGTTATTGTTCATTGACCAGCCGAGCCAAGTTTATTTCCCGACGAAAGATAACTATGAAAATTTCAATGCTGAAAAGATGTGGGAGCGCAAGGAGGGCATTGCACCGGATACGAAAGAAGAGAAAGATATGTTTTGCCAAGACTTGGAAGATGTGACTAATATTTTCAACACCTTATACAAGTTTACTCAAAGTCTCAATAACAAAGTACAGATAATCGTAACAGAACATGCAGACAACTTGAAATTGCAGGGTGTTGATTTTGATAGCCTTGTTGCTGCACGTTGGAGAAAAAAAGGAGAGGGTTTGATAGATTTGAGACAAACGACTTGAACAATAGCGACATGATTATAATTTTGATAAATATGCAAGATGCAATAAGACAAATTCTTAAGAATTAACCAACTGAAAAAATGCAAGTAATATCAGTTATCAATTATAAAGGAGGTGTGGGCAAGACTACACTAACCGCAAATATAGCGGGTGAGTTGGCCTATAGGGGTTATGATGTCCTGATGATAGACCTCGACCCGCAGGCCAGCCTGACCTTCTCATTCATTGACCCAGAGAAATGGCGCGACGAGGTGGCACCCTCGAAAACCATCAAAAACTGGTTCACCACCAAGAACAAAATCAAGGAGAAAAACTTCAACAAGCTCATCATCTCGCCAGAAGCGGTGAACGATGCCCTTGACGGTCGCGGCACATTAGACCTCGTCTCCTCCCACCTCGAACTTATCAATGTGGACCTGGAACTGGCCACTAAACTGGGCGGTGTGGACCAGCAGCAGATAAGCGAGAACTTCATCAAGGTTCACCACCGGATGAAAGAAGGACTTGACCAAATTCCCGAAGAAGCATACGACTACGTAATCATAGACTGCCCGCCCAACTTCAACATTGTGACCAAATGCGCCATCGTGGCCAGCGACTACGTGCTGATACCCGCCAAGCCTGACTACCTTTCGACGATGGGTATCGACTACCTGAAAGCCAGCGTCAAGAAACTTGTGACTGACTATAATGGTTTCTGCGGACAACTGGGCGAGGATGACGAGACCTACGAAACGATTGACCCGGAAATCATCGGAGTGGTGTTCACCATGGTACAGTTCTACGGCGGTTTGCCCATCAACGCATGCCGTCAGTACATCGACAAGACCCGAGAGCTGGGCTTCCCCGTGTTTGACAACTATATGCGCGAGAACAAAACGCTCTATGCGGATGCGCCCCGACTGGGCGTTCCCGTAGTGCTGAACTACAAACGGAGCCGCGCCGACATAGTGGGCGAAATAGAAGACATAGTAGATGAATTAGAGGTAAAACTATAAAAGCAGAGAAGTATGAACAAAAGAGTGAAAGATTTCTATCTGAACGAGATAGAGCGATATATCCAATTTCTGAAAAAACTCAATGCCGACCAGCTGGCCCAACTGAGCGAGGAAGATGCCTATATTGATTTCCAGTTTGTGGGCAACAAAATGGACAGGTCGCAGGTGCTTGCACCGAAGAACAAGGAGTATGTGAGCATACTGATGAGCATTGAGGAGATGCAAAGCAAGCAGGAAGTGGAGCAATACTTCCGACAGCTGAACCTCAAGCGCACCGACCTTGAAGCCATGTGCAAACTGAAAGACATCCCCTTTACCAAACGCGACAACATGACGGTGCTGAAAGACAAGCTGTATGAGCGATTGGTTGGATTCAAACTGCGCTCACGCGCCATCCAGAACGACAAACTATAGCCCATGGAAGAAATCAAAAACCCATACGTCAAATCCATTTGGGAAAGCCTGAAAGCCTTCGTCGAGAATATCAACTGCCTCTACGACTCGTTTGAGTATAGCGAGGGAATGTTGAGAAGCCAGAAGATAGAGGCGCAGAAGGAATATAATGCTTTCGTGAAGGAACATACGGTAAAGGCCGGTGACGGCCCTGCCAAGCTGGTGATACCTGCTGATAAAGAACGGCAACACCAGCACCTGGAGCGTAAAGTGAAGCGCAGTCAGGAATCTTCCAAGCTGCTGCTGCGCAGTTATGTGGTCTCGATGGTGTCGCAATTTGATGCCTATATCGGTGACCTGCTTCGCGCCATTTACGACATCAACCCTGACAAGCTTAAGCAGTCGGACCATAAGTTCACTTACGCAGAACTGCAAACCATAGGTACCATTGAGGCGGCCAAGGAGCAGATTATTGACACCAAAATAGAAAACTGCCTGCGCGACTCGCATCAGGACCAGTTTAATGAGATAGCCTCCTCCATTGGGGTGAAGACACTCAAGGAATTCAAGAACTGGTCTGCTTTTGTGGAGATTACCCAGCGCCGCAACCTTTTTGTCCATTCAAACGGAATCATATCCAACCAGTACCTGAACGTGTGCAAGAATGAAGGGGTGGAACTGGGTGATTTGAAGAAAGGGGATCAGCTGGAAGTTGACAGGGGCTATTTCAACAAAGCATTTGAAGTGTTTTACGAGGTGGCCGTGAAGCTTTCGCAGATGACCTTGCGTGTGTTGCTCTACAAGAAAGACAAGACCTGTTTGGAAGAGGTTGACAAGTGTATGATTACAAACATCTTCGACCTCATCGTTGACGAACGGTACGATGTCGCCATCGAATTGTCGAACTTTGCGCTGGACAAGCAATTCCAGCATAACAACAAAGACCGGATGTATCTGGTACTCAATCGCGCCCAGGCCTATAAATGGAAGGGCGACGAAAAGAAGTGTCAGGACTTGCTTGCAGAGGAGGATTTCTCGGCCTGTAGTAGTGAGTTGAAATGTCCGAAATATGCACTTGAAGACAATCTGGACAAGGTGTGCGAGATGATGCGCTCATGCGGCAACAACAACGAAATACTGAAACAGCTACAGTATCGCACATGGCCGATATTCAAGGGTGTGCGCGACAAGGAACAGTTCAAAGAGACGTTCAAGAGCATCTTTGGCGAGGACTTGGGTTCCGAGGCAATGGCTGCGGAAACCGTTGAGGTGGGAGAAGATTTGCTGGAAGAAAAGGAATAGAAGGATTTGGAGACAAACATCATATTATCCATCAAACCACAGTACGTGGAGGAAATCAAGGCGGGGCGCAAACTGTTTGAGTTCCGCAAGGCCATCTTCAAGCGGAAGGTGGCCAAAGTTTATATATACGCCTCGGCACCGGTGAGCAAAGTGGTGGGCGAGTTCCAGCCCGTGGAGGTCATACAAGGCACCCCCGAAGAGGTGTGGCAGCAGACGCAAGACTTTGCCGGCATCCGAAAGGAGTGGTACGACCTCTATTACCAAGGCAAGACGACGGCCTACGCCATAGCCATCCAGAACCTGAAAATATACAAGACCCCGAAGGAACTGCCCTTCCACGCCCCACAAAGCTTCCGATACATAGAAACCTTATGAAAATAGAATTCATCGACAACCTGCATCCTCTCTACCCGGCTGTGAAAAAGCTAGGCAAGAAGTATAATGCCACTCTGGGCTTTATGCCAGAGGGCGGGTTCGATGATTATGCCGTGGGGAAATGTATCATCACGGCCAGTGAGGGCGATACCTTACAAGGCTACCTGATGTACAGGAGAACGAGCCGATTTGGAAGGATAGCCATCGTACACTTGGCTGTGGACGAACCCTACAGGAGGAGCGGCGTGAGCACCGCCCTGCTGGACACGTTGTGCGATAAGTTCAAGGACAGCGGCGCATCGGGCATGGTACTGAACTGCCGTGAGGACTTTAAGAAGCCTTCGAAACTGTGGGAACGCTACGGCTTCATAGCCAAGGGACAGAAACGCAGCCGCAGCTATGAGACACACTACCTGACCACTTGGTGGTATGGCTTTGACCAGCGCGACCTCTTTTCGCTGGCGTATGAAGAGAGCGACAAGGTGCGGGCAATGATGGATGCTAACATCATCATGAAACTGCGCGACGCGGAAACGGAGCACACCCAGCCGCTGGACCCCAAGGAAGACCCACGCTGCCTATTGGCCGACTGGCTTGTGGAAGAGACCGACCTGTGCTATGCGGCAGAGATATTCAACGAGATATACCGCGACCCCGACTTGGCACGAAGGAGCAGGACAAACAATTTCATCTCGAACTTTGCCCAAGCCCCGTATAACGTGGAGGAACAGAAGCAGATGGCAAGGGAACTGAAGAACATACTGACAGGACGAACCGACAACGACGAGAGCGACCGCAAACAGGTGGCTACCTGCATAGCGGCAGGAATCCCATACTTCATCACCTACGACGCGGAAATCATCAAGAAGAAAGTGGAGATAGAGGATAGTTATGATATTGAGATACTGACCCCGCAAGAGTTTCTGATTAAGATTGACCAGCTGCTGCACAGCGAGAAATACTCGCCGGTGCTGCTGCAGGGCGTGGCCTGGCACACCATGTCGAAGCCCGACTCGAAGGGTTTTCAGCAATGCGTGGAAAGCTTCAGGGCAGTGAAGATGAGGGAAAGAAAACTGGACTTTGAAAATGCCGTGAACGGTTGTGTGAACTGCGGCGGCGAAGTGTTCACCATCCGCAATCAAGGGAAGGACGTGGCCTTTGGTGGCGTGAGCATCGATGAGGAAGAGACGCGGGTGCATTTCCTGCGAGTGGCAGAAGGGCCGCTGTGTACGTCGCTGTTTTGCCAGATTGTGACCGACCTGCTGCGGAAGTGCGTGAAGGAGAAACGGAAGCGGATTGTGATGGAGGACAAGTGCCTCCCGGTGGAGCAGCATAGTTTTTTGGTGAATTTCGGTTTTCAGGAGCAGGGGAATACGCTAGTGAAAGAGGTAAGGGACGAGATAGTGACAAAGGACAGTCTGCCGTGGAAAGAGCTGAACCAGCAGGAGCTGCTGAGGGTGGAGAGTGTGTTCTTCCCGCTTAAGATAAGCGACTTGGATATACCTTGTTATATTGTGCCCATCAGGGCTTACTGGGCGGGGCAGCTGTTTGACTCGGTCATCAGCGGCGGCCAGATATTCGGGGCAGATCCCAGCAGGCTGTGGAGTTTTGAGAATGTGTATTACCGGCACACCCGACCCATCACGGAGAGGGCACCGGCCAGAATACTATGGTATGTGAGCCACGACAAAGAAGAGCATTACCACTCGATGATGGTGGTGGGTTGCTCTTATCTGACGGAGGTTTATACCGACAAGCCCAAGGTGCTGTACAAGATGTTCAAGCACTACGGCATCTACGAATGGAGCGACATCTACAAGCTGTGCGAGGGAAAGACCGAGGTGAACATCCGTGCGCTGAAATTCAGCCACACGGAACTTTTTGCCAAGCCCATCAGAAAAGACGACGTGAACAAGGTGCTGGTAAAGCACGGTCACGGAAAGAGTACATTCCCGAGCCCGCTGAAGGTGAAGCGGGAGGTGTTTTTTGAGCTGTACAGGATGGGGAAGGGAGTGATTCCAGTTGAGAGTTAATTTTTTGTGAATGCGAAAAAAGTTGTACTTTTGCATCCGCAATTCTGCAAGATAATAAATTAGGAACAAGTTCAATGAGAACAATTTACACATAACGAATAAAGATCCACCGAGACGAAAATCAGCAATGATGTTCGCCTCGGGAAAGTCATACCACTACGCAAAGGCGGACATCATGTAACAATGGTGCCCGCCTTTTTTGCTTTCGACAGGCTCAGCATAAACTTGATTATCAACTTGTTCAAACTGTTGGCTATGATTAAACCGAAGTCTAATAAGTTTGAACCTGGGCAGCGGAACGAGTGCGGACAACGAACCCGCCGCTGCCCTTTCCAAAAAAGAAAAACTATGTGTACTCGCAAAATATTGAAACACAATATGTTCAAACAACTCGCTATGATTATGATGAAGACAGATTTCACAAACCGATTAAAACAACAGGAGGTTTATTATGAGAAAAGTAAAATTGAAACAGAAGCGGGGCAACCAGCTCGACGGTGTAAGCCCCGCAGACATGCAAGAGGCCCTGAGACTCGCCTCGTTCTGGCTGACGGATAAACTGGAAGGTCGCACCGACGGCGGCCCCTTCAGCGAAGCAGCCCTGGGTGAACCCGCCCGACTCTATTTTCCGAAACGCGCCTACATGGCACTGAAAACCGGCGACTGGGAATGGAAGAAAGGCGTGAAGCTGTCCACGATGCTCATCCGCATCATGAAAAGCGACATGCACCACACCATTACCGATTGGTACGCGAAAGGCGAACCCGAAGTGGTGGCCATCAGCAGCCTGGCCGAAGGCAAGAAGGCTCGCGGCGATGAGGACGGCGACCTGACCGACGAGGACATCATCGGCCGGTACGGCGACTTCCAGTCACGGATGATCACCGACATGGAACTGGCCGAGGAGCTGGTCATGCAGGAAGAAACCCGCAAGCTGGGATACGAGATTGCGACGGCTGCGGCCAACGGCGACGAGAAACTGCTGCTGTATGTGCAGCTGGTGAAGGAGCTGAACAACTACCGCGCCATTGCACTGAAGATGCGCATCACCATGCAGAAGGTGAAAGACATGGAAGCGGAACTGCTGCGCAAGATCAGGGCCAAATAAACGGAGTAAGGAATCAAATAAAATCGTACATCAAATTCAAATAGACTATGAACTTATTAGATAAAATAGACGAAATGCGTGCAAAGTCAGTGACTCCCGAACAATTCAAGGAAGTGTGGGGAGTGAGCATAGAAGAGCATCTTCAGGAACTGATGGCATTCGTCGAGGAACAGGAATCTGTTTCAAACAAATAGTCGCTGCGCTGGCAGTGGCAAGCAGGGCCCTCGTGGAAACATGGGGGCCTTTTTTAGTTAAGAGTGAACAGTTAAGAGTTATTGGAGGTTAAGAAGATGAGGTATTTCAAAATGGAGGAATTCAAGTGCCGGTGCTGCGGTCGGGTGGCTTATCCCGAAAACATTGAGGCACTGGTGAGCAATGTGCTTGACCCGGCAAGGGAACGGCTGGGGATGCCGATAGTGGTAAATTCAGGCTATCGATGCCCACGGCACAATGCCGAGGTGGGGGGCGTCGCACGGAGCCAGCATCTGGTGGGCGAGGCGGCGGACGTGGTTCCAATTGAAAATGGAAAATTGAAAATTGAGAATTTACAGAGGTTGGCGAGGATCATCGTGGAGAACGGAAGGTTCGACCAGATGATTATTTACCCAACGTTTATCCATGTGAGCTGGAAGCGCGTGGGGATCAACCGCCACCGCATCATCACACGCAATCAACAGTGAGAAAACAACCAAACCAAATAAAGAAAGGAGAACAATATGAAAACAATTGACATTACAAGTATCATCCTGGCGGTGATAACTTTGCTGGGCGGATGCGGGTGGGTGATTGACCGCAAGAAACACCGCCAAGAGATTGAAAGCCTCAAGGCCGACAATCGACAGAAGGAAATGAACCTCAGTAAGGACTACGTGCAGGAATGGCGCACCTTCATCGCTGAACCCTTGCAGCGCGAAGTGAGCCAACTGCGCGACGAAGTAAAGCAACTGCGCAATGCGATTCAACGCACCGACCGCTGCCCTCATCGCGACAGCTGTCCTGTGTATGACGAGCTGCAGCACCACCCGAAGGGTGAGTAGCTCGCACGAGCTGAGGGTGGAGAGTGTGGCATCGCGCGACAGTGTGGAAGTTGAAAGCGTGGAGGTTTTCGACACGCTGAAAGAGACAACGACCATCACCGTCAAGACCAACGAACAAGGGGACACACTCATGCAGAGCATCGTTACCGACCGCTACAGCTCGCGTGACCGCTCGCAGCTGAAGGTGAAAAGTGAAAAGTTGAGAGTTGAGACCGATACGGTTTACGTGATTGAACGGGACTCGATGCTGGTGGAACGAAACACCGGCACCGGTCTGGCGAACCCACCGGAGAGGAAGTCGAGGCTTGTTGCCACGCTGAGATGGATTTTCTGGATTCTGATGGCACTTATAGTGCTGATTATCATACTAAGATTTCGCCGATAGGCGCAAAACCAAACCAATCAAATCATTAACCAAACAAAGAAAGGAGAACCAAACTATGGCAAGAGCAACTGATTTCCTCAGCCAGACGAGCGGCAAGCTGGACGAGATGTTCCAGACCCGCCAAACGGACCACGGCACCATCCTGGCCCGCAACCCCAAGCGCCGCGGCATGACCCGCCGCAGCGAGAAACAAGCCAACACCCGCTGCCAGCTGGCCAACGTGAGCGCCAACTACCAGCTGTTCCGCTGCAAGAAGATGCAGAGCTTCGAAGGCAAGGAGGCCGGACAGAATGACTTCAACATCTTTGTGCAGGTGAACTACGACCGCAACCCCGTGTTTATCACCAAGCAGGACCGCAAGTGCGGCGGCTGCGTGCTGGGCAACTACCAGTACAGCCTCTGCTCGCTCAACCCCATCGCCATCAGCCTTACTTCGGCAGGCTCAGCACAGGGCGGTGGCGTGCTGGTGACCAACATCGGGCTGGGCAGCCTGGTGATTGACGCCAACACCACCGTGGGCGAGTTCAGCGCCGCCGTGCTGGCCAACAACAAGGACTGGCAGGCCGACGACCAGCTGACCTTCTTCTACGCCGAGCAGATGGTTGACAGCGAAGGCGTGCCACGCACCTCGATGGACCCCTACCGCATGGTGATGAGCACCACCGACCAGACGAAGCTCTGGAACGTGGTTTCGGCCCTCGGCTTCAGCTCGGTTGCCGCGGCGGGCACGGGCTACGTGCTGGGCATGGGCATCGCGCTGAGCAACGCGGGTGCCAGCTGGATCCACAGCCGCAACGACGGCGACGGCGGGAAGCAGGTCTCGACCCAGCGCATGAAGGTGGTGAGCGACATCCTGGCCTCGTATCAGGGCGAGGCGGCCTTCCTGGCCTCGGCCAAGAGCTATGGCGGCATTAATACCCGCGAGGACTTCCTCGACCCCGTCAGCACCATAGCCAACCTGGGCGTGGCGTCAGCCACGGTCAACGCCGGCGGCACCGAGATGAGCACGGGCGGCTCTGAAACTCCGACTGTGAATGCGCCTACCATCAGCGGTGACACTCCGTTTGAGGAGAGCACCGAGGTGACGATGAGCGGTCCGGCTGACGCCACCATCCACTACACCCTCGACGGCAGCACGCCCACCAGCGCCAGCACCGCCTACACCGAGGCCCTGACGCTGACCGACACCACCACGGTGAAGGCCATCGCCGTGAAGGACGGCGTCTCGAGCACGGTGGCTTCGAGAACCTTCACCAAGGGTTCCGGCACTGGCGGCGGACTCCAAGGGGAAGACTAGCGTCAATTGACAGTTGATAGTTGAGAGTTGAGAGTTTAGGGTCAGTTGAAAGTTGATAGTTGAAAGTTGAAAGTTACTCCGCCGGCGGCGGCACTGAAAACTCTGAACTTCAGAACTGACTCTAAACTCTACACTCTAAACACTAAACTTAAAGAAGTCATGAACATGGACTGGACTAGCATCATACTGGCACTGATTACCGTCCTGGGCGGCTGCGGATGGGTGATCGACAGGAAGAAGCATCGGCACGAGATCGAGAGCCTGAAGGCGGACAACCGCCAGAAGGACATGAACCTGAGCCGCGACTATGTGACCGAGTGGCGCACCTACATCGCTGAGCCCTTGCAGCGGGAGGTAGGCGAGCTGCGGCAGGAGGTGGCGGAGCTGAAGTATGCGATTGAGCGCATCGCTGACTGCCCTCACAGTGGCCATTGCCCTGTGCGCGAGCAGCTGCAGCGTGTCGCGAAAAGCGACTGATAAAAGTGTAGAGTTGAGAGTTGGGAGTTTAGAGTCAGTGGACAGTAGCAGAGTGGAGAGTTTGGTGGTGATGGACACGCTGCGCGAGGTGACCACGGTGACGGTGGTCCTTCGACAGGCTCAGGAACCGAACCAGGCAGATGATACGATTCGCGTTACTACTGTCACTGACAGGACAAGGGCAAGGGAGACAACGGATGTAAGAAGTAAGACGGTAGATGTAAGAATGAGGGTTGACACGGTGTATATCGTCAAGGACTCGACTGAGGTACTTACAACTCTGAACTCTCCAACTACTCTCAACTCCAAACCCATTTATGGTGAGCGTGTCGAACCAACTCTAAACTATCTGAAATGGATTTTTGCGATAGTATGCGCAATCATAGTACTGATCATTCTGATAAAAATCGGTTTGCGGAGGTCGTTGTTCTGACGGCCTTCGCAGACTGTTTCCTTCGACAAACTCAGGATAAATTCACAGATTACACAGAAAAAGCTCGCCTGACGGCGGGCTTTTTTTGTGCGTTGAAATTCTGAAGTTGAAAATGAAAAAGTGTAAAAATAATTGCGTGAGTTGAGATAATTTTGTATTTTTGCATCTGTTTTTGATTAACTCACGAAAAAATATTTGCTTGAGTATGAAGATAGACGGTTTTAAAATAGGTGGATTTGCGAACATCGATTCGGTGAATCTGGATGTGGACGGAATGAATGCCTTGGTTGCCCCCAACGGTTACGGCAA
>JAILDR010000231.1 GCA_024689285.1 Bacteroidales bacterium | reverse complement strand
GGAAGTGACCAACCAGTCAATGTATATGTTGCCTAGCTATTTGCACGCTGGCCTCCACGCCTTGGCTTTCAATCCTAAGGATGCTACCAAGTGCTATTTCGGCACCGACGGTGGTATCTACAAAGCCACGAAGTCGGGTGGCAGCTTCTCGTTCAGCTACAGCAATCGCAACTATGTGACCACTCGTATGTTCAGTGTGGCCTATTGCGGCAAGCCCACCCGCGTCCTCGCCGCTGGCCTCGACCACGGTGTGGTGCGCATCGAGGGCGATGAGACCACCAATAACCTCAGCACGGGCGAATGGATTAACATCGATGGTATCAACTCTGGCATATTTACCGATGCTTATCAAGCTGGTCCTTGCGCTATCTCCTGCATCAACCCCATGACCATCTTCGTTACTTATAAGGATGGTGTCCTTGAGCGTTCTGAGACGGCTGGTGCTGACTGGGTGTCCACCAATTTCGTGTCGTCCTTGACGGGTGATGCAAACGACCATAGCCTTTCAACCTCTTCCTTCCGTATGCCCATTCTGCTTTACGAAGACTTCGATGACGAGCTGAATCCTGCCACAGTGTGGTTTAAGAATGAAAGTGAAGAAAATCTTCCCAGTGGTACCTTAGTGCAGTGCATGAGCAACAACAAATTCCCCTTTGTCTACACTCTGGAACACACCTTGCATGCTGGCGACTCCATTGTGGTGCACGACCCGATCAGCGCAAGATTCTTTGTTTCTTATACCGATGAGGTTTATATGACCCGCGAGGCTTTGAACTTCGCCGTCGAGACGGAATGGTTCCTTGTCTCCAACAAGGCTAACCAAGGTGTCACCGGCGAGCCTCTCTGCATGGCTATCTCTGCTGACGGCGACAATCTTTTCGTCGGCACGAAGGAAGGCAGACTCTTCCGCGTTTCCAACCTGAACACCGTTTTTGATGCTGAGTCGGGCAACGTTGGCGAAGCCAACTTCCAAGTGACGACCACCGAAATCACCCTGCCCACCGAAGGCCAGTGCGTGACTTCCGTCGCCGTTGACCCGCGCGATGCCAACAAGATTGTCGTCACCCTCGGCAACTATGGCAACGACACCTATGTTCTGTATTCGAACGATGCCCTGTCCGAGAATCCTACCCTCGTCAGCAAGCAGGCCAACCTGCCCAAGATGCCGGTCTACTCTTCAGTGATTGAAATGACTACAGGTCAGGTCATCCTTGGCACCGAACACGGTATCTATACCTCCACGAGCATGTCGGATCCCAACTGGGTGAGCGACAGCAAGTGCCTCGGTGATGTGCCGGTCATGGAACTGAAGCAACAGCTTCTCTCCGCTGACGACCAAATTGAGGTGAATGAGACCGAAGAAGGTACCTTCACCACGGTTTATCCTGGCGTTCACAACAAGGGTATCATCTATGCTGCCACCTACGGCCGCGGCGTGTTCCGTTGCGAGAACTACAAGGAAACAGGCGAAGGCGTGCCGGATATGCCGATGGCCAACGAAACCTCTGTTTCAATCTTCCCGAACCCGGTTCAAGGTCAAGCCACTGTTAAGTTCAACGTCATTGGTAATGACAGGGTCAGCTATCAAGTGTACGACCTGATGGGCCGTATGGTGAAGAATGTGAACCTCGGCAGTTACAGCGAAGGTGAGCATGAAGTCAATGTCGACATGAGCGACCTCAGTGCTGGCTCCTACATCATGCGCGTCAATCAAGGCAGCAACAATAGCTGCGTGAAGTTTGTGGTTTACTAATCCAACAAACAATATTAAAAATGGAAAGGCAATCTGAACAGATTGCCTTTCTTTTTGTATCTTTGCGGTATCATTTTCCAAACCATGAACAGCAGAAGAATACACAAAGTGTTGATTGCCAACAGGGGAGAGATTGCCGTCCGAGTCATCAAGACCTTGCGGAAGCTCCATATAGCAAGCGTGGCCGTATTTGCCGACAATGAGGCCAATGCCCTGCATCGTCGTATGGCCGATGAAGCTTATCCCTTGGGCAGCGGCGCATTGCAAGATACTTATCTCAACATACAGAAAATCATCGATGTGGCTTTGGATGCCGGGGCTGATGCCATTCATCCTGGCTACGGCTTTCTTTCCGAGAGTCCGGAATTGGCTGAGGCTTGCGAAGCAAACCGCTTGATTTTCATCGGCCCCGATGCACATTCCATGCGGCTGATGGGCAATAAGATAGCGGCAAGGAAAGTAGC
>JAILDR010000228.1 GCA_024689285.1 Bacteroidales bacterium | reverse complement strand
GTCGGTGACATCGGTACCCGTGCCGAGGAAAACGCCAGTTTCGATTAGGCCTTTCTTGCTGTAGGGATGGGAATAGTTGACATTCATGCTGCCCCATATTTCAGGATGAAGGTTGGTTTCTTGGCGCATAAAGTTCAATTGGGGAGTTGTCGCAAAGGTTCTTGTGTGATGCCTCGTGCCGTTGGTGCTGCTCATTTCTGCGTCGATACTCAAATCAAGTTTGCGTCCGAGGGTGTCAAACCGATGCGACCACCAAACGCCTCCCGTACTCCCGATGAAGAAACTCCGCGAGTCTATGTCAGAATGGTAGTCGTAAACGCCTGGGGTGTAGATGTATTCCGTCCGATGGGCATCAATCGAGGAATGGCCTGCGGCAAGTCGAGGATAGATTTCAAGCCAAGCCGAAAGGTCGGTCAAAGTGTCGATTTCAAGCGTGTATTCAGCGCCAACGAAGGCTTGACGTCCGTTTTCAAACTGCTGCCCGACATAATCATAATGGTTGGAAATCACGCTGTCAGGGGTCAGGATTTGCGAGGTGAAATTGGTTTCGGAAATCTCACGTTCCAGTTCGATGTCGGCGTAAAAGTTGAGGCTTTGCCTGTCATCCGACCAAACATAACTGACCCAAGGAGAAAGCATGGGCGAGGTGGAAGCGTTGATGCCCGCACTCAACATCCGGTTATGGGTCACTTGCTGGTTGGTGACAATGTTGATGATGCTGCCTTTGGTTTTGTAACGCGCCGAAGGGTTGCTGATGACCTCAATGCGCTTGATGTTGCCGGCGGGCATCATTTTCAGGTATTGCTTCAGGCTTTCGGCATCCATGTGCGAAGGCTTGTCGTTGATCCATACCTCTACATTGCTGCCGCCTCTGAAAGAGATTTTGCCTTCAGCATTCACCTCCACGCCAGGTGCATTCTGCAAGGCATCCGAAGCCGAACCCGTCTGAACACTTGGGTCGTCATCCACATTGTAAAGTGTCTTTTCGCCATCAGCGGAATAGATTGGTCGCGAGGCTGTTATCTGAATCTCATTCAATGAAGTTGAAATCGGTGACAGTTTAATGGTTCCAATACTCTTTTCGGCATAAATGTCAACAGGTTGCCAATGCGTTTCGTAACCCACGCAACTGATACGTAGCAAGTAAAAACCACCTTCAATGTCCTTGAAGCAAAATGCGCCCTTGTCGTCGCTCGTCACGCCGTAGGCAAACACGCTGTCGGTCGAATGAAGTAGCACACAGTTGGTATAGGGCATCATGGCGCCATCGTTTGCATCTTTCAAGTTGCCTTTCAGCGTGTAAGTCTCCGATTGTGCCATAAGGGTGTTGGTCACAAACAGCAGCAATAACGCTGCAAATACTTTCTTCACTTTTCTCATGGCATCACTTTTTGGAACCTAAACATTTCATCGTCTTTCCACATAAACTCCACGATATGGAAACCGCATTTATTGACATAGAAGTGGATGTTGCGCTTCTCGAAATAGGGCGTGCAGGTCTCCCAAATGAGAATTTTAGGATAAATCTTTTCGATAAGGCACCAGGCCGCATAGCCAATGCCTTTGCTGTGGACACTGGGTTTCACAAACAGCAATTCCAGTTCGCCACGAAGAAAGGCTTTGTCTATGGAAACGACTACACCGCCGACTTTTTCCCCGTCCAAAAGGACGCGATAAGCCTTGCCGTTGTTGATGGACTGTTCGATGGTGTCGCGTGAGATGATTTCGCCGTCTTCCTCGAAATGGTCGTCACGCACCCCAAACTCCTCTGTTGCGCCATACTTGAACGCCCATTGGTTGTCGAGGATGAACTGTTCCTTGTCGTCAGGCTCCAATGGAACCAAGGTCACTTGTGGTTGGTTGCTCATGTTTCCGCATATTTTCACGCTGCAAAAATACTGAGGTTGCCGCAGGCGATTGGCAAACAAATCAGCCTTTAAATGTCACTTTTCAGTCCAAAACGGGTTGTTTTTGGTAAATAATACCTAATTTTGCAATCGATATGTCATTTTTCAGTCCAAATAATGCTTCGCCTACAGTTTGCGGCACGACCGATTTCAGCGGATTGCTCCACACGGTGGTTCCCGCTAAGGGTTGTACGCTTTTGTTGTGCACGGAGGGTAGCGCTATCGGTAGCTCGCATTTTCGGCCCGTGGCCATCCGTCGTGGGACCTTGGTGCCGCTTTTCACTTTCTCGCGATTCACTATCGAACGCACTTCGTCGCGCTTTTCTTGTCGTTTCGTCGAGATGAGCGACTCCGCCATTGCCGATTTCACCGTCAACTTCAACTCGCCTGTGTTTTGGGATTTCCTATATCGGCATCCTGTTTTCACCATTGAGCATCCTGAACGACAGCTTGTCGATGAATGGTTTGGACGGATGGAATGGATCACAGAAACTTTCGACGGTGAAATCTGCCAACAAATGGTTTACGGTGAGTTGCACAACCTTTTCATCGCCATAGAGCAACGGATTACTCAGCTATTTCCACCTGAGGTCCACGATGAGAAATCGGCCGTCTGGAGCATCCCTGACCGCCTCAACGCGCTTTTGGACCAGCATATCCACCATGAACGCAGCGTGAAGTTCTATGCTTCAGAGCTGTGCATCAGCCCCGACTATCTGAATAAAGTATGCCACCGCTTGATGAAGACCTCCACCAAAGCTCTCATCAACGACACGGTCATCTATGAACTCAAACGCTACCTTGCTGAAACCGACCTCACCGTAGAGGAAATCGCCGCCCGCATGAACTACGACAACGTTTCCTACCTCTGCCGCTTTTTCCGCAACGCTACGGGACAATCCATGATGGAGTTTCGAAGGAAACAGAGATGAAGAGAAAAGTACGAATATTTACAATAAACCCCTATCTTTGCCAAAAATATCCCTTATGCAAAACCT
>JAILDR010000207.1 GCA_024689285.1 Bacteroidales bacterium | reverse complement strand
TGATGCTATGTTGCTGCCCACTCATTTTTATACAGAAGGGCTTCCCGGCTCTGTCCTTGACGCCTATATGTCAGGTATACCGGTGATAGTAACCCGATGGAAACATGCTGCCGAGTTTGTTGATGATGGTCAGACAGGTATTATTATTTCTTTTGAGGATGATGGAACAGAATTGTTCGAAGCAGTGAAGATATTATATAACAATACGCAGCTGCTCATCGATATGAAAACAGCATCCACAAAAAAAGCTTATGAGTTTTCGGCTGACAAGGCCTGGGAATTAATCCAAAAGTATTTAGAACAATAATGATAACTGTAATTACCCCAACATATAACCGAACCGATTATTTGGCTAATGCAATAGATTCGGTGCTCGCCCAGACCTTTACTGACTTTGAGTTGATTGTTGTGGATGACAACAAACCCGATTCAGACGCCCGTAAATTGACGGCTGAAGTCATGTCGCATTACAATGATCCTCGAATCCGGTATATTCAGAACGAACGAAATCTGGGTGGAGCAGCTTCCCGAAATGTAGGCATTTTTCAAGCAAAAGGCGAGTTCGTTGCATTTCTTGATGATGACGATCAATATTTGCCAGATAGGCTGGAAGTGCAATATAAGAAGATGGTTGAGAATGATTGGGATGTTTCAGTGATGGACGGTGCCACTTACAATTACTCAACTGGACAAAAAGTTGCGGAAAGACACCAGAAAATAACCAACGGGATGACTGTTGAGGAGTTGAATAGGATACATCTTTTGTATCACATATCTGGCACCAACACTTTTATGTTCAAGACATCTTTTATCCAAAAGATCGGCGGTTTTGATGACGTGCCTTCATGTCATGAGCATTTTTTGATACAAAAAACACTTGATGCACGCCCTAAATTCGGATATATACCTGAAATACATATAAGAAACTACATGCATCCTGGTGACCAGTTGTCGACGGGAACAAAGAAACTGCAAGGACAAAAGTTAATGTTTGAGAATAAGAAACTTCATTTTTACTTGTTGTCCTCGGCAGACAAGAGACAGGTTATCTGTCGTCACCATGGTGTACTGTTTTTCGTGTATTTCAAAATGCATAAATATGGACGTGCAATGATAGAAGCTTTCTTATGTTTTGGTTCAAGCCCGGTTAATGCATGGAAATGGTTTATGGAGTACAGAAATAAAATCGGTATATGATGGAACAGAAAAAACTCAGTTTTACATTTAAAATGCTTCGTGCGCTTGGCTTCAACTATTCAGAAGAAGAATATGGTCAAGTCAGTTTGTGGCGTGTTGTCAAGCAGTTTTTTAGGAATATTCGCATGAAGCGTTTGGCGAAGATGATGGATTGGGCCATTTTGGAACCTTTGGCACCCAGAAAATTGCGTCCCGTTATCATGCGGAAAATGGGCTGCCATGTGGGTAAAGGCTGTTATATTGGTGATTTTGTACGAATCGACCCGAGTCATCCTGATATGATTACCGTGGAAGACAATGTAAGCATTGCCAGTGGAGCACGTCTGCTTTGTCACCAACGCGACTTCACCAATTACCATGTTGGTAGTGACTATATGAAACTGGGCTATACCATTAAACCCATAGTCTTGAAAAAAGGTTGTTTGGTCGGTATGGAATCCATGGTTTTGCCTGGAGTAACCGTAGGCGAAGGTGCCATTATTGGAGCGGGCTCCTTGGTATCAAAAGACGTTCCAGCATGGACTATCGCTGCCGGAAATCCTGCAAAGGTTATCAAATCAATCCCTCAAGAATGAATCGAATGAACGTCACCCAATAGAAAACAGAAAGAAGATAATGAATGTGAAGAGGAATAGGGAGATTGTCTATGTTGCCATACTCATAGTTTATGTTGTGGCGACATTATGTATTACTTTGCTTAAGCGGGAGCCTTTAGATTATTCTTCTATTCGGACGGAATGGTTTTGGGGGTATAAGACTGATAACCCCCAAATCTTTTATGGTGATAACATTTACAACATTCTGCTATTTCTGCCCATAGGTTGCATGGTCGGCTTAATCGCTCCAAAACATAAATTACTGGCGGCAGTGCTAGTGGGGCTATTCTTATCCGAAACCATTGAATGCTCGCAGTTGATTTGGCATAGAGGAACGTTTGATGTGGATGATTTGTTCAACAATACCATTGGAGCGCTTTTGGGAGGGCTGATTATGGTGTTGACGCTTTGGATTAGGAAAATAAGAAATAAAGAATGAACATTTTAACCTTCGATATAGAAGAATGGTTCCACCTTTTGGATTGCGATGCCACACGTACGGAGAACGAGTGGAAGAACTACGAGGTGCGCATATACGACAATGTGGAACGTCTGTTCCGAGTGCTGGAGGACACCCACACCAAGGCCACGTTTTTCATCATCGGTTGGATTGCAAAGACCTACCCCGATTTGGTGAAGAGGATTGCTGAGCAGTACCAGATAGGGTGCCATACAATGAACCACCAGCTGGTGTGGCAGCAGACCCCAGAGGAATTCAGGGCCGATGTGGAGGAAGGGACAAAGATGCTGGAGGACATCACGGGCAAGAAGGTGGAGTGTTTTCGGGCTCCCGGTTTTAGCATCCGTGAGTCGGAGGCTTGGGCTTTCGAAATCCTGTCCGAGTTGGGCATCAAATACGATTGTTCGGTGTTCCCTGCTCCTCACGGTCACGGGGGAATGCCCTCTTATCCTAAGGCAGCCCCAGGCATTATCGATTATAATGGCGTTCAGATGAAGGAGTTCCCTGTAGGCTTCAAGACCATTGCCGGCAAGCATCTCATGTTTTCCGGTGGTGGCTATTTCCGCCTCTTCCCTTATCCATTGATAAAGAAATGGACTGAAGAATCTGACGAGTATCTGCTGAGCTATATCCATCCCCGTGACTTGGATGCCGGTCAGCCGATGATTAAAAGCCTCCCGGCAGTCCGCAAGTTCAAGTCATACTACGGCCTGAAAGGTGCCGAGCGGAAACTGCGTCGATGGCTGACAGACTTCCGGTTTGTTGATGTCGAAACTGCCAATAAGACTTTGGATTGGACAAAAGTACAACGAATCCAATTATGATTAATAGCACCGACAAACAACCAATTTTATGAACCACTAATCAATCAATCATTATGCATGATATATATTTTATCGTAGTTGTATTTATTATTTCTCTGGTAGTAGCGTCATTGGCGCATCAACCAGTATTGAATTTTGCCAAGAAAAAGCATATTTATGACAATCCCGAAGCGAGAAAGCTGCAACGCAAACCAGTTCCAGTAATGGGCGGTTTTGTTGTGTTTCTGGGGGCTATGGCGGGTTCGCTGTCTTATTGGTATATGTATGACTGCATGTCCATTGTACCCATACAGATTGCCATGCTGCTGATGCTGCTCATCGGTGCATGGGATGACCGAAAAAAGCTTCCAGCAGGGCTACGTTTTGTGTTGGAGGTGATTCTTGTAGTTGGATTGGCCTTGTTCAACAACTACCCTGTCAATGACTTGCATGGTTTATGGGGCGTTCATGAGATTTCCCCTTGGATTGCCTGGCCGTTGACGGTCATTGGTTGCGTGGGCATCATCAATGCCATTAATATGATTGACGGTATTGATGGCCTTTCTTCAGGTATCTGTATCATTGCTTTCGGTTTTTATGCCTGGATTTTTTTCAGGGCGCATGATTTTGTACGTGCAGCCTTAGGGGTTTCAATTGTTGGGGCACTGATTCCTTTTTTCATTATGAATGTATTTGGGAAGCGCTCCAAGATGTTCATCGGTGATGCCGGAACTATGATGTTGGGTATTGCGCTTTGCGATATGGTGATGGCCATGCTGACCAAGGATTCAGCCTGTGCTAAAAGATTTGAAGGCACTGGGGTTTGTTTGATTGCCTACGCCTATGCTGTGTTGTCAGTCCCGATTTGCGATACGGTAAGGGTAATGTTTGGCAGAATCAGTCGGGGCGAGTCGCCATTTCATCCCGATAAGACGCACTTGCATCATGCCTTTATTGACTATGGTTTCCATCATCTGGAAACGGCTTTGCTGGAAATCATACTGAACATGTTGGTTGTTTTGTTTTTTGGAATCTTGGCAAGGTCGTTTTTACCTATGCGTTGGCAACTTTATGGAGTCGTTATGGCAAGTGTGGCCATTTGCTTTGGCTTGTACTATATGCTGGGCCGTCGCAAACGTATCGCCCAAAAAGTGAGAGAGACGTATGGCATCAACATGGATGAATTCGAGAATATGTCCGATGAAGAAAGAAAGCAACTGAAAGCCGCAGGCAAACAACGCTGACTTCTTTACGCCAAATCATACCGAAAAGGCTGGAACTCTACTCTGAGTTCCGGCCTTTTTTGTGTTCCATAGTCTCCTTGCGGAAGGAATAAAACTTGTTCGTCAGATAGCTGAACGTCACGCAGATGATGGAGATGATGACGTAGGAGACGGTGGGCCACCATTGGAAGATTTCGACAAAGAGTTTCAGGCCAAAATAATTGATAAGGATATTGCCGATGGTAACAAGAAAATACCTGACAATCTGCGTTCTGCCACGCAAAGTGGAGCCTGAAAAACTGATATGACGCGACATCCAGAAACCAGTGAGGAAGGTGATGGGAAACTTGAACACGAAAGCGGCAATATGAGGCGTGAAAGCGATGAAACCGAGGTCAAACACCTGGGCATGAAACACATAGTGGTAAAATACATAATACAGTACCCATTCCAAAACCAGGTTCATTCCTCCACAGGCTCCGTAACGGAACAGTTCGAGGCTCATCACCTTGCGGAAAGGCGGATAGAAAAAGTCGATGACGGTGGTCAAAGTGCGTTCTGTCCAGGATTCTATGTTGCGGAGGGCTGACATTAGACTGCAAAAATAGACAATTAAAGCCAAATCACTTCAAAATTCTTGAGCAATTCGGAAGCCTTCGGGACATCGTCAGTGAAACCTAACACATAGCCACCGCCGCCTGAGCCTGAAATCTTTACGCCAAAATGGAAGTCATAGTCGGTGGTGAAAAGGTTCAAAGTGTTGTCTGTTATCATCGGACGAAGAAACTCCAGTTGGCCTCGGGTAAGCTGCTTCAAGGAATTGAAAAACACCTCATTCTCGCCCCCAATCATTGCATCGATACAGGCTGAAACGCAGGGCACATAATCCTTCTGAAACCGCTTCAAAAAGTCGGTATCGTTGCGTTGCTTCTTAAAATGGTTGACCAAAGGCTTGGTGTTGCTCTTGATTTTCGTGTCAATCAGGCAGATACGGATATCTTTGCTGAGAAAATCATCTGAAAGGATTTGCACCCCGGTGGGCGTGATTTTGAAAGGCTTGCCCAAATAGCATTGCAGGGGATCAATGCCCGAGCTGCTGCCGTGGAAATAACTCTCCATCTTGCCGAAAATCTCCTTCAGTTTCAGACAATCATCAGTTTTCGGCTTCGCATAGGCATCATAAACAGCCGCCACCAACGTACCCGAGCTGCCCAATCCATAGCCCGAAGGCACATTGGAATCCAAAAAGAGGTTGTAACACAAATCATGGTTAAACCTTTGTAAATCAAAAAGGTCTTTAATATCCAAAGTGGAAAGATACTCCGCAAAGCGTTGCAAATTGGTATGGGAAGCAGCTACACCTTGCACCAACAGATGCGAAGCAAAACGCCATTGGGCTGAGAATTGCTTCAGAGGCACCATCAAGGCGGTACTATCGAAAATCATCGAGTATTCGCCAAAGAGGATAACCTTGCTATAATAACACTCTCTCATCATGCAAATTTTTTCGGTCCATCGCCCACGTGGTCAGCAATCCAACGGCCTTGGTCGCAATACGCCTCCAAGCCGCTCTTGATGAATTGTTCTACTTTCTCCGCCTCGCTTTCGGGATAAAGCAGATGCACATTGGGGCCTGCATCCAAAGTGAAGCACAACGGGATGTGGGTCTCGTTTCGGAAACTCCTTACCTCTTCGATGATGCGCAGCGTGTTGGGCTTCATCAAGATATAGGACGGGTTGGAACACATCATCAGGGCGTGGAGCTGCAGGGCTTCCGACTCCGTGATATTCATAAAGGTGTCTAATTCACCTGATTTCAAGGCAGTCAGTAGGTTTTCGATATTCTCGTTGGCATGTGCATAACGTGCTGGAGCATAAGGATTACCTTCCATCAGACCATGTCCTGCACGACTGGAAACAGATTTCTTCTCGCCACTGACAATCAGGATGCTGTCGCGGAAGGTCCTGAAAACAGGGTGTATGTCGTTTTCCAACGAAACAGCATATTCATCGGAACTGCCTGCGTATGCTTCTGTTGCGCCCCAGAGTGCCATTTTGGGAAACACAGATCTTGCCGCGCTGCCTGAAGCCAGTCTGGCAAAGTATGAGGCTTTGTGTAAATCTATCGGCTTTTTGACAGGGACGTTCAATAACATTTCAATCTCCAACAAACACATCACAAAGGCACTCATCGATGAGGCAGAGGAAGCTATGCCCGAAGAATGCGGAAACGTATTACGGCTTTCCACCTTCAAGTTCAATTGATTAATGAAGGGGAAACAGGCCTGATTCTCATTCAGGAACTTTTCAATCTTTGTGCCAAAAGCAGGGTTCTCTTGGCCTTCAAAGAAGAACTGGAAGCCGAATTGCTTTGCTTTTTCAAAAGTAACGAATGTCTCGGAGCGACATTCCGACAACGTAAAGCTAAGCGAAGGATTTTGGGGGAGCTGTTTGCCGCGTTTGCCCCAATATTTCACCAAGGCGATGTTAGACGGGCTCTGCCAACCGACTTTCCCTTGAAAGCCATTGGGCACTTCGCCTTTATATGCCTCGTTTAGCCAGTCCATTTCGGATGTCTTCATAACACACTTACTGAATCCAAGTATAAAGTGTCGGGGCAGAGGTCGGCACCATTGGGCCATTGTATGCTTCCCAAGAAGACTTTTACTCTACGGAAAAAAGACTCATCAGAAAGCGGTGAAAAAATCCCTTTTCCAATATATGGTGAAACGTCAAAACGTTTCCTTTCGCCATTGGCAAATTCCAACAGTAATATATAATTACTTTCTGCTTTTACTGATTTTACTCGAGGATTCATAGCCTATTACTTTAAAGGTTCTATTTGGAACACATTGGTTCCATTGGTAGCCAATTCCCAATCTGCCATCAGTTCATCCTTATGAATTTCCAGCCATGCTTGAACAAGTTTATTCTTACCCATTGGAAGTTCACCTTCAATAAGCTCACCATCAGGTATTCTAATTACAGCCTCTTTCCCCTGACATTTAGCATGAATATGGGGAAAATGATGTTGACGGTTATCGTAATAATACATGGAAATGATGATTCCATAAAACATTGTCAAAACAGCCATAGCTTGATTATTTTTCTGCAAAAGTAACAAAAAATCACAACACAATATCTTTATACCCCAAAATCACCTCCAAGCCTTTTCTCTTAAAGTAATCTTTTACTTGCGCTTCATCCCATTCCGTAGCTGCAAGGATGAAGTCTCCACCCCAGGCACCTAAAGATTTCAGAACGCCTTCAAAGTCGGGGAAGCGCTTTTGCACGGGCTCCTGTCCGATACAGCGGGCGATGATGCGCTCGTGGCATTGCATCAATAGACCAAACTCGTCCAGATTCTGGCATTTCGGCACAGCCCGACTGACTTCTGAGATGGCTTCTATGTCTTTCTGCAAATCGGCAGGGTTGGCCTTCTCCAAAAAGGCTTTGATTTCCTTGGAAGAACTTTGCTTCTGGCCTTGATAGACGAAGAAGAGATGGTCGGAAAACGATGGTCGAAAATCTATGGTTTTCACCTGCGGATGTCCATCAATTAACTGATAATAAATCGGTCCTTCCGCTGTGGCGCAGGCGATATCGAAACCCGATCCGCCAAAGGTCTTTTTCAATAATTCGTAGGGATTCACATTAGCCCATCTTGAGAGGTTGGCAATCAAGGTGGAACTGCTGCCTAAGCCCCAGTTGGGGTTGAAGTCCAAACGGGTGGTAAAGCTCAGGTCATAGCCTTCAAAAGCTTTGGGGTTCAGCTGCTTGACGGCTTGAAGTATCTGGCACAGTCGCATGGCTTTTTCGGGGTCGTCTGTGGAGAAGTTCACTAGATTCTCACGATTCAAGGTTACGGAGAACCATTTTCCTTCTGGTCTAAAGGCTGTCCATTGCAAGCGGTTTTCATTGGAGTCAAGCACTTCAACTTCCAGACTCTGCCCAAACTTCAAGGGCAATGCTAAAGCCAATGCGCCTCTTAAAACAAGGTATTCACCCGTTAATAAGAATTTTCCGTGGGAATAATAGCAACTCATTTCTTCAGTGATTCCAAAAACTGTTCCACCGCCGCATAAGACACCGTCTTGTCCTTAAAGTATTCCCTCGCCTTCTTCTTGTCATCGTCGTTGGCATTCAGCTGGTTCAGGATGTTGTTCAAGTGCATCTTCATGTGACCCGCCTGGATGCCTTTTGTGGTCAAAGAGCGCACGGCGGAGAAATTGTTGGCCAAACCCATAGTAGCGGCCACCATCATCAACTCGGGAGCGGTAGGATTGCCCAAAAGTTCAAGTGTCTTCTTGGCCAAAGGATGCAGGCTGGTCAGACCACCTATAGTACCCAAGGCCATCGGGACCTCCAACTCGAAATGGAAGATGCCATTCTCAATCGTGACGGAAGAAAGACTCTCATAATGTCCGTTGCGCGAAGCGAATGTATGTCCCGCTGCCTCAACAGCACGGAAGTCGTTGCCGGTGGCGATGACTACTGCGTCGATGCCGTTATAGATGCCTTTGTTGTGGGTTGTGGCTCTGTCGGTATCGATATGGGCAATGTCTACCGCTTTCTTGAATTTCTTGGCGTATTCGGCACCCGATAAGTGCTCGTCGATGCCGTCCAATTGTTCAACGGGACACTCCACCCAAACCTTTACGCGACAGTCAGGGGTGTTGTTTGAAAGGATAGTCATGATGATTTCCACCTTGCGGAGGTCTTCGGGCAAGTCATGCTGCTCAGCGAAGAAGTCCTGCAGGCTGTGGCCGAATTGCTCCAAGGCAGAGTTGATGAAATTGGCACCCATCGCGTCGCCCGTGCCAAACTCAACACGAATCTGGTAATAGTCAGGGATTTGTGCGGTATAGTCGATAAGCTGCATCCTGAGAATACCGCCGCCGCGTTTCCGCATTTTTGCGGTCATTTCGTCGCTGTCGGCCAACAAACGTTTCTCAATTGAGGGGAACAGTTCCAACAGCTTTTCCTTATTCCCGCTCCAGCCAAAATGCACCTGTCCGACTTTGCGGACATCGATAACCTCGGCATGAAACCCGCCTCTGTCGCCCCAGAACTTAGCCGCTGCTGAGGCTGCTGCCACCACTGAACTTTCCTCAATGACCATAGGCACGACATAATCCTTGCCGTTGATGGTCACATTGGGCGAAATGCCGTAGGGGATGAAGAAATTGGTGATGGTGTTCTCGCTGAACTCATCAAAAAGCTGCTGCTGCTTCGAGTCGGGGTGCCAATAGCTCTTCAGCAGATTGACCACTTCGCCCGGATTCTCGAAGTAGTTGGCAATCAGTTTCAGTTTCTCTTCCTTGAGAAGCTTTGAAAAACCCTTTTTTATGCGTTCGCGAGTCGCCATGTTAGTTTACCATTCCTCCTCTTCGATGACTTTTTCGGGGACGAGACTCTCCTCAAACTTCTGACCCCAGTCGTCGCCAAAAGCAGCGATTTGATCCAGATAGTTAGCCCAAATAGGCTGATACATGGGGTCTTCTTTGTTCATCCATTCCTCACATGGGTGGTTGCTCTGCGTCTTCTGCATGAAATCCGTGAGGGTATAACGCACACGACCTTCGCGCACCTCGATAGTGAAATAGTAAGTAATCCAGGGCCATTTCGACTTCACGGGGTCGCCATTGTCGAGCTGGAACTGGTGCTTGCCTTTCATCGTGCGACCGTCGTTTTGTTGCAAAATGGTAGAAGGACTTCTGTAATAAGTGTTCATAAACTGGCTGTAAATACGGTTAAACACCTCATCTTGAGAGCCTTCCGTTGGGATAACCTTGCGGAAGCAGATTTTCTCCGTCTTCGGGTCGATAGGCAGGTTAGACTGAGCAAAAGTGAAAGCAGCAAAAAACAAGGCTACACACAAAAGGATGGTTTTTTTCATTGCATGAAATTTTTGACAAAATTACTAATAATTCGGTTTGTTTGTATCAACAGACAACGAATCTTGCAAATTTTAGGCCAAAAAATCAGAGCGAAATGACATGAGAATCCTCCGAACACTCCACCTCCATCTGTGGATGACCCTTGTAATACAGGGTGGAAGCGGCTTTTACGCTGCCTTCGATTCTCTCACTGACATCGACGGTGGCTTCAGAAGCATCTGAAAGGTCGACATGCATCTCCCTGAATTCGGTTTGTACCGCATTCAACACGCTGGCACCTCGTAATGTAATCATACCATAAGGAGCTGAGCCTCCGAAAGTGATGAACTGCGAAGCATCGCTTAATGTTGCGACAAGATGAAAACTCATGTCGTATACACCTTTACAAGTGGAAGCATCAAGCACTTTGGTCTCACAGTTATAGCCAGACAAATGGAAATCAAGGAAATCCGAATCGTCTGCGATGGAAATGGCGATGATATGTCCTGAATAGTCTAAGCCGCTACAAACGGAAGCATCCTCCAAATCCACGTACAGAGTGTCGCTCGTGGCGGAGAAATGTCCGACAAAATACAATTCAGCGGCATCTTCGGCCTCAATGCTTTCTATGGTGTTTGTATGAACGACAGCGCGAAAGACGGAGTTGAAAACAGGATAGGTTGAGCCCGTGAAGCCGATTTCGAGCTGCGTCCCTTGCATCTTAACGTTCACCTTGTTTTCTAAATAAGCGGAGTATTCCAGCTCCACATAAGTGTTGCTGTCAGCGACAATAGTCACCTCCCAAGCGTCGAAGGCTTTAATCTGCCGGATGTCGGCATTTTCAAGCACAGTCTTCTGCACCAACGTCATATCAACGTCTTTCTTACAGGATGCAAAGCTAAACGCGATGCAAAGGATAAGTAAAGTTTTTATTGCTTTCATGTTTTTTGTCTTTATTGGTGATGATAAGGTTCTCCTTTCAATATGGTAAAAGCTCTATACAACTGCTCGACGAAAACCAGCCGCACCATCTGATGGCTGAAAGTCATAGGCGAGAGTGACAGTTTGGCATTGGCTTTGTCATACACTTCTTGCGCAAAGCCATAGGGGCCTCCAATGATGAAGACTATCCGCTTGGCCCCCGAAGCCATCTGCTTCTCCAAACTGTCGGCAAATCCCACCGAGGTAAATTGCTTGCCGTTTTCGTCCAAAAGGACGACTTGGTCGCCAGGTTGCAGCTGTTGCAGCAGCATGAAGCTCTCGGCTTTCTTCTGTTGTTCCTCGCTGAGGGTCTTGCGGTTGCGGGGGTCGGGGATTTCCTTCATCTCGAACGAGGCGTAATGCCCTATCCGTCCGACATATTTCTTGATGCCGGTGATGAGATAGTCCTCGTCGGTTTTCCCTATGACAAGCAGTAATATCTTCATGATAGGATTTCCTTGGCTTTCTCGCGGTCTTGCCCGAGTTGCGCTTTCAGAGCCTCCAGTCCGTTGAACTTCTCCTCGTCGCGGATACGGTCGATGAAATGGACACGGATGTGTTTGCCATAAAGGTCACCATCGAAGTCAAACAAGTTGACTTCAATGATAGGCTGGTCCTCACCCCGGTCGCCAATGGTGGGTCGGTGTCCTATGTTGGCCATCGCCTTATAGGTCGTTCCGTCGTAATCTACCCGACAAGCATACACGCCACCTTTGATAAGCATATATTCCCTTGGCAATTCGAGGTTGGCCGTGGGGAAACCCATAGTGCGCCCGATTTTGTTGCCCACCACCACTTCAGCGGTGACGGAATAGTTGTAGCCCAGCAGCCGGTTGGCGTTTTTCACGTTACCCACAGCGAGGGCGTTGCGTATCTTGGTGGAGCTTACGGCTATGTTCTCCACATCCTGTGCTTCAACTCTTACTACCTTGAAACCGTATTGCCGCATCATGTCGTTGAGCAGACCGAAGTCGCCCATACGGTTTTTGCCAAAGTGATGGTCGTAACCCACCACAATGTAAGCGGGATGGATGTGGTCGATGATGTAATCTTTAACGAATACCTCAGATGGCGTGCGTGAGAACTCCTTGGTGAAGTTGACGATGACCACATTGTCGATGCCGAACTCCTCGAACTTCTGGAGCTTCTCTTCCGGTGTGCAGAGAAAACGCAAGTTAGAACTGTCGATGTTGAGCACCTGACGCGGATGAGGGTTGAAGGTAACCACAACAGTCTCGCCGCCAACGCCTTGCGCCAGGCTCTTCATCTTGTTGAAGATGGCCTGATGTCCAACATGGACACCATCGAAGGTGCCGATGGTGACTACGGCATTGGGGATGTTGCGGGTTTCTATGATGTTGCGGAATATTTTCATCATTTGAAAAACTGATGGATGATATATTGTGCGATTTGTACAGCATTGGTGGCAGCCCCTTTACGGATATTATCGCTGACAATCCAAAGGTTCAGGCCGTTTTCGATACTGTGGTCACGGCGGATGCGGCCCACGAAGACCTCGTCCTTGTCGTAGGCAGTGAGGGCCATAGGATAGAGGTTGGCACTCGGGTCGTCTTGCACCACTACCCCTGGCATTGCCGCCAACAACCTGCGGACCTCTTCGATCTCAAACGGCTTCAAGGTCTCCACATTGACCGATTCACTATGGCCTCCCGTAACCGGCACACGACACACGGTAGCGGTAATGGCAATATTGGGGTCACGCAGAATCTTGCGGGTCTCATTGACCAACTTTTCCTCTTCGGTGGTATAGCCATTGTCGCAGAAGTCGCCCCCGTGAGGCAGCACGTTGCGGTAAATCTGATGCGGATAAGCGGGCTTGGTTGGGACGCATTGAATACGTCCTTCTTCATAATCTAATTGGTTAATCCCCTTCACGCCGCTGCCGCTCACACTTTGGTAGGTTGAAATCACCAGCCGTTTGATGCCATAGGCCTTATGGATGGGTGCCAATGCCATCACCATCTGCATGGTGGAACAATTGGGGTTGGCGATGATATGCGTTTTATCGCTAATCGTGTCAGCATTAATCTCAGCCACCACCAAAGGCACGTCCTTCTCCATGCGCCAAGCCGAGCTGTTGTCGACAACGAAGGTGCCGTTTTCGGCAAAACGCGGGGCGTATTCTCTGGAGGCCGCACCGCCTGCCGAGAAGATAGCGATGTCAGGACGTTTGCCAATGGCCTCGTCCACACTGATTACCTTATGCGTCTTACCTTGAAAAACAATCTCCTTCCCTATCGAGCGTTCCGAAGCGGCAACCATCAGTTCATCAATATGAACCTTCTGTTCGTCAAGAACTTGGAGCATCTTTGAGCCTACCAATCCGGTGGCACCTACCACAGCTATTTTCATTTTTTCTTTAATTAACAAAGTGCAAAAGTAGGAAAATTTCTATTACCCTTGTCGCTCTGCGCAGAACACAGTTAATTCATTCATAACCTTAAGCGTTTCTGAGAAGGGGAAACTCCGCAATGCCACCAATGTTTTTTCCAAATACACGGGCAGCAGATCCTGTGCGATTTCCGTGTTTTCCCCATCGAGAATATCGTCGCGCAACTGGAAAAGGATGCCGAAATTGAGGCCGAAGTCGGCCATCTGACGTATTTGCTCCTCATTGGCATTCACCGAGAAGGCACCGGCCACACAACAGGAGCGCATTAATAAGGCAGTTTTTCTGGTGATGATGTCGAGATATTTTGTGGGGTTTTCCGACTGCGAGACGCAGTCGGTGACAATGCTTTGCATCAGTTCACCTTCACTCATGGCGGCGGTGGTGCGGAGCATTTCATTGAGGATGTCGGTATCATTGGCGATGAGGAGAATGGCCTTGGACAAAAGATAATCGCCAGAGAGCACCGCTGAGAGGTTGCCAAACTGCATCTTCACAGAGGCCTGTCCTCTGCGCAGGTCGGAGCCATCCACCACATCATCATGGATCAGCGTCGCACTATGCACCATCTCCACGAAGGTAGCAGCACGCAAGGTCTTCTCGTTGACCTCACCCAACAGCTTCGCGGAAAGCAACACCAATATAGGGCGCAAACGCTTGCCTTTCGTGGCACCGACATAATGCATGATGCTGTTCATCGGCTCGGTGTCGGATTTCAGCGACTGCTCAAAAAAAGCCTCAAACGCTGCCAGTTCGGCAGCAACGGGTTTGGTGATATGCTCCATTTCTTTCACGGTGCAAAAATAGGAAAATTTGTAAAGGAACCCAAAAAAAAGGCCAACCGCTTTCGCAGTCAGCCTTTTGCTCGTTTTCAACTTAATGGATTACATCATGCCGTCCATTCCGCCGCCCATGGGCATCGGAGGTGTAGGAGGCGTGGGCTCCTTGTGGTTGCTGATGACGCACTCGGTGGTCAGCAACATGCCAGCGATGGAAGCGGCATTTTCGAGGGCCACTCTCGACACCTTGACGGGGTCGATGACACCTGTTTCGAGGAGGTTCTCGTAGACCTCGGTGCGGGCATTGAAGCCAAAGTCGTTCTTGCCTTCCTTCACCTTGTTGACGACGACAGAGCCTTCCAGACCGGCGTTCTCAACGATTTGGCGCAGAGGCTCTTCCAAAGCGCGCTTGATGATGGCGATACCCGTGGTCTCGTCCTCATTGTCGCCCTTCAGCTTCTCGATACCCTTGATGGCACGGATGAAGCCGACACCACCGCCAGGGATGATACCCTCTTCGATGGCAGCGCGTGTGGCGTTCAAAGCATCCTCCACGCGGTCTTTCTTTTCCTTCATCTCAACTTCAGAGGCGGCACCCACGTAGATGACTGCCACACCACCGGCCAACTTGGCCAGACGCTCTTGCAGCTTCTCGCGGTCGTAGTCGCTCGTGGTGGTCTTGATCTGGGCTTTAATCTGGGCGGTGCGGCCTTCGATGTCCTTCTTGTCACCATGACCGTTCACGATGGTGGTGTTGTCCTTGTTGATGCTGACCTTGTCGGCCTGACCCAGCATCTGCAGGTTGGCATCCTCCAGCTTGTAGCCCTTCTCTTCACTGATGACGGTGCCACCGGTCAGGATAGCGATGTCTTCCAGCATTTCTTTACGGCGGTCACCGAAGCCAGGAGCCTTGACGGCAGCGACTTTCAGCGAGCCACGCAGACGGTTGACTACCAAGGTAGCCAAGGCTTCGCCGTCGATGTCCTCAGCGATGATGATGAGGGCGCGGCCAGTTTGCAAAGTCTGCTCAAGCACAGGCAGCAAGTCTTTCATGACAGAAATCTTCTTGTCGTAGATGAGGATATAAGGATTCTCATACACGGCTTCCATCTTCTCGGTGTTGGTGACGAAGTAAGGCGAAATGTAGCCACGGTCGAACTGCATACCTTCGACGACGTCGACGTATGTGTTGATGCCCTTGGCATCTTCAACGGTGATGACGCCTTCTTGTTTCACCTTGCCCATAGCTTCGGCAATGAGGCCACCGATAGTACTGTCATTGTTGGCGGAGATGGTAGCCACTTGCTTAATCTTCTCGTTATCACCGTCGACTTTCACCGACATCTTCTTCAGCGAAGCGACCACAGCGGCCACAGCCTTGTCGATACCGCGCTTCAAGTCAAGCGGGTTGGCACCGGCAGTAACGTTCTTCAGACCCGTGGCCACAATGCTCTGGGCCAAAACGGTGGCGGTGGTGGTACCATCACCAGCGAGGTCGTTGGTCTTGGAAGCCACTTCCTTCACCAACTGGGCACCCATGTTCTCAACGGGGTCGATGAGTTCGATTTCTTTGGCAACCGTCACACCGTCCTTGGTGATTTGGGGAGCGCCATACGATTTTTCGATGACCACGTTGCGGCCTTTAGGACCGAGGGTCACCTTCACTGCGTTGCTCAATGCATCGACGCCTTTCTTCAGGCCGTCGCGTGATTCAATATTGAAAAGAATGTCTTTTGCCATTTTACGTATTGTTTAATTGTTAATTGTTGAATTGTTGTTTTGTAGAGACGCAATGATTGCGTCTCATATAATTATGATAATTTGCGATTATCGAGACGCATTCAATGCGTCTCTACAACAGATAATTAGATGATTGCAATCACATCGTTTTCGCGCATGATCATATAGTCTTTGCCATCGAGGTGGAACTCGGTGCCGGCGTATTTGCCGTAGATCACTTTGTCACCCTCTTTCAAGGTCATTTGGTTGTCTTTCGTGCCAGGGCCAACGGCGACCACGGTGCCTTGTTGAGGTTTTTCTTTGGCGGTGTCGGGGATGATGATACCGCTTGCTGTTTTCTGTTCGGCTGCTGCGGGCTCAATCACCACGCGGTCGGCCAGAGGTTTGATTGCTAATTTTGCCATGATTATTTTTGTTTAGTTGTTGATTGATTAATCGTTTATTTGACTGCGGGGCTTCGGGACTCGTAACGCGAGACCACAATTGCCTGACGACGGCGCGAGATAGTCAGATTTCGTGCCAAAATGAAAAAGGGGGACAAATGGCAGGTTTTTGTCAGCAAAAGTGACAAAATGGCGTTTTAGGAAATACGAAGTTTTTGTCCTATCCTCAAGACCTTGGTTTCCTTGATATTGTTCAACTGACACAATTTCTTGACGGTGGTGCCATGTCTCTTGGCGATTTTGCTCAACGAGTCACCTTTTTTCACCGTGTAATATTGGGCACTCCCACTGCCGGTGCTGGTGCTCGTGCTGGTGCTGCTGGATACTTTTTTCTTCGGATTGGAGACTGCTGCCGACTGCTGGTCAGTTTGCCCATAGTGCGAACGGATGTTGAAATAGTGCTTTTTCAGCACGAAGGTTTCGTCACGCAAAGTGCCGCGGTCGAAATCGAAGATGCGCTCAGGGTCGAAAGCCTGACCCATATAGCGGGTCTCAAAATGGAGGTGCGGCCCGGTGGAACGTCCCGTAGAACCCCCATAACCGATCAACTCGCCCGCACGGACAATGTCGCCACTTCCGACGACATAACTCGACAGATGTCCATAATAGGTCTCCAATCCGTTGAGGTGGCGGATGACCAACACATTGCCATAGCCCCCTGTCATTTTGGTCGGGAGGGCGGCACGCACCACGCCATCAAAGGCGGCATACACAGCGTCACCACGGTTCAGTCCGATATCGACACCTTTATGCGGACGTCTTCTCCTATATTTAAAACGCGAGGTCACGTATCCCGGATGGGGAATGCAATAGCCATGTATCGAATCCACCAACAGTAGCGTAACCTCCTCAGGAAGGTCTTTCAGTGCCACGTCGTTATAGGAATGCACCTGCTCGGTCTCCCAATGGTCGTCGACAAGGCTGTCAGGAATCTGTGGCTTGTCGAGGTCGTAATAGAGCCAGGTACCATTGTCGAACAGCACCACCTTTTGGAAGCGGTCGCTGGTTTCAAGCGTGTCGATGGGCATAGGGATGTTTTCTGACATTTCCTCACCTTCCTCCTCTTCCTCGCCTTCCTCCTCTTCGCCAGTGACAATCGTGTCGTTCTCAATTGATGGCTGATCCACGACGATAGTGTCGTATTCCACAAAAGCATCCTTAAGCCATTGGAAAAATCCCTTGTTCTCCTGCGCATGAGTGGTCATGGAAACCAATAAGCAAACGGCAAGGACGATATACTTTTTCATATTGTTGTCTCTGATTCAAAATTAGCATTAAAGAGCGCAAAGTTACACAAAATTTTCATACCGCAAGGTAAGTTGAGGACAAAAACCAAAATTTGTCATTTTGTCAGTTTGTCCCATTTGGCATAAAGATTGACCAATGGAGGCCGTCAACAAAAATAGAACAAACAAAAATAGGAGAACAAAATTATGTCAAAAATCATTGGTATCGATTTAGGTACAACCAATTCATGCGTGGCTGTGATGGAAGGCAACGAGCCTCAAGTCATCGCCAACAGCGAAGGCCACCGCACCACCCCGTCGGTGGTGGCATTCACCGACAACGGCGAGCGTAAGGTCGGAGAGCCTGCCAAACGTCAGGCCATCACCAACCCG
>JAILDR010000182.1 GCA_024689285.1 Bacteroidales bacterium | reverse complement strand
TTAAGAGCTATGCTAAGTTTGCTTTGAAAGTCGCCACGGCTTTGTGCGTTTTTGCTCTCTCGGCAGTTCGCTCCAATACTTGTACCACAACGCAGCAACTGCTTTGCCATGACAAACTCTTTTTTCTCTTCAGTCAGATACTTATAGCAATTTATTACCCGTATTGCAAAATCGCGACTCTTTTCCTGTATTGCGTTAGCCATAATTATCAATTTTCAATTGTCAATTTTCAATTAGCAAAGCGGTAATCGCGACTAAACTTTTCTTTTTCGGTTATATCATAAATCTTCTTTGAACCGACGCCAAGCCGAGAGCAGTGCCGAGCTCGCTCGAGTACTGCCGAGGCGCGAAGGAGGAAAAGCTTGCTTAAAGCTCTCTTGCTTTCTGAAATATCACTAAATCCTCAAAATCTCGTACGGCAGCCATGCTCCTTGGGGTTTAAATGGTTCAAGATGCCCTGCGGGCAGTTCAAGTGGTTCAAGATTGCTTGCGGCAGCTTTTGAACTTTTGAACTCTTGAACTTTTGAACTCTTGAACTTTTGAACTCTTGAACTTTTGAACTCCTTAAACTAATCATTTGAACTTCTTAAACTTTTAAACTTCTTCAACCATTACCAAGGAGGGACAGGGGACAGGCACCTGTCACACGGGGGCGGTGAGGGGATATTTCTGACCTATGCGGTAAACCTTGCGAAGATGCTCGTCTATAAACTCGCAGGATGCCACAAGGGGAAATACTGCCTTTTCGTCCGCTTCGGTAAGGTGTCCCACCACCTGTGCCTTCACCGCCACACTCTTGCGTACCTTCATCGGGAAAAGCAACGCACAATCCAACCGGCTGTCTTTGGTGAGGACGTCAGGATAATCCTTTTGCAAAAGTGTGTATTGGAACTTCTGCATCAGAGGGTTGTCCTTGTAAAAATCCAAATTGGAGTTGACCAGACAGAGCCCGATGGCATCGCCCTTGGAATTCTTGCCCACGATGACGAAATACTTTCTGCGTGTAGCGTAGTCGCCCGTCAAGGTCAGTCCGTCATTTCGGTCAAGTTCTTGATATACTATATCGCCAACGGCAATGTCCCCACGAGAGGTTATCGTTTTGTTATCCGACTCTTCCATTATGCCAACGCTGCCTTAATAACCTGAACCTCACGGATATGGTCAACCATGCCTTCTGAGGCTCCGCCCGCCCGGGCAATGTCAATCAGGGTGAGGACATCCTTCTGAGGGTCGTCCTTCATGCGCTCGACAACGGCCAGATAGGCTGCATCGTGGGAAAGGTCCGACAACTGGCGGGAGTCCATGTCGCGGTATTTGGCAATGGTTTTGTCTATCTCACGCTGGGCCATCTTGGAGAGGTAATCCATATCGGGTTCCTGGAGTGCATAGACTTTCTTGTCGTCATCGACACGGATGGCCGAGGCAAATGCCTGCACCTCGTCGGACACTTCGGGGGTGGCTTCACCGTTCTCGGCCATCTTGACCACCTTGTAGGTGAGAGCCGGCACGGGACCACGCTGGCGTGCCTTGAAAGAGTCGTCGACAATGGTCAGTCCAAACGTGGCAAGATACTCGCGCTGGGCGAAGTACATGATTTTGAACAGCTTGATATAGTCAACACCCTCTTTGAATTCCTTCAGGATGTAGAGCACAACGGCTTCGATTTTCTTTATTTCGTCTTTAGTCTTCATTTTTCTTGTTTCTTAATACACAGTTCTTTACACACATGCAGTAGCACTTTCAAGATTTTGCAAAAGTAATGAATATTTTTATATTGTGAGGGAATAAATTGTCTTACGCTGAAAAAAGTTGACACAACAGTCAACAAAGATGAGAGAAAAGACAGTAAAATCTCCAGGAGGAAGAACCTATTTGTGTCAAGCGGACCGAGAGGCGATTATTCGTGAGTATTACCTGGAAGGGTTGAGCAAAAGGGAGTCCAGGTACCCTGTGAGTCAACTTTGTGCGCTGGCCGGTGTGACAAGGCAGGCCTTTTACAGGCGCGACGACGGCCTCTTGTTCCGCAAGCTTGCGATAGAGCGGTTTGTCGTCCAGTTCGTGCGTGAGGTCAGGGGAAAGGACCCGAGAATCGGAGCCGACAAGCTCATCCACCACTCCGACCGCGGCACCCAGTGCGCCAGCTCGGAGTACATAAAGCAGCTGACAACTTATAACAGTCTAAATTTATTAACCCGTCAACTTGGATCAGTCGTAAGACGCTGAAGTGACAACCAAAATCAGCGAACTACAACCGTTTACCGTTCTATTTTCGCCGTTGTTTTGGAAGGAACTTGGAAGGAACTTGGAAGAAGGTTGAGAGCGAAGTTTCAGGTTTCAGGTTTCAGGTTTCAAGTAGTCCACACTTGAATCTTGAAACTTGAAACGGGCGCAAGCCCTATGAAACTTGAAACGGCCGTAAGGCCTATGAATCTTGAAACTTGAAACGGATTTCACAGATTTCCGCCTGACGGCGGTTAAGCTCGCTTTCAGTTACCTGTTTCAGGGCTCCCGCTCGGTGCCTACATGTCTTCCATGCTTAAGCCTTTGCAAGCCGTCTTGTAACTGCCGTACATCCCTGTGGTTTCCCTGAAACGTTGCACTTTCTCCTCAAGCACTCCCAAGTCCAGCTCTTTCCGCTGCCGTTTCACCTCATAAAAAGTCACCTGTTTCCCTAGGTCATCGGCCGCAATGACGTCTATCTCGTTTTCTCCACGGCGGTCCCACCAGCTGTCGATATGCGTATATGCGCCGCTTTCACGCATCACCTCCTTGAAATAACGCTCCAGCATCTTGCCGCTGTAGGTTTCATAGTCGCGTCCCACAATCTCCGCCAGTTTACCGAAGGCATTGGCTTCGATGAAATGGTAATACTTATAGACAAAGCGGAACCAGAAATGCAGGAAAGGGTCATTCACCGCATACACGATGTTTTTGTTGGCCGATTTCTGGAACATGGGTCTCGACTTTTTGATCAGGCCATAGTCGTTTTCAAGCCTGGTCATGTAGCCCGACACCTCGGCATGCAATATGCCTTCGATGTCACCTCTTGTGTTATGTCCCGTGGCTATCAGTTTCAGTATGTCGAAATAGCGTCCATAGTCGCGCCCAAACTCCTCAATCAGCATGTTTTTCCCCTCATAAATGAAATACGAGTTCTTGGCCACAATGCGTTCCAGCATCTTCTCTGACGTGGTGGCACCGGCATCTATCAGAAGCTCTACATATTTGGCCACACCACCCGTGAAGGTGTACAGTGCCAAAAGATCTTCTTTGCTGTAGTCCGGGCGGTAATACTCCAGTATTTCCTTCACTACCGAGGGTGCGAACGGCTCAATTTTCAGGAACTCGGTCTGCCGTCCGTAAAGCGGCTCCTTCTTGTCGCGAAACAGCCTGGTCATCATCGAGTACACCGACCCGCACACAATCAGGTTCATTTTTGCCCCGTCCTTCTTCTTGTCCCATATTTTCTGCATCTGCGAGAAGATGGCACTGTTCACCCGGCTGAAGTTCTGAAACTCGTCGATCATCAGTGTCAAAGGTCTGGTTTTCGACAATTCCATCAGATAGTCGAAGATGTCGGCAAATCGTTCCACCCTGCCCAAGAGGGGAATATTTAGCTTTTGCGTCAACTCATCAGCAAACTCCTCGCAAAGTACGCTCTCAGTGCTTCTTGTCACGAAAAAATACAGCAAGGTCTCATCCTCATGGGCTTTCATCACAAGCGAAGTCTTGCCTATGCGTCTGCGTCCGGTCAGCACCGTGAACTGCGCCGCATTATGCGACAGAGACCTTATCTCCCGCAGCTTGTTGATTTCGTATTCTCTATCAAAAAACTTCATAATCAGAATATTATTACCGAAACCCACAGTTCGGAACTGTCAATTTCGAATGCAAAGATACATTTTTTTTCTGACATACAAGAAGTTTTTTAGTTGTAATTATCCCAGTCACTGCCCCTGCCTAAAACGTTGGAGAGGGGTGTGCAGCCATCACCCCACACTGCGCTCCACTTCGTTGCGCTTGTATGGGGTTAATGAGGTGTCGTGCCTCCGGCACGAGGAGGGGCGAGGGACGAGGTCCGAAAGAAGAGGGGCAGCTGCGGATTTCAATGATTCAGAAGGAATTCCCTTGCGCTGCAAGCGATAATCCCTGAATCGTGAATCAGTCAACACAACTGCCTCGCCTTTGCCCAGTATACTGCGAACCAACGCCATATAATCATTGCGACATATTATCTCCATAATTAGAATTTTTTGCAAAAAAACAAAAACTTCTCAATATACAGCGAACTTTCTTGATGTTTTTAGCATCCATGATTAGTTTCAGGTTTCAGGTCACACAGATTTCCGCCTGACGGCGCTTGCGGGCTCAAGGGTCAAGGATATTAATCCGCCGCGGATTAACCGATGAGGATGTGGGATGTTAGATAATACTCATTACTTCAAATTATAGTGTAGTATTATCTTTTGTTACTTTCGATAATGCTTTCAGCAGCATCAGCAAATTTGGAGAGATCAGCCTCGTGCAACGGATAATACATCGCCATAACCTCACTGATGCCAAGACCTTTCCGCTGCATATAGGAGAAACTACGGCAGGTCAGCCACTGATAGTAGGCCAACGCCCAACCAGCCCAGTACTCTGGTCCCACGGTGTAGGTGCCATCGTTTGCGCTTGACAGATTGCCATCGAAGGCCTCCACCACCATATCAGCCAGCTCGGCACCTGAAAGACCCACCAAATAGCGCGGATTGCCATTGGCAAATTGGCGCGACACCTCCGAAGAGAGGAACTTTTCGTAGAACTCATCAATCGGGTAGCCATATTTCCGCACACCACAATCCATCATCACGGCAAGGTTGCGCATTGCTCCGTTCAGATATGTCTTCTTATATGCCCTGGCCATTTTTCCAATTGTTTCTGATGATGTCAATTATGTATATTTCTTTCTCCGCTAAAGGTTTGGTAGCAATTTGGCGGTATTTGCCTCGGGCTTCTTCGTCACGTTGTTTGTATTTGGCGAAATATTCCTCACGAGAAGCTTTTATTGCCTCAACAAACGAGAGCGCCTCGAAAGCTTTTTTTGATTTTAATACCACCTGCTCACCCAATTTGCCCAGACGCATGGCTTCCGACAGGTCTGACAGCGAGAGGGTGCCGTTCACAAAGTCGCCTGCGTAAGAGAAGTAGGAATCGTTGGCACGATAGCCGACGATGATGTCGTATTTCTTATAGTCAACCTTGAAGTTCTCTAATATATAGGACTTTGCCCGCTGAGGCATACCATCGGCCACGTTGAACTTGCGGTTCTCAAGCAAAATGGCCAACCAATTTAAAATATTGTATTCTGGACTGTTGAGATTGAGTATTGTGAGGCCGGTCATATCAAGTCGATAATGATTGGCATAGCCATCACTGTCCGATGAGCAGGCCCATTCCTTGGCCAGTTCGGCATGTTCGGTACAGTAAAAACCCCGGCCGTAGTCGTTAAAGAGCTTACCCTCTCCGAAGAGAGGTTTCTCCACAACATTGACAGAGCCATGATAGATGTCAATCAAATTACCTTTCATTTTTATCATTTCCAACCCTCAACGGTGTTATCGTACCTATCAAACACTGTCAGAAACTGATATATACTTTTTCTCTCGATGAGCTCACTCCTGCTCCACCCAAATCAACTTGCTCACATCATAGCCTCTGCTGGTGGCTTCGGACAGGATGGTTTCTTTCACTTCGTCTGTTAACTTAGGTGTACGCGACAGTATCCAAAGGTATTTTGCATTGCTGCCTCCGATTAACACCCATTGATAGTCATCGTCCAACAGCATGATGCGGTAATCACCATAGAATGGACCAAAGAATGAAACACGCAGGATTCTTGGGTTGTCGGTCAACTTGGCCTTGCCTTTGGCCTCCTTCGGCTTACCGTCCTTGATGCCAGTGTTCAGCACGGCCACTTTCCCGTCTTCACGCAAGGTGTACCGGGCTTTGCAAAGCTGCATGCCACGCTCAAAACGATGGTCGAATCGGGCCACCTCATACCACTCACCAAGATATTTTTCGAGTTGCAAATCACCCGAAACGGAATTGTCAACCTTGGGCTGCACACCGCAACTACCCAAAAAGAACAAGGACATGATAATTACGATTAGTTTTTTCATCTGATTAAGATTAGTTTTTTCATCTGATTCAACTTTTATTTTTATTCACTCACCTGCAGCAGCTCGTTTGCAAAACGGAATGCCTGGAAACGGGCTTTAATATGTCCAACTACGCCACGAAAACACACATTCAGCTCACACAGGTGCTCCAGGATTAATGCTTCAGTTCCTTCTGAAAGTCTCAGAGTTAACCTCTTCTTTCATCTCGTCGATGACCTTCAGTAAATACTGACCATACTGGTTTTTCAGCATCGGCTGGGCCAGCTGGCGCATCTTTTCTTCGGTGATCCAGCCGTTACGATAGGCGATACCCTCGAGGCAGGCAATCTTCAAGCCTTGACGCTTCTCGATGACCTCCACGAAGGTGGATGCCTCGGAAAGTGAGTCGTGCGTGCCGGTGTCCAACCAAGCGAAACCGCGGCCAAACACCTGTACTTTCAGCTCGCCATCATCAAGAAAGCGCTGGTTCACTGTGGTGATTTCCAATTCGCCACGGGCAGATGGCTTGATATTCTTGGCCACTTCGACCACCTTGTTGGGATAGAAATAGAGTCCCACGACGGCATAATTGCTCTTCGGGTGCTGTGGCTTCTCTTCTATCGAAAGGCAGTTACCTTGTTTGTCAAACTCCGCCACACCGTATCTTTCCGGGTCTGATACCCAATAGCCAAAGACCGTCGCCTTCTTGTTGTTTTCCGCCTCTCTTACCGCTTCTTTGAGCATTTTGGTGAGGCCGTTGCCGTGGAAGATGTTGTCGCCCAACACTAAGCAGGCACTGTCGTTGCCGATAAACTTCTCACCTATTATAAAAGCCTGTGCCAGACCATCAGGACTGGGCTGCTCAGCATACTCGAAATGCACGCCGTAATCAGAGCCATCACCAAGCAGACGCTTAAATCCCGGCAGGTCGTATGGCGTGGAGATAACCAAAATATCCCTAATCCCGGCCAACATCAGCACACTGATGGGATAATAGACCATCGGCTTATCATAAATCGGCAGGAGCTGTTTGCTCACACCTTTTGTAATAGGATATAAACGCGTGCCGGAGCCTCCGGCAAGGACGATGCCTTTCATAGGGGTTAAGACTTAAAATGGTACAACTAATTCATCTTCAATCCAATCGGTGTTAATCTCAAAATCGGTTGAACTACTGGCACTGTATATCGATCCTACCATCTTGGTTTGGCGGTTGCGCTGCAACGGCACATTTTCAATCACCTTATGTGAAACAGAAGCTTCCAATGCATCAAGCACATCGATGGTGACTGTCATTGTTTGCTCATCGGTGGCAAGGAAGAGATAGGTGTTGATATTTGAAACGGTACCCACTTCATTGGCGAGAGTCAATACGTTGTTGAAACCTGTGTTCGTGGTGGCCAGACCCGTGGTGGGGTTGAAAGCCTTACCGCCAGCAGAGACTGTTACGCGGACGCTTTGGGCATTTTCCGTACGATAATCTGTCGATTCCACTCTGAGTTTGGCTATCACACGGTTAAGCGTGGCGCTGAGGTTAACGGCATTGGTGTTGGCGATATTCACGGCTTGGGTGGCCACGAAAGTCTCGCGGGCAGGATAGTTACCGAAGGTGGCGGTAGTGGGACTGGTCAGCGTGATGGCAGGTTCACCATCGTTCAGACCGTATCCGAGGACGACCATCGTGTAACTGCCCATGGGCAGGGAGAGACTGAAATCGCCAAAAGTGGTATAGGTAGTGGGGTCGCTACGGAACTGCGTTACTTTATATTGTTCTGTGTTATCAGCTTTGTAAAAAGCCAGAGTAACGGCCTTAACACCAGTGTACTCCGGTATGCCGTCTTTCGAGGGCAAGGTGTCTTGCGTGATGGTAAAGTCGTTAACGTGGATGCGGACGGGTACTTGGACGTTGTCGTTCTTTTTGCAGCCTGCCACAAGCAGAAGTGCTGCAAGGAACAGATAAAGCTTTTTCATAGGTTAAATTATTGGTGGTTTGATAGAATACTTCATTACCTCCCACGATACATGTCGTCGTAGTACTTTTGATAGTCGCCTGAGGTGACATTGTCCATCCAGTCTTGGTTGTCGAGATACCAGCGGACGGTCTTCTCAATGCCTTCCTCGAATTGGAGGGAGGGTTCCCAACCCAGCTCGCGTTGCAGCTTGCTGCTATCGATGGCGTAGCGCATATCATGGCCGGCACGGTCGGTGACGTAGGTAATCA
>JAILDR010000126.1 GCA_024689285.1 Bacteroidales bacterium | reverse complement strand
TTGCACATACATACAATTTTTGTGGTTTACAAAAGTTAAATACGTTAAAAATTCATCTTTTCTTAAACCCATAGAATCTATGTAATCACTTTTCTACCATTTAATATACAAGTTGTTGATATAAAACGACTTGCAAATACGATGGTTGTAGCAGTCTGACTAGCATTGCTATACCAGAAGGCATGACATCCATTGGCGATTATACATTCTATTGTTGCAGTAGCCTTATTAGTATTGCGATACCAGATGGCGTGACATCTATTGGTGATTGTGCTTTTTGTGCTTGTAGCAGTCTGATTAACATTGAGATGCCAGATGGTATGATATCGATTGGTTTTGGTGCTCTACAAAGTTGTAGCAGTCTGATTAGCATTGTGATACCAGATGGCGTGACATCTATTAGCGGTTGTGCTTTTTCTGGTTGCAGCAGTCTGACTAGCATTGCGATACCAGATGGTGTGACATCAATTGGTAATGGCGCTTTTAGTGGTTGCAGCAGCTTGACCAGCATTGTTATACCAAATGGCGTGAGATTAATAAGCGATAATGCTTTTGCTTACTGTAGCAGTCTAATCAGTATTGTGATACCAGCTGGTGTTACGTCCATTGGCGAAGAAGCTTTTTCTGGTTGCAGCAGTCTGACCAGCATTGTGATACCTGAAGTTGTAACGTTCATCGGCGATAAGGTTTTCCGCTATTGTAGCAGCCTGACCAGCATTGAGATACCTGAGGGGATAACATCAATAGGCAATAGTGCTTTTGAAGGTTGTAGTAACCTGATCAGAATTGAACTACCAGATGGCGTGAGAAGAATAGGTAATAGTGCTTTTGTAGGTTGTAGCAACCTTGCAAGTTTTGAGATACCAGCTAGCGTGACATCGATTGGCCATGATGTTTTCATTGATTGCAGTAGCTTGACCAGCATCGTAATACCGAGAGGTGTAACAAAAATTCCTGTTAAAGCTTTCGATGGATGCAGCAGCCTGACCAGTATAGAGTTGCCATATAGTTTGACATTGATTGACCAATACTCTTTTTCTAATTGCAGTAGTCTGGCCAGCATCACATGCCTATCCGTTAATCCTCCAAGTGTTGATGGGTATGCATTTTACAATTCTGGTATTACCGCTATCTATGTTCCAACTGCTTCTGTCGATTCTTATAGGACAGCTAACGGATGGAGAGCTTATGCCAATAAAATCCAAGCAATACCAGAATAATCGATTAAATCCCATAAAGGAAGTTCTTGCAGCACTCACCTCAGTAGTGGGTGCTGATTATTTATGAAATATTCCCAACAATTGCTTGTGGTTTTCAGAAATAGCCGTATCATTCGCAACCGAATGGCGAACAATTAAAACATTTCACTATGACCAGATTTCTCCGGACAGTAGTGAACCTCAACCTTTTAGCTTTTCCAATAATATGTAAACCGTAGAAGAAGGATTTTTGTTTTCTGACAAGATCTTCGCCCTTTCAACTGCCAATTCCTTGTTTTTGGCAAGCACTTCTTTCTCTTCTTCTGACAAAGTTCCCTTCTGGTATCCTTTTGAAACTTTATGCAATTTCTTAATACACATGTCTGATGAGATTTCTGTTTTCTGCTCCTGATAATGCAACAAGAACCACAGTTCTACACATGGATTCGAAACTAACAGTTCTGCATTAGATATCTTCTGCAGTTGTTCTAGCATCCCATCAACGTCCAAATCATACATCAAGAAGACTTTATCCTGCTCGGTTTGCACATACTCATTTTTTGATTTTTCAATATAATCTTCTGAGATGTTCGACTTACCTTTCTTTGGTATGACTTGAATAGGGGCACGATATAATGAACGCAGGAACTTGACATAAGCAATTTCCGTCTCACCTTCACAGAAAACAAAGAAGTTAGGTTTCATTTGTTTTTCCTTAGATATGCGAGCTTTTCTTCCCATCCTATCCAAGCCGTGTTAGAGTGTTATACGATTCGTCGATATATGGGATGGCATCAAAGCGGCCTTGCAAGTATGCTTTCTCTGCATCCATATTTTCACGGAAGTCTTTAAAATCAAAAAGGGAATACAATTCTGAAGACCCATCATCACGCTTATTGACGAAATACACCTGATCTTTCCTCAACTTTCTCATATTAAGCAGATTCGTGTTATGCGTAGAGAAAATCAACTGAGCAGATTCACTTTTGTGGAACAGAGTCAAAATATATTCAACCAAATTCACATGCAATCCCATTGATATCTCATCAATCAAGAGAACTTTGTTACCTTTGATGATATTCAGAATTGTCAACATCATATGGAAAAACTCTTGTGTACCACTTGACTCCTCTGAATAAAAATCGAATGGGACTTCTGGATTATTTCTATGGAAAGTTGTAATCTTCAACTGAGGCTTCTGTATGTCATCCCTCGAAAGCAACTGATTACTCAGAGGATCAAACACTGCAGTTGTCAGCGACCTCAATTCGTGCTGGCTGCGAATGTCAATAATATCACTATCTGCTGCCTTCAGTACTTTAAGGATCAAATCCTTGTTCTCATTCAAAAGCGACTCTATTGAATAGCTGTTATAGCCAAAATAGTTCAAGATAAAACGCTCATTGAAATAGCGGAACACATCTTTAGCCACATCCCTATCCATCTGGCTGGCACGTGACACAAAAAGGGTTTTCTTTGATGTATTACCAGCCACGTCCATAGGTCTGCGAATTGCAGAGCGGAACTCATAAATGTCCTTTTTGTCTGGCCCTTTGCGTTCATCTCGTGAAAACACCAACTTTTTTCGACCAACAGGGTAATAATACAGTTCCTCTGTTATAATCTCTGTTTTTGTCAAGGAAAAGCTATACTCGTATTCAACACCCTCTATCAAGAAACGGATATAGAATTTACTTGGCTTACCAACACCACCAAACTTAAATGGAGTAAAGGCATAGATCGTGTTCTCGTTATAATTATGCGACTCAAAGATCATTTGAACACAAGCCCTTATCGCTTTGATAATGTTACTCTTTCCTGAAGCATTAGCTCCATAGATAGCAACAGTTTTCAACAACCTTTCGTCGTTGCAAACGAAAGTATTACCCAACAAATCCTTGGACTCCTTAGTCTGAAGACTTGCTGCCTGCATATCCAAAATCACTTCTTCGTTAATAGAGAAAAAGTTACTTAATCGAATTTGTAATACCATTTCAATGCTAAATTTGCAAATTTTCTGCAAATATAAATATTAAAATGGTATTTCACAAGTTTTAATCTCGTCTTTTAATCATAATTAACATGACAGGCTATTGACAAGGCATCTCTATGGGCAAAATAGTTATATTATGGTTGGATACCCTTTTCTGATGCATAAAGACATTAATTGGAAACATTAGTATGGCTACCAAAAACAGAAAAAGAGAGCCGTAAAGACTCTCTTTTTGGGGTGAATATGGTACACTTGCGGAAGCTGGGGGATTCGAACCCCCGGTACGGTTACCCGTACGGCAGTTTAGCAAACTGCTGGTTTCAGCCACTCACCCAAACTTCCAATCCGCACTTGCGCTCAAATGCGGTGCAAATGTAGGGCAAAGTTTTGGGATACGCAAATTTTTGGCCACTTTTTTTTCTTTTCGCCCTATTTTGCGCTATTCTTCCGCCTTCATGTCTGCAGAGGTGAAGCACAGAGGCAGGAGGTCTTCCACGCAAGCCAGCTCGTATATGTAGTCTGATCCATAGAGTAAAACACGCATGGGGATACCACCACGAACCTGGCTCTCCAGCATCACTTGGCGACAGGCTCCGCAGGGGGAACATGGTGACTTTGTGAAATCGCCCGACTCGTTGCGAGCAGCAATGGCAAGTGTCTGGACGGCAGCATCGGGATACTGGGCTTGGGCATAAAACAGGGTGGTGCGTTCGGCACAGATGCCTGATGGGTAGGCGGCATTCTCCTGATTGCTGCCAGTGATGATGACCTTATTGTCCAATAAAGCGGCTGCACCTACTGAGAAGTGCGAATAGGGGGCATAACTCTGATAAGTCATCTCTTTGGCCTTATCTACCAAAGTGCGGTCGTTAAGGCTCAATTCTTCGTATGCATATACCTTGACAGGTATCTCAATCTTGTGTTCTTTCATGGTTTCTAACGGTTTTATGTTACAAATATATAAAAGGGATTGCATATTTCAATTATTTTGCTGAATTTTGTTTCCTGAAATCGAAAAGAAAACGGAAAAGTGAAGCATATCGGACTATATATGGCGTTGATTTGCTGCCTTTGGGCAGTGATTCCTACCTTTGCACAACGCAGACAAGTGAGCTACAATAATTACATCAAGCAATATGCTCCCTTGGCTGTGGAGCAGATGAAGCAGCACAATGTGCCCGCCAGTATCACGTTGGCACAGGGTTTGTTGGAGAGTGGAGCAGGACTGAGTGAACTGGCCCGCAAAAGCAACAATCACTTTGGCATTAAATGTGGTGGAGGATGGAGAGGAAAGAGTGTGAGAGCCAACGATGATGCCCCTAACGAGTGCTTCAGGGCTTACCGTAAGGTGGAGGATTCCTATCAGGACCACTCGCTTTTCTTGGTGGGAAACCAACGCTATGCCTCTCTGTTCCAACTGAAGAAAACCGACTACAAGGGTTGGGCAAGAGGCTTGAAAAAGGCGGGTTATGCCAGCGACCCTTCGTATGCCAACAAACTGATAACCATCATCGAGACCTATGAATTGTATAAGTACGACACCCAAGGCATGAGCAAGCGAGAGGCTCGCAAATGGCAGAAATTGCTGAAGAAGAAGCCTTGGCTGGCTAATCCACATGAGGTGCTGTTAGCCAACGGTTTGGCCTATGTGGTGGCACGCGATGGTGATACTTTCCAACTGTTGGGTGGAGAGTTTGAGATCAGCTGGAAGAAACTGGCGAAGTTCAACGACCTGCAACGTGACTACACGTTGGAGGAAGGCGACATCATCTATCTGAAGGAGAAGAACAAGAAGACTGTGGCCGACGTGATTTACCATGAGGTGCGCGAGGGCGACTCGATGCATACCATCTCGCAGATGTATGGCGTGCGCCTGAAGACCCTCTACAAGCTCAACAAAATGGCAGATGACCATATTCCTGAGATTGGAGAACGGGTGTGGCTAAAATAAACTAACAAAAAGTTTGGTTTTACTTACATTTTACATTAATTTTGCAGCTAAATTTGAATTACGCAATAAATTATGCCGAAAATTTCCATACGAGGCACTGAGATGCCCGCATCGCCTATCAGAAAACTGGCTCCTTTGGCTTATGCAGCTAAGAGTAGGGGAGTCAAAGTGTATCATCTGAATATCGGACAGCCCGACCTGCCCACACCTCAGTGTGCCATCGATGCCATCAAGAACATCGACCGCAAGATTCTTGAGTACAGTCCGAGTCAGGGTTACCAGAGCTTTAGGGAGAAACTCACAGGCTATTACGCCAAGTATAACATCAATCTGACGGCCGATGACATCATTATCACTTCGGGTGGCTCGGAGGCAGTGCTCTTTGCCTTCCTGTCGTGTTTGAACCCTGGTGATGAGATTATTGTGCCAGAGCCAGCTTATGCCAACTATATGGCGTTTGCCATCTCGGCTGGTGCAAAGATCCGTACCGTGACTACAACCATCGAGGAAGGTTTCTCTTTGCCGAAGGTGGAGAAGTTTGAGGAGCTGATTAACGAGCGCACACGTGCCATCTTGATTTGCAATCCCAATAATCCAACGGGTTACCTTTATACACGCCGTGAAATGAACCAGATACGCGATTTGGTGAAGAAGTACGATTTGTTCTTGTTCTCCGATGAGGTGTATCGTGAGTTCATCTATACCGGCTCTCCTTATATTTCTGCCTGCCATTTGGAAGGAATCGAGCAGAATGTGGTGCTTATCGACTCGGTGTCGAAACGTTACTCTGAGTGCGGCATCCGTATTGGTGCGTTGATTACCAAGAATCCTGAAATCAGGGCAGCTGTGATGAAGTTCTGCCAGGCAAGGTTGAGTCCTCCGTTGATTGGTCAGATTGCCGCCGAGGCTTCATTGGATGTGCCAGAGGAATACCTTCGTGAAACATACGATGAGTATGTGGAAAGACGTAAGTGCTTGATTGACGGATTGAACCGCATTCCTGGCGTGTATTCTCCCATTCCGATGGGCGCTTTCTACACGGTGGCGAAGTTGCCTGTGGATGATGCCGAGAAGTTCTGCATGTGGTGCCTGAACGATTTCAACTATGAGGGTGAGACAGTGATGATGGCTCCTGCTTCTGGCTTCTATACCACTCCTGGCGTTGGCGTTAACGAGGTGCGAATCGCATACGTTTTGAAGAAGGATGACCTGACAAGGGCCTTGTTTGTGCTGCGGAAAGCGCTTGAGGCTTATCCTGGAAGGACTGTCTGATGAATCTGCCTGTCTTTTTGGCCAAAAGGATCTATAAGGGACCTGCGATTTCGAAGCAGGTCTCTCGTCCTGCTGTGATTATCTCGATGATTGGCATCGCCATCGGACTGGCGGTGATGATTATCTCTGTGGCTGTGGTGACGGGCTTTAAGAATGAGGTGAGGGGCAAGCTGACTGGTTTTGCCTCGCATTTGACGGTGACGGATGTGAATGCCTTGTCGGGTTATGAAACAAGCCCTGTGGTGTTTGATGCTCAACTGGCTGATTTGTTGAATAGTCATGGGCAAGTAACTCACATGCAGCGTTTTTCCCAGAAAGCTGGGATGATCAAGACAGATGATTCTTTTCAAGGAGTGGTCATCAAGGGAATAGGACCTGATTACCAAACTGATTTCTTCCAACAGCATCTTATGGAAGGGGAATTCCCCCAATTTAGCGATACGGCATCCATCAATCAAGTGGTTGTATCAGAGGCTATTGCCAACAAACTTCATTTGAAGGTGGGCGACAGGATTGATACTTATTTCATGGATGAGAACGTGAGGGCAAGGAAGCTCTTGGTGGCGGGTGTCTATGAAACGAATTTTGCAGCTTTCGATGACGTGTATGTGTTTTCGGATATCTATATGGTGAATCGCCTGAACCATTGGGAAACGGATGAGGCTACGGGCATTGAATTGACGATCAGTGATTTCAGTGAATTGGAGTCCACCACCTTTGAGCTTGGCGCTTTGCTGAATGACTATACCGACCGTCGGGGCACTCAATATTGTGCAGTGAATGTGGAGCAACAGTATCCTTCCGTGTTTTCGTGGTTGGAGGTGTTGGATGTAAACATTTGGGTGATACTGGTGCTGATGATTGGCATAGCGGGCTTCACGATGATTGCCGGTTTGCTGATTATCATCATCGAACGCACGCAGATGATTGGCATACTGAAATCGCTGGGAGCTAACAATACCACCGTGAGGCATCTGTTTCTGTGGCTATCGGTTTTTCTGATTGGTAGGGGAATGCTGTGGGGGAATGTGATTGGCTTGGCATTTTATTTCGTGCAGAAATACGCGGGCTTATTCACGCTCGACCCCAGCACTTATTATATGGATCGGGCGCCAGTGTCGCTGAGCTTCCCCATTTGGCTGCTCCTCAACATTGGCACCCTAATCGTTTCTGTATTAATGCTCTTAGGCCCGTCTTATCTCATCACCCGTATCCATCCAGCTAACTCGATGAGATATGAATAACTTAGAACTTCAGTGAAGCCGTCAGTTCCATGGTGAACGGGCGGATATATGTACCCGACATCAGGTAATGGTGCTGGTAAGCACTTACGTCGGTTGCCAGGTCGGCGGCAGGGATGCTTCCATTGGCACCCTTCTGGTTCAGGATGTTGATGACGTTCAGTGACAGTGACAGATGCTTGTTCACCTCGAAGTCGATTCCACCGAATGTTTCCCAACGACCCTTGAAGTACAGTGAGTTGGTGCGATTGATGTATTGCTTGCTCTGATAGCGGAAACTCAGCCAGATGCGCCACTTGTCCCATTGATACGAAGGATCCAGCTCCATGATGAGCTTCGACATCGCAATCACATTCTTGTCGTTGAAATTATACAATTGTCCAGGACCATCGCTGAAAACAGGCTGGAAAGTGAAGTTCTTATACTTCGGATTCTGTAGCGTCAGCAAGCTGTGGAAGCTGAAACCCTTATAGTTGAACACGGCATCGGTAGTCCATCCCAAGGTCTGCACATCGTTGACGATAGGCAGGATAATGGTTTCGCTCTGGTCTTTCGGATTGGTGAACTGCTCACGGAACTTATAGTTCGTCTGGTTGATGAATGTAATCTGAGATGTCAGCTGCATCCAATCGTTGTTCCAATAGATACCGCCTTTGGCCATGTGCACATTGATAGGATCCATCAGCGGCATATATGGGCCTGCATAGTCCTGCAAGTTAGGGCGTTGCTTGGAATAGACGTATTCACCCACCAGCCCGAAACCTTTGGCGATGGTATAGCGGAAGTTGAAGGTAAACGATGGGTTGAACCAGTTGTAGTTGCCAAATCTGTTTTTCACGCCATTTGCCAGGTTATACATATAAGTGCGCTCATTCTTGGGCTCGATGATCTTTCCCTCTTCAGTATAAGCCAATGCCGCACGTCCGCCTTGGGTCATCCATTCCAAGCGTACGCCTGCTGACAGCCACAGGTTTCTGGTTACGTCCCAGTCATCGGAAGCAATCAGTGCCAGTCGGTTCTCGTGTCCGTTATAGTATTCGCTACCATCGTTGTAGGATGAACCCTCTTCGCCATCCTTCAGCAAACGGGAAGGCGATGCCTTGGCCTCATGGGCATAGATGCCCGTTTCAGTATAGATGCCGGCACGGTTGTACCACTCGTTCAATGCCAGTCGCCAACTGTGGTTGTCGTTCTTTCCGGTAAGTTGGGCAGTAGTCATCCAGCTCTTCTCAAAGCCCTCGAAGTAAAGCATATAGCGATTCTGGATATTGCCTGCATAGGGCACTCCTGTCGTATAGGCGTAGCCATCGGTAGCATCGGCAGTGAAGATACCACCCAGTTTCATCATCACTTTGTTCATGTCGGCAAACTTCACTTTGCTGCTGATGTCCAGCTTCAAGTTGTCGTTGAAGTTATAGCCCAAGTTGAAGGTAATCTGGTGATTCTCAACGATGTTGGCACGACGCATGGTACGGCGCACCCGCTTGCCGTCGCGCACGTCTATGTAGTTGATATACTGATAGTCGGCCAGCAACTGGTCATGTCCTAAGTTAAAGTCGCCCAGCTCATCCACGCTTCCATCTTTCCCATTGTAGTAAAACAGTCCATAGTTGTCGGGCATGGACACATAGTTGGCATATTTGTACAGCAAGCTCACACTACCCTTGCCGTTGGCAAAGCGGTTGTTGATGCCCACCTTGTAAATCTGCATCTGGTCTTGTGGATCCAAGGCATCCAGGCGATTACTTTGTGGGTCGAAGCCCAAGTAGGCACCTGCCATATAACCCCAGCCTTTGGCGATAGGGCCAGATACATTCACATCAGCCACCTGCTTGCCAAAGATGTTGGTGGTATAGTTCACCAAGCCTTGGAATTGTTCACCAGCCTGCACAGTGGTGGAATTCAGGATGTAGCCCACTTTGCCATATTGCAGTGTACTTTCGCTGAGTGACAACAGGCTTTGAGAGGCCGTGCTTACGCCACCACGCCAAGAATAATAAGGATAATCGGGCCAGAAAAGATAGCTCACCGGTGTACCATCCTCGATGATATCCACCGCTTCGCCATCGGGCAGGCCGATGGAAATCTGACGGGGCTGGTTGTCACTCGATGCATTCAGCATCACATTACGATTGCGCTCCTCCTTCGTCTGTGGAACAGAGTCTTTCACGGCGGTCTCTTGTGCCCAAGCATTTGCCGACAGGCAGAGGGCCATCAGGATGACGATGTTTCTTGCTTTCATTCGTTCAGTATTTTTAGTTTCATGATGCAAAGGTACACCTTTATATATTTAATACAATTGATATATGTCAATTATTTGTACCTCCAATCGTTTTCTTGATATATGTCAATTGACAGCTACGACAAAAGCCGTTATTTTGCAAACGCTAATAACTTAATGACGAAAATGAAGATAGATCACGTTGCATTATTCTGTAGCGACTTAGAAGGCATGAAGGCTTTCTTCATGCACTTCTTTGGCGCTCAACCCAATGAACTTTATCATAATAAGCGCACAGGATTGAAGACTTACATCCTCAGCTTCCCTGAAGGTGGGGCAAGATTGGAGATTATGCACCGTCCTGATGTGGAGAGACAACCAGGGGATGAGTATTGCCATTTGGGTTATATCCATTTGTCAATTTCAGTGGGTAGCAAGGAGCGAGTGGATTCACTGACCTTACAGCTCAAGGATACTGGCTATCAGGTGTTAAGTGGTCCTCGAACTACGGGCGATGGCTATTATGAAAGTTGCATTGTGGGGCCAGAGAAGATTCTGATAGAAGTAACTGTTTGATTAAATTGACCCTGCCCTGATGCGACTCAGTGTCTCTGGAGTCATCAGCAAGTAGGAGGCAATGTGCTGCAGAGGAGCTCGTTTGGCTGCTTCTGGGTATTCCTTCACGAAGCGTTCGTAGCGTTCACGTGAACTCTCGAAGCGGAAGGCATCGGCTTTGTGTTGGGTAATGATCAGGTCATCCTCTTGGAATACACGGTAGTAGCGGGCAATGCCGAACGAGCGCTCCACCAAATCGATGAATTGTTTGTAATTGATATACCATAAAATGCAAGGCTCCAAAGCTTCTGCCAAAAGATGGTTGGTCACTCCTGCATAGAGACTCTCGATGCTCATCACCACATCGCCCTCGGATGAGAAATGCTCGGTCACATCATGCCCGTTCTTGTAATAATACTGGCGCACTAATCCTTTCTCCACATAGATGTGGTCGCGACAGATAATACCGTCGGGGATGAAGATCTCTCCTCGTTTCACCTCCTTACGTACTAATATTTCAGCCAACGCTTGCAGATCCTCATCGTTGAGATGAGTGAAGCGTTCGGTCATTTCACGAGCTATCTCAAGAGCAGTCTTAGCTTGCTTTGTTGCCATAAAACACTCATTTTATTTGATGCAAAAATAATAAATAAAACAGACATAAGCAAGAAAAAAGTCCCCGAAGACTTTCTCCTCGGGGACTTTTTGATTATATCCTGTTATCAGGTTATTAGCAACGCTTGTCAAGATATGGCAACTCGTAAGGATGACGATACTCATAGTAGTACAGACGGTGAGCTGCAGCTTCCTTATCGTCAACGAATGAACGAGTAGCAGGATTCCACTTCACTGGACGACCCAGCTCGTATGCGATGTTGCACAAGCAGCAGAATACTGCAGAGCTTGTACCAGCCTCAACAGGAGCAATTGGGTTCTGACGGCTGCGAACGCAGTCGATGAAGTTCTGCATGTGAGGTGAGCTGGTCTCGAAGTTACGAGCAGCCTGACGCTGACCACCACGCTCTGCCTGAGCAGCACGCTTAGCATATTCCTCAAACATTCTAGCACGCTCCTCAGCAGTCATCATACGAGGCTTGTTGCCACGCAGGTTCTCAGGAACGAGTGAGTTGTCTGAGCACTCCAGATAACCACGAGCTACGTTGATCCAACCCTTGGTACCGATGAACTTCAGACCCTGTGCGTTAGGATTGTCCTCACCGTCCATGTCCTTGGTCAGATATGCATGCTCCATCAGGATGGTGCCGTTTGGATACTTAGCTGAGTAAGCTTCGCCCTCGCCCCAAGTGCCTCTTGGGAAGTATTCAACTGGCTGCAAGCCATCGTAACCCATAGCAGCATTAGCGATGTCGTGCATGTGAGCACCCCAGTCAGCGGTATAACCGTTACCGGTCTCACGATACCAACGCCATGCGCCCCAGAATGCCTCACGCTTCTCAGCCACTGTTACAACAGTCTTACCGTTCTTAACAGTTGACTCTTCCAGTGTGATAGGAGGACACAGCTGGTCGTTGTACTCGATCTTAGGATCGTTCAACGGGCCGAGCCACAGGTTGAAGTTCAGGTTTGCAGGAATCTTCTGCACGCCACCGAACTCCTCATACATCTTCTCGATTGGACGTGGAGGATCACCTACCTTTGAGTAGATCTTCTCTACGTGACCGATCTTACCAGCCTGAATCAGCTCGATAGCCTTCTGGAACTCGCCGCTTGAACGCTGCTGGCTACCTACCTGGAATACACGCTTGTTGCGACGTACAGCTGCTTCAACAGCGTAAGCCTCAGTAATGGTGTAAGTCAAAGGCTTCTGGCAGTAAACGTCCTTGCCAGCCTGGCAAGCGTGAATTGCCTGCAGTGCATGCCAGTGGTCTGGAGATGCAACCTCAACAGCATCGATGTCCTTACGCTCCAGCAAGTCCTCATAGTTCTCGTACTTGTCGCAACGCTCGTTCATGCCCTTCTGGCTCTGCCACTGTGCGATTCTTCTGCGGAAACGCTCAGTCTTGTTAGTGTCAACGTCGCAGCAAGCTGCTACCTGAACACCGTCGCAACCTGCGAAGCCACCGAAGTCGTTCAGTGCCTGCTGGCCTAAGCCGATGAAACCTAAAACTACACGGTCACTTGGAGCAACCTTCACACCATTAGAATTAGCCCAGCTTGGTAAAATGGTCAAGCTGGCCAGACCCAGAGCTGAGTAGCTCAGGAAGTCTCTTCTTGAAATTCCGTTCTTTTCTTTCATGTTATCGTTAATAAAAATGATAAAAATTCATAATCGACTCCAAAGTTAGGTAATTTTTTTAAAAAATCCACTATAATCCCATCAAATTTTTTATAATATTAAGAAATTATTGCGCATTTTCTTGATTTGTATCAATAAAACTGCCAGTTGGAGGGGTTGTTATGCTTCCATTCGTTGCATTGCCATTGTCAGAAAACTTTTCTGTCTTCTTCTGCTCTTTGTCTTTCCCCTTCCCGGTTATCAGGTCGATGGCCCATTTGCCGATTTTTCGCTGAAGTCCAGCCTCAGTGGTTGGAATGCCAGTCTTTTTGGTGAACCATTGCTTCAGCTTGGTGATGCCAAGCAGCCTCTTCCATGAGATGTTGATGCTCACTCCTGGAATGATCTGGGTGCCTGAAGTCTTTCTCTTTTTCCTGGTAGAGGATGTGGATGACTTCTTTGTTGTGGTGGAGGAAGACTTCTTCGCAGTGGTCTTCTTTTGGGTTGTTGATGTCTTGGTTGTTGCCATAAATGCTGTTGTTTGAAGATTACAGTGCAAAGTTACAAAATAGTCTTGAATCTTGCAAATCGGAGGATGCCGTAAGAAATCATTGTTTGTCAGCATTAATTCTGGCAATTGTTAATGTTAATGGTAGCAAGTCATATAATTCGTCGGCTTGCAGCCCAAAGTCCTGCGAAGGTAAGTAATCCGTTTAGCATCAGCAGTTCATAACCGAAAGTGTAGCCTGTGAAATGTGTGGTGAGGTTGTCAATCAGGAAACAGATGATAGGCGATGCCAAGGCGATATAGGGCACAAAACGGTCATTTGGCGTGCGTTTGGTGAGCAAACCAAAGGCAAATAAGCCCAATAGAGGCCCGTATGTATAGGAGCAAAGCGTATAAATGGCATCAATCACATTGGTGCTGTTAATTGAATGGAACAGCAGAATGAAGGCTGCAAACATCAGGCAAATGCCAATGTGGGCCCTACGACGCAACCTTTCATCGTGTGGCTTCTCTTTGATATCCACACAAAAACTGGTGGTGAGGGCAGTTAAGGCTGAGTCGGCACTACTAAAGCAGGCAGCCACAATGCCTATGGTAAATAATATGGTAACGGAAGTGCCCAATTGACCGGAAGCGGCAAACATGGGCAGTAAATCGTCGGTATTGGCTGGTATGGCAAGTCCTTGCTGTTGAGTCAGCATGATGAGCAACACACCCAACGAGAGAAACAACAGGTTGGCTGGCACAAAAAAGAATCCATAGGTGCACATGTCTTTCTGCGCTTCCCGCAAAGTCTTGCAGGTAAGGTTCTTCTGCATCATGTCCTGATCGAGCCCTGTCATCACAATCACCACAAATATACCACTTAGGAACTGTTTCCAGAAGTTCTGCTTCGAGAGCCAGTCGTCGAAGAGGAACACTTGACTATAGGGACTCTCCTTGACAGCTTTGATTGCTTCGCTGAGGCTCAGTCCCAACGCATTTGCCACTTGCCAGATAATCAGTATCAGGGCACCAAAAAGACAGAATGTCTGGAAAGTGTCAGTCCATACCAAAGTCTTCACACCTCCCCGATGTGTATAGAGCCAGATAAGTGCCACCATGCCCACTACAGTGATAAAGAATGGTATGCGTAGAGGCTCGAACACAAAACGTTGCAGCAGCATGCAAACCACATAGAAGCTCACAGCAGCTCGTGTCATTTTGCTCAGCAGGAAGAATGATGCTCCTGTCTTATATGCCTTTATGCCTAAACGTTCGCGCAAGTAGCTATAGATGGTGGTAAGGTTCAGCTTATAGTAAATCGGTAGCAGAATGTAGGCAATGGCGAAGTAGCCCAAGATGAATCCCAGACACATCTGCAGGTAATACATGTTGATGAGAACAGGCATGCCTGGTACGGAAATGAAACTCACGCCTGATATCGAAGCACCGATCATGCCAAATGCCACCATATACCAAGGCGACTTCCGTTCGGCACGGAAAAATGCTTCGTTGCTGCTCTGGCGGGCAGTCAGGCGACTCACCGACCACAAAACAGCGAAGTAAATCAACACAGTAGCTGCTATTATCATTTTTTTTCTCGACTTATGGAGTGCAAAGATATGGAAATCTCAGAATAATTCACTATCTTTGCAGAAAAAATAACAATGCTTGGATTATGAAAGAAAATAAGGAATTTATACGTCAGGATGCGGGTTACAGAACTTTGAAGGCATTTCAGAAGGCGGAATGCATTTATGATATTACGTTCTTCTTTGCGAACAAGTTTCTGAAGAAAGGCGACCGTACGATTGACCAAATGGTGCAGGCTGCTCGTTCTGGAAAGCAGAATCTCGCGGAAGGCAATGTGGATGGTGTGACATCAAGGGAGATGGAACTGAAGTTGCTGAATGTGAACAGGGCTTCGCTACATGAGTTGCTACTGGATTATGAGGATTATTTGCGTGTTCGTGGTTTGGAACAGTGGTCATATTCTGACCCCAGGTGTGTGCAAACCCGCCAGTTTTGCAAGAATCATCTTGATTCTGCCATCTATCGGGAGAAAATAAAGGTGCGCTCTGATGAAACCATTGCAAATATCGCCATTACGTTGATTCATCAATGTGATGTGTTATTGCGGGGCTTAATAGAGTGGAAAAAGCGTGATTTTATAAAGCGTGGTGGAATAAAAGAGGAAATGTATAAAGCGAGGGTGGAATGGATGAAGAAGAATAGGAAGTGAGATGGGATTAATGGGCTGAATGGGCTTGATGGGCTTGATGGGATCCTTTGGGATTATTTCCCATCCAGCCCAAATCGCCCAAATCGCCCAAGTCGCCCAAATAGCCCAAGTTGCCCAAATCGCCCATAATTCCCCATCGAGAAAATAATAAATCAAAAAATACTATGGCAACAGTTGACGACAAGAAAATTATCTTTTCTATGGTGGGCTTGAGCAAGACAATCAGGCAAACCAACAAGCAAGTATTGAAAAACATTTACCTGTCATTTTTCTATGGTGCGAAGATAGGCATCATCGGTTTGAATGGCTCAGGTAAATCTACCTTGATGAAAATCATTGCCGGACTGGACAATCAGTACCAAGGGCAAGTGGTGTTCTCCCCTGGCTATACAGTGGGCTATCTGCCGCAGGATCCCTACCTCGATCCGCAGAAAACCGTGAAAGAGATTGTGCAGGAGGGGGCCGCCGATGCTGTGAATGCATTGAAGGAATATGAGGAAATCAACCTGAAATTTGGAGAGCCCGAGTATTATGAAGACCCTGACAAGATGGACAAACTGATGGCTCGACAGGCTGAATTGCAGGATATCATTGACGCTACAGATGCCTGGAACCTTGACTCGAAGTTGGAGATAGCGATGGATGCCCTGCGCTGTCCGCCCAGCGAGCAGCTTTGCGATCATCTGAGTGGTGGCGAACGCAGACGTGTGGCTCTGTGCCGCCTACTGCTGCAAAAACCTGATGTGCTGCTGCTTGATGAGCCTACCAACCATCTTGATGCCGAGTCTATCGACTGGTTAGAGCAGCACTTGCAACAGTATGAGGGAACGGTGATTGCCGTAACCCACGACCGTTATTTCTTGGATCATGTGGCAGGATGGATACTCGAACTGGACCGTGGTGAGGGCATCCCTTGGAAGGGTAACTACAGCAGTTGGCTGGAGCAGAAGACCCAGCGAATGGCACAGGAGGAGAAGACTGAGAGCAAGCGTAAGAAAACCTTACAGCGAGAGTTGGAATGGATTCGCATGGCTCCGAAAGCCCGTCAGGCCAAAGGTAAGGCGCGCTTGAACTCCTATGAACAGCTGCTCAATGCCGACGTGAAGGAAAAAGAAGAGAAACTGGAGATCTATATTCCGAATGGTCCACGTTTGGGCAATAAGGTGATTGAGGCTCATCATGTAGCGAAAGCATTTGGCGACAAGCTGTTGTACGATGACCTCAACTTCACCCTGCCTCCTAATGGCATCGTGGGCGTGATTGGTCCAAACGGTGCCGGCAAGACAACCTTGTTCCGTCTCATCATGGGCTTGGAGAAGCCGGATAGTGGTACGTTCGAGGTGGGCGAAACGGTGAAGTTGGCATACGTTGACCAGCAGCACACCAGCATCGACCCCAACAAGACTGTGTTTCAAGTGGTGAGTGGTGGTATGGATTTGATGCGTGTGGGCAATCGTGATGTGAATGCACGTGCTTATCTCTCTCGCTTCAATTTCTCTGGAGCCGACCAGGAGAAGCTTTGTGGCGTGTTGTCGGGTGGTGAGCGAAACCGTTTGCAACTGGCATTGGCGTTGAAAGAAGAAGGCAATGTGCTGTTGCTTGATGAGCCTACCAACGACATCGACGTGAACACCTTGCGTGCCATCGAGGAAGGTTTGGAAAACTTTGCCGGCTGTGCCGTCATCATCAGTCACGACCGCTGGTTCCTTGACAGAATCTGTACCCATATCCTCGCTTTCGAGGGCGACTCCAATGTTTTCTTCTTCGAGGGCTCCTATTCCGATTATGAGGAAAACAAGCTTAAACGCCTGGGAAAGACAGAACCTACGAGAGTCAGGTATAGGAAATTAACCAACGACTGAAAAACTGTTGAAAACTTTTTTTAAGCGTTTTTAATAATTGTATTGATATTATAACTATCTTTGCAGCGAAAATGTACATTATTCTTTAAATAAAAAAGGTGTTATGTTAAGAAAAGTTAGATTCATGCTGCTTACGCTCGCTACTATCTTAGTGGCTGTAGGCGCTCAGGCTCAGATTACTACATCATCTATGGGTGGTAAGGTGGTTGATGAAGCCAACGAACCAGTCATTGGCGCAACTGTACAGGCTGTTCACGAGCCTTCAGGTACACTTTATGGCGCAATTACTAATGTTGACGGTCGTTATGCCATCCAGGGTATGCGTACCGGTGGTCCTTACACTGTAACTGTCTCTTACGTTGGTTACACTTCCAGGACTTACAAAGACATTATTCTTCAACTGGGTGAAATTTTTAACTTGAACGTAGAGATTTCTGAATCGTCTGAGATGTTGGGCGAGGTGGTTGTCACTGGAACTGCGTCTAAGTTTGCACAGGAAAAAACTGGTGCTACTACCAATATCAATAACGCAACCATCCAGCAGTTGCCAACCGTGAGCCGTAGCATTTCTGACATTGCGCGCCTCTCTCCATACGCCAACGGTATGGGCTTCGCAGGTGGCGACGGTCGTTCAACCAACTTCACCGTGGATGGCGCCAATTTCAACAACAACTTCGGTTTGAGCTCTGCCCTGCCTGGTGGTGGTTCTCCAATCTCAGTGGATGCCATTGAAGAAATGCAGGTGGTTGTGGCTCCATACGATGTTCGTCAGAGCAATTTCATCGGTGGTGGTATCAATGCAGTTACCAAATCGGGTACCAATACCTTCAAGGGTACTGCCTATACTTACTACACCAATGAGAACCTGCATGGTACACGTATTGGCGGCGTTGACATATCACGTACCAGAGAGCGTAAATATACTTACGGTGCTACTTTGGGTGGCCCTATCATTAAGAATAAGTTGTTCTTCTTCGCCAACTTTGAGTACTCTAAGGTGCCTACTGAGGTGAACCGCTGGCGTGCTTCTTCTGATGGTGTGGCTGTGCCAGACCAGTACATCTCTCGTACTACCCTGTCAGACATGAAGAAGGTGAGCGATCACTTGAAGTCAAGATATGGTTACGATACTGGCTCATACACCAACTTCCCTGCTGATGAGAAGAACATCAAGTTGTTGGGTCGTATTGACTGGAACATCACCAAGGATCATCACTTGGCTGTTCGCTATAACTATACCAAGAATACCGCTTGGAATCCAACGAACGGCAACTCTGCAGATACAGGTTTCCGTTTGAGAAACATGGACCGTTTCTCTCGTTATTCAATGGCTTTCGCTAACGCGATGTATTCAATGGACAACAAGGTGAACACCATTTCTGTTGACTTGAATAGCCACTTCGGCAGCAACCTGTCGAACCAGTTGCTGTTCACATATTCTGACATTCAGGATGTTCGTGGAACGAACTCTTCTACCTTCCCATTCGTTGATATCATGTATGGTTATGAAGAAGGCGACTTTACGGGTGCTACAGATAAAGCTTATGACTTTGGCGGTTATAATATTAAGCAGACTCTGGAGCCTTACATGTCGTTTGGTTATGAGCTGTTCACTTGGAACAACAAGGTGCAGAACAAGGTGACTACCATTACCGATAACTTCACTGCATATCTGGGCGCACACAAGCTGACCGCTGGTATCAACTTCGAGCATCAGTTGGCTAACAACGCTTACATGCGTAACGGTACAGGTTACTATCGTTATCGTTCTCTGGATGATTTCCTGAACGAGCGTGCTCCTGAAGCTGTTGCCTTGACTTATGGTTACGGTGGCGAGTCTAATCCAACCGCACAGGTTACCTTCAATCAGATTGGCGTTTATGTGCAGGATGAATGGAATGTGCTCGACAACCTGAAGTTGACGGGTGGTATCCGTTTTGATAACATCAACTTCGACGAGGATGACATCATGCGCAACAATGCCATCTATGAATTGAATTATGGTGGCAAACATGTAGATACTGGTGCTTGGCCAAAGAACAACATTCAGATTTCTCCTCGCTTCGGTTTCTCATGGGATGTGCTGGGTGACAAGACTCTGAAGGTTCGTGGTGGTACGGGTCTGTTTGCAGGCCGTCTGCCTTTGGTGTTCTTCACCAACATGCCTACCAACTCTGGTATGGTTCAGTATCAGGCAACTGCTAACACTAAGTACACCAATGGCGTAGTAACCAGTGTTGACCCACGATTGGCTAAGTTTGCTGGTCAGATGGTAACCGATCGCAATGAGTTCATCAGCCGTCTGGGCACTCCAACCACCATCAGTTCTGCTGACGGTGCTGTGCCAAGTGCTGCGAACGGTGTGGACCGCAACTTCAAGATGCCTCAGGTATGGAAGACTTCAATCGCAGTTGACTATCAGATTCCTGTCTCATTCCCATTGACAGTTACTGGTGAGTTCAACTATACTAAGAACATCAATGCTGTTCGCTTGGTTGACTGGAACATCATGGAGAATACCTCTGGCTGGGAACGTTTCTCTGGTGCCGACAACCGTTTGATCTATCCAGCGGAATATACTTACACCAAGACTCCAGCTTACATGCTGACCAATACGCACAAGGGTTATGGATGGACTGCTAACCTCACCGTTAACGCCCAGCCTATCGAGAACCTGAACATCATGGCTTCTTATACCCACACGGTGATGAAGGAAGTGTCTGGCATGCCAGGTTCAAACGCTTCTTCTGCATGGAGTGGCCTGTACACCATTGATGGTCCTAACCGTGCAACCGTTCAGAATTCTCAGTATGTAATTCCTGACCGCATCATTGCTTCTGTAAGCTATACTTATCACAAGGATCACTTCAGCTTGTTCTATTCAGGCTACTCTCCTTCTGGCTATAGCTATTATTATAATGGTGATATGAATAACGATGGTGTAGGTGCCGATTTGATGTACATTCCTAAGAATGATTCTGAGATCGTATTCGTTGACAAGTTCGACAAGGATGGCAACATGACTACCTCTGCTCAGCAGGATCGCGCTGACTTCTGGAAGTTCGTGGAGCAGGATTCTTATCTGAGCGACCATAAGGGTGAGTATGCTGAAGCTTATAGCGCTCGCTCTCCTTGGGTGCACAGATTCGATTTCCGTTGGGCACACGACTTCACCTTGAACATTGGCAACACCAAGCATGTGTTGCAGCTTTCTGCTGATGTCGAGAATATTGGTAACCTGATCCATTCTTCTTGGGGTGTAGCTAAGGTGATGACTCCAGCCAACAATGGTGCTATCCTGAAGTACGAGGGTAAGAACGAGGCTAACCAGCCTACCTTCTCTCTCTATCGCGATGCTCAGGGCAATGCTCCTACCAAGACTTGGGAGTATAACCGTGCATGGGGACAGGCTTGGAAAATCCAGTTCGGTGTGAAGTACTACTTCAACTAATCTGATTATTCTAAATCAACTAAGATAGGGAGGCAGCCATTGGGTTGTCTCCCTTTTTCATGTTAACGTTTTTTAGCAAAATTAGTTCGTTTTCTCGTGCAATGTTTCGCAACTTTGGCATTTAAAAGGCAGAAAGATGGCCATACAGATGAACAGACCGCAGCATAATAGCGAACGAGAGCTCGCAGAATCATTATGCCGAGGCGATGCCTCGGCTATGGGAGAGCTATATACGCGCTATGCTGGTTACCTCACAGGTGTCTGCTCGCGATACATTGCTGGAGACGAGGACGTAAGGGATGTGCTGCAGGAAAGTTTCATCAAGATCTTTACCAAGATATCTACTTTCAACTATGTGAGTGAAGGCTCTTTGAAAGCATGGGTAACACAAGTGGTGGTGAACGAGTCGCTGTTGTTTTTGAGAAACCAGAAACGGCACGGAATGATTATCTTCGATGGGGAGCGATTAGAAGATAAGGTGGATGACCCACTGGAAGATACTGATATTGGCGGTGTACCTACCGATGTGCTCCTCGAGATGATCAGAGAGTTGCCACCAGGCTATCGAGCGGTTTTCAACCTTTATGTCATTGAAGGGAAACGGCACAAAGAGATAGCTGAACTCTTAGGCATACAGGAACAAACGTCAGCCTCACAACTGGCAAGAGCCAAAAAGCTGTTGGCTAAGAGAATAAAAGAATATGTAACTTTAAAACAGGAACCAAGATGAACGAACGTTGGATGAAAGACATGCAAGACCGGTTCGCCGACTTTGAGAAGCCGGCACCAGAGGGTCTGTTTGCTGACGTGCAGCGAGAGATGCAGCGTCGGGGTCTGGTTCCTGGCGAGGAACTGACCAAGCAGGAAAGTGAAACCAAAGCTGAGCGTGGCAAGCTGATACCTATGTGGTTGAGAGGTGCAGCTGCAGCAGCGATGGTAGCCATCGTGGCTGGTGTTGGAACGCTGTTATTTACTGAAGATAAAGACAGCGGATTACAAGGTACGGATGGACAACTGACACAAACACCTTTTACATATCAGGCAGAGCCGAAAACCTCTCTAAAAGAGGTTGAGGCTATTACTGCCCCAGAACAAAAAGTTGACAAACCAAGATTATTGGCACAGAACAGACCATCTGAAGGATTTCGTTCTGGCCTTGAGACGGAACCAGTAAAGCCGAATGTGGTTGAAGGCGATGAAGATGTTTTAGAAAGGGTTGACAACACTGATGTGGAAAGTCTGGATGAAGTTGTGGAGCAAGTCCAAATTGAGGATACCAACAACCTTGATTCCGATCTGGGAACGAAATCGGTAAGACCAGAGGAGGCTAAGGTCAATGAAAGAGTGTATTCTCGGGATAGAGAGAATCCGTTTAGAAGAAAATCGAAGAAGAAAGGATGGGAAGTCGGTGCTAATATCGCTGGTGTTCAAGGCTTGAGCAACCCTACCTATAAGTATCTGGCTTATGCCAACTCGTTGTCGTACAACGATCAGGCCTACTTCAACGATAAACTGACGATGGGGCAGGTAGCTGTGGCTGGCGACAATACGCCAACAACAGATGCCCATGCTGTAGCCAATTACAGCAATGCTGCCCAATCGTTGGACGGCAGTGTGGGCAATCAGGCTGTATCCAACTACAGCAACCAGTTTGTAACGACCCGTGCATTGCTGAGCAGTGTGGTATTTGCCAACAAACAACTGCAACGTATGTATGTGGATGCCCACCATCGGCAACCAGTAAAAGTGGGTGTGTCGATGCGCTATCACTTCAACAATCGCTTGAGTGTGCAGACGGGCATCGACTACAGCTATCACTCATCAGAACTGGTGCGTCAAATAGGTAACAGTCAGATTAAGGTGGATCAGAAGTTGCACTTTGTGGGTGTTCCTGTGGCTTTGTCGTTCTCCATTTGGAGTCCAGGTATGTTCAACTTCTATATCAGTGTTGGCGGTGAAGTAGAGAAAGTGATCAAGGGAACGCAAAGCACTGTGAGCCTAACTACCAATGTGGCCGATAGGAAAGACAAAGAAGGAGTGGAAGAGAAACCTTGGCAATTCTCAGTTGTGGGAAGTGGTGGTGTGCAGTTTAACATCAATCATCTGCTGAGCCTGTATGCCGAGCCTGGTGTGGCCTATTATTTTGACAACAAGAGCGAAGTGCCTACCATCTATCAGGAGAAGCCTTTCAATTTCAACCTGAATATGGGACTCCGCTTCAATATAAACCGTAAATAAAAAGAACTGAGATATGAAGAAATTATGCTTATTTGTGATGATGCTGCTGATGTTGCTGGCCTGCTCGAAAGAGCCTGACTACCTTAGTGGTGAAACTGTTAGGAATGCCAAATCCCCTGTAATGATGAATGGAGAAAGTGGTAAAGGCAACGATGCAGGTTTAGCAGGAGCTTCTGTTGACGCTGCGGCCAATGCAGGTCCTACACAATTCTTGGGAACTTGGAAAATTACCCATTTCAAAGATACCAAAGAAGCATGGAATGAGGTGGAACTGGGTGAGGCACCTTGGGTGACTTTCTATAATGATGGTACGATGGTGGGAGATACAGTGAGCCATTATTTTCCTAAAGGTCAATACGTTATCTCTGGTGGATGGGTAGTGATGTTTGCCATTGAAGGCTCTGATGTGGATTATTATGCCAAGTTGACCGTTGAGAACATTCAAGACTATGAGATGGAAGCTGTGTATGTGGGTAGTCCATCAAGTCCCATTGGAGAAGATTCATTAAAGATTTGGATGAAGAAACAAGAACAATAAAACCGATAAACAATATGAAACACTTAATCTTTTTGCTGATTACCTTGCCATTTTTGGCATCTTGCTCATCAGACAGTGATGATGACCCTACATTTGTAATCGACCCAGTTGAGCCAATCACAGAAACACGACTTCAAGATATGTTGCTGAATGCTCAAGGAGTTGAATTTGCGATGACTTCAGAGCCTTTCAACGCCTTGCATGATGCCATCGACACCAGTGGACAATATGAGATAGACACCCCGTACGATTATCCCAACAAGCCAGGTTATGGCTCTGGTTGGAACGATCTGGCTCCTGAAGAAGACAACCTTGCCAAGACACAAGTGCCTCAGGATGTGGCTGAAAAGATGACTACCCGAGCTTTGGTAGAGACTTGCATTAACCATCCGATGACGATGCACTATCTGAGGGGCGAGGGCTATTACCGAGCATTCATCCAGCGACTTATTGAGCAGAATAATGCCTTCAAGGAGTTGACCAAGCGTCCTGATGCTGGTTGGGAGATAGCCATTGCCTATAACAATCTTCCTCTTCCGTCACTTGCAGCAGAAATTGGCGCCTATAATTTCCGAACTTGGGGCTTTGTTGAACTGATGTTGGATAACGATATCTTCTTCAGTCAGCTCACTTCTTTGCAAAGGGTGGATCTGTACAAGGCATTGTGTGTGAAATACTTCTATAAGGAGCAGAACTATCCCTACGGATTCTCTCTTGAACCCACCGATATCGGTCTGACGCTTTTGCCAATGGCGAAAGTGGTGCTTCAAATCGCTCATTTTGTGAATGATGACTCCAAGAAATTCTTGGAAAACTATGTGGAGAGTTGGGATTGCTTCAAGACCACCAGTACAGATGTGTTGCAGGCCATTGCCTTGATGACAGGAAGCGACTTGAAGGCTTACGAGGAAATCAACATTGGTGATAATTTGGACAAGTTGCTGGGAACGTGGAAGGTAATCTCTTCAGGTTGGTTTGGTCATTGGCGAGATTATGAAGAGGAAAGCGTCTTCACCTTCATGGGTAATGGAGTGGTGGATATCAGCAATTGGCGAAGGCTTGATAAAAGTTGCTCATATACCATTCAAGGCAATGTCATCAGTATTGTGACAGGAGATAAGGATGAAGGCGGAAATGGCATCGACTTTGGGATGAAAGTGGTGGTGCTTACTGGGGATAGATTGGAATGTTGGGCCTATACCACTTGGCCTCTAAGCAGCTGGGGAGGCGAATGGTTTGTTCTCAAGAAGAAGTAACTTGCTCGAAAATCAAAAACGGTCACACGGTCACAGCTGTGACCATGTGACCAATTCCCCTTTCCTGTGAACATAATTATACTTCAAATGCCAGTTTATCAGTGCGTTATCTTGTGTTTATTTCATCTCTCAACACTTTACGGTCACATGGTCACAGCTGTGACCGTGTGACCGCTTCACTATATCTAAGGGATCATTACCGTGAGGGAACAGGGAAAGGGTAACTGGGGAAAAGGGATTTCTCCGTAGGCCATCAATCGTTTGCCTATACCCAAACGATTGTGCGCCTATACCCAAATTGAAACGCTCCAAAATTCGATGAGCATTTTCAATGACCCCATAACGGTTTCTCAGGGCTTTATTGGAACAATTTCCATTTTATTCCCACTGAATCTTGGCTTTCTCTTTTATTTTTAGTACCTTTGCACCCGATTTTGCAATATTATGGATTCATGGAAAAACGACCGCTTTTGGGAATGACGCTCAGCGAGCTGCAAGAGGTGGCGAAAAGTTTGGGAATGCCCACTTTTTCCGCCAAGCAGATGGCTGGCTGGCTCTATGTCAAGAGGGTAGGTAGCATCGACGAGATGACCAACCTCTCCTTGAAGCATCGTTCCTTGTTGGCTGAGAGCTATACAGTTGGTATTGCTCAGCCTGTCAACGAGATGCGCTCGGTAGACGGCACAGTTAAATACCTTTACCATACACCTGACAATCATTTCGTGGAAACGGTCTATATCCCAGACGATGAGCATGAAAGAGGTACCGTTTGCGTGTCCTCGCAAGTGGGCTGCAAGATGAACTGCAAGTTTTGTATGACAGGCAAGCAAGGCTTCAATGGCAACCTGACGGCTAACCAGATTATCAACCAGATTCAGTCGTTGCCCGAATATGAGCAACTGACCAATGTGGTGATGATGGGTATGGGCGAGCCTCTTGACAACTTTGATGAGGTGATGAAGGCATTGGAAATCATGACTGCTCCTTGGGGTTATGCTTGGAGCCCCAAGCGAATCACCCTTTCGACTGTAGGCTTAAAGAAAGGTCTGCAACGCTTCTTGGAAGAAAGTGAGTGCCATTTGGCTGTGAGCCTGCATGCACCAGTGCCTGCCTTGCGTCGAGAACTGATGCCTGCAGAAAAAGCCTTTTCCATCACGGAAATCGTGGATCTGCTCAGGAATTATGATTTCAGTCACCAGCGTCGCCTATCTTTTGAATACATTGTGTTCAAGGATGTGAATGACAGTATCGTGTATGCCAAGGAATTGCTGAAACTGTTGCGTGGTCTGGAATGTCGTGTGAACCTGATACGTTTCCATGCTATTCCCAACGTTGATTTGGAAGGAGTGGATATGCAAAAGATGACCGAGTTGCGCGATTACCTCACCCAGCATGGATTGTTTACCACCATCCGTGCTTCCAGGGGAGAGGATATTTTTGCGGCTTGTGGTATGCTCTCAACTGCGAAACAAGAGGCGATTAACAAGAATTAATATTAATTATTAAGAAAGAAACGTTATCTGTCACCACTTATTCGTAGCTTTGTAGTGGCAAAACAAAATGAAAGGAAAGTTATGAGAAGAACAGTTTATTTGATGACAATCGTGATGGCTGCTTTGTTGTTGGCAGCATGCAATCGTGGAGGCAACAAACGCTCTTCACTGAATATCTTTACTCCTACATCCAGTGGCAGGGCTTACGAGCTGTTGGTGGTGTGCGACGATGCCAATTGGGAAGGAGTGGCTGGCCGTGCACTTTATGATGTGCTTGATACCGATGTGCCTGGTTTGCCTCAGCCAGAGCGTTCTTTCCGCATCATGAACACGACTCCTTACGGCTACAATGCTACGCTGAAGATGCTTCGTAACATCATCAAGGTGGATATTGACCCCACCACTTATACGCAACCAAAGTTCCGTTCAGAGATGAACGTGTATTCTAACCCACAGGCTATCTTGACCATTCAGGGACCAGATGCGGAGTCGGTGGCTGAGTATGTGACTAAGAACGGACAGGCAATCATTGATTTCTTTACCCGTGCAGAGATGAACCGTCAGATTCAGGTGTTGGAATACCAGCATAGCGACATGATTTCCAAAAATGTGAAAGAGATGTTCGATTGTGACGTATGGGTGTCGGGCGAGTTGAAATCATCGAAGCGTGGTGAAGATTTCTTCTGGGCTGGAGCCAATGCGGCTTCAGGCGACCAGAACTATGTGATATATTCCTATCCTTATAAAGACCGCCGTACGTTTACCCAGGATTTCTTCATTCAAAAGCGCGATTCTGTGATGAAGATCAATATTCCGGGTGCGGCAGAAGGAACTTATATGGCCACCGATGCCCGCTTTGTTACTACCCGAGCTTTCAAGCTTAGGGGCGAATACATTTTCGAGGCTCGTGGTTTGTGGAAGGTGAAAGGTGACATGATGGGTGGCCCGTTTGTTTCTCAGAGCCGTGTGGATACCATTAATCAGCGTGTGATTACAGAGGAGATCTTCATCTATGCACCTGAGAAGCTGAAACGCAACCTGGTGAGAGGTATGGAGGCTGCACTCTATACCATCAAGTTGCCTGGCAAGCAAATTGAGGAAACACAAATTCCTCTGCAAGATGATTGATGAACTGTTATTAAGATAGCATAAATAGATTTTGGAATGGAAAATAGCATTAGAATAGGTATTACACAAGGAGACATCAACGGAGTTGGATGGGAATTGGCACTGAAGTCGTTCCAGGATCCTACCATGTTGGAGTTGTGCACTCCTATAATATATGGTTCACCCAAGGTGGCCACTTTCCATCGCAAGACAATGGAAATTCCTACATCTTTCTCAATTGTCAAAACAGCTAATGATGCGGCCGATGAGGCTGTAAGCATTGTGAACTGTAGCGATGACGAAGCGAAGGTGGAGTTTGCTAAGACTGATCCAGAAGCTGGCAAAGCTACATGGTCTGCTTTGCAGCGAGCCATCGATGAATATCGCGACGGATTGACAGATGTGCTGGTGATGGCTCCCATCAACGAACTGGCATTGAAGCAAGCCGGCATCGTATATCCAGGTTTGGCTAACCTCATTCAGCAGGAATTGGGCGAACCTGGAGAAATGGCTATGTCTATATTGGTGAAGGATGAACTGCGTGTGGCGTTGGCTACAGAGAATGTGCCCATGAAAGATGTGGCAGCCATGCTGACTCCCGAATTGATTAAGGATAAATTGCTCATTTTCAATCAGTCGTTGAAAGTGGATTTTGGCATCGATGCACCTCGTATTGCAGTGCTTTCCCTAAATCCAACATCTGGATTGAACGATTCAATGGGACAGGAAGAGATGGAGGTGATCAAGCCTGTGTTGGAAGAATTGGGCAATCAGAAGGTCATCTGCTACGGTCCTTATTCGGTTGACTCTCTCATGGAAACCAACAACTATGCTCACTTCGATGGAATTTTCGCTATGTATTACGATCAGGGTATGGGCTTGTTCAAGGCCTTGAGTATGAACGAAGGAGTGAGATTCGTAACGGGACTCTCTGCCATCTGTGCCACTCCTGTTCATGGAGTAGAGTATGAGTTGGCTGGCAAGGGTTTGGCCGACGAATCATCTTTCCGAAATGCAATCTACTTGGGAATCGATGTGTTGCGTAATCGCAGTCGTGATGAGGAAGCTTTGGCAAATCCCTTGCGTAAACAGTATTACGACAAGCGCGATGATAGTGATAAACTGAAACAAATGGCCGAACCAGAGGAAGAGACATTATGACAAGAGCTGAGATACAACAAGTGAAGCTGAGGTTTGGCATCATCGGCAATGATGAAAACCTGCTGCATGCCATCAATGTCGCTATACAAGTGGCACCTACTGATGTGTCTGTGCTCATCACAGGTGAGAGTGGCGTGGGCAAGGAGAGCTTCCCTCAGATTATTCATCAGTTCAGTCGCAGGAAACATGGGAAGTATATAGCCGTTAACTGTGGCGCCATTCCTGAAGGAACCATTGACTCTGAGCTATTTGGTCATGAGAAGGGTGCTTTTACGGGAGCTATCGGTGACCGCAAGGGTTACTTCAGCGAGACAGATGGAGGTACCATCTTCCTCGATGAGGTGGGTGAGTTGCCTTTGGCGACACAAGCTAGGCTGTTGCGTGTGCTCGAAAACGGAGAGTACATCCGTGTGGGTTCATCCAAAGTTGAGAAGACAAATGTGCGTGTGGTAGCGGCAACTAACGTGAACTTAGACAGGGCGATAGCAGATGGTCGCTTTCGTGAGGATTTGTTCTACCGTCTGAGTCAGGTGCCTATCAATGTACCTCCTTTGCGTGAAAGAGGCGATGATGCGGCTTTGCTGTTCCGAAAGTTCGCCAGCGATTTTGCCGAGAAATACCGTATGCCAGCTATCCAGTTGACGGAGGAGGCAAAGCGCATGTTGGTGAACTATCGTTGGCCAGGGAATGTGCGCCAATTGAAGAATGTCACCGAGCAGATATCCGTCATAGAGACAGATCGTGAGGTAACGGCTGAGATGTTGAGGCGTTATCTGCCTCAGCAGGAGCAGGGTCAACGATTGCCTACTTTGTTTGGCGCCAAGGATTTCGGACAGAGTTTCGAGGGCGAACGAGAGTTTCTGTATAAGATGCTCTACAATCTGAACAACGAGGTGACCGAACTCAAACAGGTGGTGAAGAAACTGATGGCTGGCGAGCAAGTAACGGTGCAAACTGATGCAACGCCAACATCGTATTACCCTTCAGCTGTTTCCCCTGCTGACGCATCAATCCCTATCATTCAGCATACAAATGTGAACAATGTGCGTTCGTCGGCATCTCTGCAAAATGACGATAACATTCAGGATACGGAGGCTTTGGAAGAAGCCGAAACCATGACATTGGATGAGGTTGAGAAAGAAATGATTAAGAAAGCGTTGGAGAAACATCGAGGCAGGCGTCGTGCGGCTGCTAAAGAGTTGAACATCTCCGAGCGTACGTTATATAGAAAGATTAAAGTGTATGGTCTGGAATAAGAAATATATACATGGCACTTGGCTGATTGGTTTGGCTATGGTGATGATGGGGTGCAGGGTCTCTTTAGGCTTGGCACCTATCTCCTCGATAGACTATAACTTGGTTAAGACGATGCAGATTGTTGACTTCCAGAATCATGCAGACTATGTGTATGGACCGTTGGCCACAACACTCAATGACCAGATGAAGGATTTGTTCATGCGTCAAACCCGTTTGTCGTTGGTGAACAATGGGGGCGATATCGTGATTGATGGCGAGATTACGGGTTATAATCAGTTCAATGAGGCAATTGATGCCAGCGGTTACTCGTCAAAGGTGCGTTTGACGCTTACGGTGAAGGTGTCATATACGAATAACACCAACCATGAAGAGGATTTCGAGAATCGAACTTTCACAGCTTTCCAGACATACGATGCTACTCAGCTCCTCACGGCTGTGCAGGATCAGCTGATTGCTGTGATGGTGAAAGATATTTCAGAACAGATATTTAACTCAACAGTAGCGAATTGGTAAGATGACGAGCAACGATATCATACAATGGATTAGGCATCCCGAGATGCTGAATACAGCTACGTTGTACGAACTGCGTACAATGGTGGCTCGCTATCCAGCATTCCAATCGCTCCGCTTGCTGTATTTGAAGAATCTCTATCTGTTGCACGACGAGAATTTTGGTCACGAGCTTCGCAAGTCGGTGCTCTATGTACCTGATCGACGTGTGTTGTTCTATTTTATCGAGGGCGAGATTTCACTCATGAAACCTGCGAGAGATGCAAAGCCTGTTGTTGAACTGACGAAAGAAGAACCCAGTGTTGACCGAACGCTGACACTCATTAATTCCTTCCTTTTGGAGAGGCCCGACGACCAGCCTTTGGAGAGTGAGCAAGTCTTGGGCTCTAATAATTCAGTATATGTGCTTACTGAAGATAATATAAATGATGATGTTGAGGATGAAAATGAATCGGAAGAGCTTGATGATGGTTATTTTACGGAAACTTTGGCTAAAATTTACCTCAAACAGCATAGATATAGTAAGGCTTTGGAAATAATTAGAAAGTTATATTTGAAATATCCAAAAAAAAATATTTACTTTGCAGACCAAATTAGATTTTTAGAGAAAATAGTTATTAATGAGAAAACAAAATCATAATTAAAAGATGTATTTACTGATTATTATTTTGATGTTGGTCGCATCTATTCTGATGTGCGGCATCGTGTTGATTCAAAATTCAAAAGGTGGCGGTTTGGCCTCTGGTTTTTCATCTTCTAACGCTATCATGGGCGTACGTAAAACCACTGACTTCTTAGAGAAGGCTACGTGGACATTGGCAGCTGTGATGGTGATTTGCAGTGTAGCATCAGCTTATTCTTTGCCTTCAGCAAACTCAAGCAGCCAGGATGCTATCATGGAGCAGGCTCAGAAGAGCGCTAACACCAATCCTTACAACATGCCAGTTGGCACCACAGCTCCTGCTACCGAGACTCCAGAGGCTCCAGCAGAGTGATGTGTCTTTGAAGTAGGTTATTGTTATGACAACAACAGACAAGATTCAACAGACATTGCGTGATTCCGCAGGAATGCGCTGGACAGCTTTGTTGCTGCTGGCATTAGGCATGTTCTTTGCCTATATCTTCATGGATATCCTGTCGCCTATCAAGGACTTGATGCAGGAGACACGCGGTTGGGATTCCACCGCATTCGGTACCATGCAGGGCAGCGAGGTGTTCCTCAATGTGTTTGTATTCTTCCTGATTTTTGCTGGTATCATCCTCGACAAGATGGGGGTTCGCTTTACGGCGGTGCTCTCTGGCGCAGTGATGTTGATAGGTGCCATTATCAAGTGGTATGCTGTAACCGAGTCGTTCATGGGCAGCGGATTGGAAGAATGGTTTACCAACAATTTGAATTACATTCCTATCTTTGACGAGCTGGGCGTTTCTCCGTTCTACGAGGGTATGCCTGCTTCGGCTAAGTTTGCTGCTTGCGGCTTTATGATTTTCGGTTGCGGCTGTGAGATGGCCGGCATTACCGTGAGTCGTGGTATCGTGAAGTGGTTCAAGGGACGTGAAATGGCGTTGGCGATGGGTAGCGAGATGGCGTTGGCTCGCTTGGGCGTGGCCACCTGTATGATCCTCTCGCCGTTCTTTGCTAAGTTAGGTGGTAACATCAGCGTGAGCCGTTCGGTGGCTTTCGGTGTGGTGTTGCTGGCCATTGGCTTGATCATGTTCATCGTTTACTTCTTCATGGATAGAAAGTTGGATGCACAGACCGGTGAGGCTGAGGAGAAAGATGATCCATTTAAGATTAGTGATTTAGGTCAGATTCTCACCAGCACGGGTTTCTGGTTGGTGTCTCTGCTCTGTGTTCTGTACTACAGCGCAATCTTCCCATTCCAGAAATATGCGGTGAATATGCTGCAGTGCAACCTCGACTTTACGGAGATTGACCCTGACTCGTTTTGGGCCGACAGCTCTGTGACAATCATCCAGTATGTGATCATGTTGGTGGTGGCTATCGCATCGTTTACCAGCAACTTCATGAAAGATAAGACTCGTAAATACGGACTCCTCATTCTGGCTATCGTAGCTTTGGTGGTTTACTGCTACATGGGTTATATGCGTCAAAGTGCTGAGTCGGTATTCGCTGTCTTCCCACTGTTGGCTATGGGTATCACCCCTATTTTGGGTAGTTATGTTGACCATAAGGGTAAGGCTGCATCTATGTTGGTGTTGGGTTCTTTGCTGCTGATTGCCTGTCATCTCACGTTTGCTTTCATCCTGCCAGGATTTAAGGGCAACATGGTGGGTGGCATCATTGTGGCTTACCTCACCATCCTTGTATTGGGTGCTTCTTTCTCACTGGTGCCTGCTTCACTTTGGCCAAGTGTGCCTAAGCTGGTGGATGCCAAGATTATCGGTTCGGCTTATGCACTGATTTTTTGGATTCAGAACATCGGCTTGTGGTTGTTCCCATTGCTGATTGGTAAGGTGCTCGACAATACCAATCCTAATGTTACCGACCCAACACAGTTTGATTATACCTGGCCATTGGTAATGCTTGCTTGCTTGGGTGTAGCTGCACTGATTTTAGGTTTGGTGCTGAAGGCTGTTGATAAGAAGAAAGGCCTGGGCTTGGAAGAGCCAAACATAAAATGACTGAGTTGAGGAAGAAAATCAACGACTCGGCGATTATTCGCTGGATAGTCTTGGTCATCGTGGCAACAGCTATGATGATGGGTTACTTCCTCAACGATATCATGTCACCCTTAGAGTCCCTGTTGGAATTACCAGTAGAGGAAGGCGGCTTGGGGTGGACGAGTAGCGACTATGGTTTCTTCTCGGGTTCAAGTGGATTGATCAATGTGTTCCTGCTGATGCTGTTCTTCAGCGGACTCATTTTGGATAAGATGGGCGTGCGCTTCACTGGAGTGCTCGCCTGTTCTTTAATGTTAATAGGTGTAGGCCTGAAATACTTTGCCGTAACGGCTCCGTTGGCTGGCCAGACATTCAACTTCAACGTGTTGTGGTGGGATGTGCACCTTCCCATGTCTGCCGCTATCGCCAGTTTGGGATTTGCCATTTTTGGCGTGGGCTATGAGATGTGTGCCATAACGGTGAGCAAGGCAATGGTGCGCTGGTTTACTGGGCATGAGTTGGCATTGGCGATGGGTATCCAACTGTCGATGGCTCGCTTGGGCACAGCTGCTGCTCTGAGTGTCAGTGCTCCTATAGCCCGTCATTTCTCGCTCTCTGCTCCCTTGTTGTTGGGCTTGGTTTGCCTCCTGATAGGCTTGGTGTCCTTTTTCGTCTTCTGTGTTCTCGACATCCGCTTAGACAAAGATGAGAAAATTGTCAATTGTCAATCAACAATTGTCAATCAGGATGATCAGTTCCACCTTCGTGACATCGCTTACATTTTGAAGAGTCCGGGCTTCTGGCTCATTACCCTTTTTGTGGTGTTGTTTTATTCGGCAGTGAGTCCTTTCCTGAAGTTTGCTACTCGTCTCATGATCGACAAATACGCTGTGGATCCCGATATGGCGGGCTTTATCACCTCGATCGTGCCTTTCGGAACCATTCTGATGACTCCATTATTTGGCTCAGTGTATGATAAATACGGACGTGGTGTTACTCTCATCATCATTGGTACCGGCTTGTTAACATTGGTACATTTTGGTTTCTCATTGCCTATTTATATCAGTACATTCGCTATTTTCCTGATGGTTCTGTTAAGCATTGGATTCTCTTTGACACCTGCTGCCTTGTGGCCCATTGTTCCAAAGATTATGCCGATGAAATGTTTGGGTACTGCTTTCTCCCTGATATTCTTCATCCAGAATTTCGGACGAGCCATCATCCCGATGTTTGTGGGTAAGGCCAATGAAACAGATCCCAGTTATACTACTGGTATGCTGATTTTTGCCTGCACAGGCTTAGTTGCTGTCTTAGTAGCAGTCACGATGCTTTATCTCGACAAACGAATGGGCTATGGGTTGGAAAAACCGAACATTTGTAAATAGGAAAAGGGAAATAGTCAATGGATAAAGTGAGTTTGTTGGATGTAGTTCCTGTTCACACTGCGAAGGTGTGGGTGGAGCCAGCAGAAGATGGTTGTTTAACGTTGGTTTATCACCGTTTTCCTAAATCGTGGCTTAGGAAATGGTTGAGTAAATGGTTTTCTCCTCAAATTCATATTCCCTTGGAGCGTTTTGGCAGTGAGATATGGAGTAGGATAGATGGTAAACGAACAGCAGAAGATATTATCCGTGAGGTCGCATTGCTGCACCCAGAGGAGGAGAATTTCCCCCAGCGCATTGCTCTCTACCTCTCTAAGTTACATCAAGATGGGTTAATTAGATTGATTAGATATGAATAAAGGTAAGAAATTTATCGCACCTGGTGCTTGGTTCTCAATGACTTACCCAGCCGATTGGAATGAGTTTGAGGGTGGTGAGGATTCGTTCCTCTTTTATAATCCCAATGATTGGGACGGTAATTTCCGCATCTCTGCTTTTCGTGGTGAACAAGCCGACTATGGCCAAGTTGCTGTCAACGAAGAATTGAGGAATAGTCGCCGTGCTCAGGCTGTTACAGTAGGTATGTTGCCATGCGCCTATAGTTGCGAGGTCTTTACAGAAGAGGGAGAGGCCTACGAGAACCATCAGTGGGTGACTGGCATCGGTGATGTGGCTTTCGAAGTATCGTTTGCCACTCCTCAAGGTGCTTCTATCCGTAAGGCACAGGACGTAATCGCTTCATTGCAACTGCGTTATCCTGGTGTGAAGTATCAAGCCGAGACCATTCCTGTTCGACTGATGGAGATTTACCAGATTGATGAGGCTTACGATTGGGTGCAGTCGGAAATCAAGAAACAGTTGAAGAAAGATTTTCGTGGTGAAGAAAGTGATATTCGCCACATGCAGCAAATCATTGACAATGGCTCACTGAATCCTCGCAAGCGGGATGCATGGGTTGCCTTGGGTATCACTCTTTGTGTAATCCTTACCAACGAGGTGGATGGCGTAGAGTGGCGCACATTGATTGATGGAAGTCGTGAAGTACCCGTTTTGCTGAACTTGTCTGATGAAAAGATGATCGATCCAGTAAAGCTGGTGTGGAGCAAAGTGAAGAACGGCGAGGTCGTGAATCTCGTTGAAATCTATGATCATATCATCTGATGGCACTTACGCAGAATCCCGTATTGCAGGTTGAGCACCTCAGAAAGTCGTTTGGAGTGCTGGTGTTGTTTCATGACATCAGCTTCGGACTTACCGAAGGCCAACACGTTGGACTCATTGCTAAGAATGGCACTGGGAAATCCACGTTGTTAAACATTTTGGTTGGTGAGGAACCCTACGATGAAGGCAAGATCACTTTCCGTCGTGACCTGCGTATGGGTTATTTGCCACAAACACCTCATTACCCTTCCCATCTCACCGTGCTTGAAGCTTGCCTGCAACACGGCAGTTGCATCGTTGATCCACATAAAGATTATGAATTGGCTGCTAAACAGCTACTCACCAAGTTGAAGATCACTGATTTACAACAACCCGTTTCAGAGCTGTCGGGAGGACAGTTGAAACGTGTGGCACTGGTGAATGCCCTCATCAATGATCCCGAATTGCTTATTTTGGATGAGCCGACCAATCACCTCGATCTCGATATGGTGGAATGGCTGGAAGATTACTTGCGACGCAGCAAAATGACGTTGCTGATGGTGACACACGACCGCTATTTCCTTGATCGTGTGTGCAACCATATCATTGAGCTGGATGCTGAGTCGCTGTTTCAATATGACGGCAACTATGCCTATTACTTGGAGAAACGTCAGGAGAGAGTGGATGCCAAGGCAGTGGAGATTGAACGCGCCAACAACTTGTATCGCACTGAGTTAGATTGGATGCGCCGTATGCCGCAAGCTCGTGGCCACAAAGCTCGCTATCGTGAGGAGGCTTTCTACGAATTGGAGAAAGTGGCGAAGCAGCGAATCTACGACGATAAGGTGCAGCTGAATGTAAAGTCGGCTTATATTGGCAATAAGATTTTCGAGGCCGACAACCTGTGTAAGTCGTTCGGCGACGTGAAGATTCTCGACGATTTCTCTTACATTTTCTCTCGTTACGAGAAAATGGGCATCGTGGGTAATAACGGCACAGGCAAGTCATCGTTTCTGAAGATTCTCTTAGGCGAGTTACCGTTGGATAGTGGCAACTTGGAGATTGGTTCCACAGTACGCTTTGGCTATTACTCACAAGAGGGTATGCACTTCAACAATCAGATGAAAGTGATTGATGCTGTGCGCGATATTGCCGAGGTGGTGGAGCTGGGAAATGGCAAGCGATTAGGTGTGTCACAGTTCCTGCAATACTTCCTTTTCTCGCCCGAAACGCAACATAATTACATTTATAAGCTCAGTGGGGGGGAGCGTCGCCGTCTTTATCTCTGTACGGTATTGATGCGAAACCCTAATTTCCTGATCTTGGATGAGCCTACCAATGACCTTGATATCATGACGTTGCAGGCGTTGGAGGATTATCTGCAGGGTTTTGGAGGTTGTGTGATTGTGGTGAGTCACGACCGCTATTTCATGGATAAAGTGGTTGATCATATTCTGGTGTTCAACGGCCAAGGAGATATCCGTGATTTCCCTGGCAACTATACGCAGTATCGTGCGTGGAAAGAGGAGAGAGATCGCTACGACCGTGAGGTGACGAAAGCAAAGCAGCAGGAAACCCCTAAGCCTGAACGTCAGCGCCAAAACGATAAACGTCGTATGTCGTTCAAGGAACGCCGTGAATTTGAACAACTAGAAAAGGATATTGAAGCGTTGGAAGTTGAGAAGAAGCAGATAGAAGCCGATCTTTGTAGCGGCACATTATCTGTTGAGGCTCTCACGGAAAAGTCAAAACGCCTCCCGCAATTGGAAGCTGAACTGGATGAAAAGTCTTTCCGTTGGTTAGAACTGTCGGAACTTGAAGGTTAAGACTTCTGATACCATTCAAACAATTTCTTCACGCCCTCTTCTATTTCCACTTTGTGCTTCCACCCTAATGAATGCAGCTTCGAAACATCGATAAGCTTGCGCATGGTGCCGTCTGGTTTCGAAGCATCAAATTCAATGCTGCCCTCGTAGTTTACAGTTTTTGCAATCAATTCAGACAACTCGCGAATAGTCAACTCTTTACCTGTGCCTACATTGATGTGACAATTTCGAATTTCTCCTAATGATGGGATAGCGCCACCTCTTCCCTTCGACTGGTTTCTATCCACAGCTCCATCTGTAGTAGCGCCATAATGTACAGATGAATACTTCTCAATGCCAATGATATCGCTGAAGTTCACATTCAGCAGTATATACACCGAGGCATCAGCCATATCCTCGCTCCACAAAAACTCTCTCAATGGCCTGCCTGTACCCCACAGAACAACGCGATTATCGTAAATGCCGTACTTTGCCAAAACATCAAGAACCATTGACCGTTTTCCGTTGACCATTTCCCGTTGTACATTGGCAGTTAATCCAGTACCATCAATACCTTCAATGGGTCGTTTGTTCATGTCGATGGCAATCTTATCCCATGCCCCGTCGTGAATCAACTTCGCCAAGTAAATCTTTCGCATCATCGCAGGCATCACATGACTGTTCTCCAAATGGAAATTGTCGTTGGGACCATACAAGTTGGTGGGCATCACCGCAATATAGTTCGTACCATATTGGAGGTTATAGCTCTCGCACATCTTCAGTCCCGCAATTTTGGCTATGGCATATTCCTCGTTGGTATATTCCCCGGGTGATGTCAGCAGGCAATCCTCGCTCATGGGTTGTGGAGCATCTTTTGGATAGATGCAGGTGGAACCCAGGAACAACAACTTCTTCACTCCGTGGGCATAAGCCTCACCAATCACGTTGCATTGTATCTGCATGTTCATCATGATGAAGTCGGCACGATACAATGAGTTGGCCATGATACCACCCACATAGGCAGCAGCCAGCACCACAGCATCAGGACGTTCTTCATCAAAGAATTTCCTCACTGCCAGCTGATCAATCAAATCAAGCTCTTCATGCGATCGCCCCACCAGATTCGTGTATCCTCTCTTCTTCAAGTTGTTCCAAATGGCAGATCCCACCAAACCGCGATGTCCCGCTACATAAATCTTACTGTGTTTATCAAGCATATTATATCTGTGATTTCTGTATAAGATTACTTGACGATTCCTTTCTCAAGATATTCTGCCAAATTCGTTCTGACTTTCGCAGCTACACCTTCAGCTGCCACTTTGGCAATATCATGCTCCACCATCAGCTGTACCAATTGCTCGAAGCTGGTCTTGGATGGGTTCCAACCCAACTTGGCTTTAGCCTTGGTAGGGTCACCCCAAAGATTCACCACATCCGTTGGACGATAGAAATCTTCTGAAACAGCCACAACCGTTTTGCCAATCAGTTTCTCTGGACCTTTCACTACAATGCCCTTCTCATCAATTCCTTTTCCCTCAAACTTCAGCTCAATGCCAACATGTTTGAAAGCCAACTCAGTGAATTCTCTTACGCTGTGTTGAACGCCAGTAGCTATCACAAAGTCCTCTGGCTTTTCTTGCTGAAGGATAAGCCACATACACTCCACGTAATCTTTGGCGTAACCCCAGTCGCGGAGGCTATCCATATTCCCCAGATAAAGGCAGTCCTGCAAGCCTTGAGAAATTCTTGCCGCCGCTAAGGTAATCTTGCGGGTCACAAACGTTTCACCGCGTCGCTCACTTTCATGGTTGAAGAGGATTCCCGAGCAGCAAAACATGTTGTAAGCCTCTCGATACTCCTTTACAATCCAATACCCATATAGCTTGGCCACTGCATATGGACTATATGGATGGAATGGAGTGTCTTCATTCTGAGGCACTTGTTCTACCTTGCCATACAGCTCCGATGTCGATGCCTGATAGATGCGGCAAGAATCGGTAAGTCCAAGCTGCCTCACAGCCTCTAAGATTCTCAAGATACCCACCGCATCCACATTCACCGTGTATTCGGGCGAATCGAATGAAACCTGTACATGACTCTGTGCCGCCAAGTTATAAATCTCGTTGGGTTGTATATTCCTGATGACTCCTAACACACTCATAGAGTCGGTCATATCTGCATAATGCAAGTGAAAATGAGGGCAACCCTCCAGATGTGCTATGCGTTCACGGAAATCCACCGATGAGCGACGAATCGTTCCATGAACATCATAACCCTTTTCTAACAAGAACTCAGCCAAATAGCTGCCATCCTGTCCAGTGATACCCGTAATCAGAGCTCGCTTCATATTTTATTAAAAAGGATATAATAAACAAACCAGAATAAGCATCACGGGCAACAGAATCAAATGCATCACAGTACCCAGACGAGCAAAGTCGGTGAAATGGTAAGAGCCTGGGCCAAACACCAACATGTGGGTAGTGCTGCCAATGGGTGAGGCGAAACTTAGCGCTACACTCAGCATCAGTGCCATTACAAACGGCATCGGGTCACAATTCAATAGGATAGCCTGCTGATATATGATGGGGAAGAACACCGCACCAGCACCTACATCGCTGATGAACTCGCTCACAATAGAGGCCAGCAAGCACATCACAAGCATCACCATATATGGGTTAGAACTACAGAGATCCAGCACTGTGGTAGCCACGAAACTGGCGACACCCGTCTTAGTGATGGCTGTAGAGAACACGATCGTAGAACCTAGAACAAGCAGCAAATCCCACTCAATGTATTTCGTCACATCGTTAATGCGGCAGCAACCAGCCATCATCAGTATGCCTGCGGCAAGCATCGAGGCGGTAATCAGTGGCAGAATCTTGAAGGTGGATATGAGGAACATCAGTGTCAGCACAATGGCCGAGGTTACTGTTTTCGGACCCAGCTGTGGCACAAAATGGCTGTCGAAGAACTTCAGCGAACGGCGGTTGGCCTGCTCCAGTTGACTCTCACCCTTGGAAGGACACTCCAACAGCAACGTGTCGCCAGCCTGTAACGTAATCTCGCGAGGCAAACCCTCCACACGATGTCCCTGACGGGCCACAGCTACCAGCACCACATTGTTCATACTTTCGAAGCTGCTGTTAGCCATTGACTCACCAATCAGCTCACTGCCAAAGGTAACGTAAGCTGTACGCATGCGTCGCTTCGTATCAATCTCGTTGATGCTCCAAACATGATGGGCAGCAGCCACCAGGCCGTGGGTACGCTTCAGTTCCAACAGGTCGTTGATCTGACCTGCATAAATCAGTCGGTCGCCACCCATTACAGGTTCGTCCTTGGGCACAGGCATCACAATCTCGCGGTCGAAATGCATTATCTCAATCAGCGAACCGCCCTTGGGGTTGAACAGCCCAGCTTCTTCTACTGTTTCCATTACATGCGGATTGTCTGTAGGCACTAATAGTTCAACGGTATAATCGCTGGTTGATTCGAACGAAACGTCGGCCGATTTCCTTTCGGGAATGAGGCGTTGCATCAGTACCACTATGAACATACCACATACGGTGAGGACTATGCCTGGCAACATCGGGGCGAAGATGTTCATTGAATGACCCGTATGAGTGGTATATAAGCCAGCAATCATCAGGTTGGATGAGTTGCCAAGCAAGGTGCACATGCCACCCAGTGAGGCAGCATAGCTTAAGGGCATCAGCAACTTAGAGGGCGATAGATTCAATTTGCGCGACCATATTTTTACAGCATCAATCAACAACGACACCACATTTCCTGAACCAAGGAAGGCCGATAATACACTGGTAGGAATCATCAGCTTGATGATAGCTCCTGTAAATGTGCGTGCTTCGCCCAGCACATTCTTTGTCAGCCAGTAAAGCACACCAGTCTGCATCAGTCCGCCTATAATCACAAAAAAGGCGGCATTCACCACCACTGGCTCGCTGCTGAAGCCAGCCATACCTTCCTCCTCGTCAACAATACCCAACACCAGCAATACCGTCAGAGCACCCAGGAAAGCCACCTCGGTAGGAATGTGCGATTTTGCCATCACCACAAAGATGCTCACCATAGTTAGGATGGTTACCCATCCACCTATGCTCACCCCCAGTACAACTTCTTGAAACAAAGATTCAAACATAACTTCCTTTACCTTATCTAATGCCCTACTATGTCATCCGTTAGTCATCAGCCAACGTATTGCAGAATCAGTTCCACAATCTCATCCTCTGTCTTGCCGTCGGCAGCAATCACCAACTGATAGTTGCGTGTGTCGTATCGCGATTTGCCGGTATATTCATTCACGTAGTTCTCTCTCATCTTGTCAACCTTCTCGATTGTCTTGCGAGCCTCTTCTGGAGTCATGTTCTGCTTACGTGCCACTCGTTCCACACGGAAATCCATCGAAGCCTGAATCAGCACATGAAGGTGGTTGGGGTGGTTGCGCAGGGCATAGAAGCCGCAACGGCCTGCCACCACACACGATTCTTGTTCGGCAATGTCACTCAGGATCTCCTCCTCAGCCTTGAACAAATCGAAACTGGTGGGTTTCTGAGTGATTTCACCCATTTCACCAACCGCATACAGGTTGGAATAATCCGTATCCTTCCAGAACTGCTTAAACTCGCCCCACCAGGTATAGCTGCGACCTTTCGTTTTTTCAATTTCCTCCACGCTCATGTTGTATTTTTTCTCCAAGGCATTGATCACAGCCTTGTCGTAGAAAGGTACACCCAATTTCTCAGCCAACTTCAGACCAATGGTACGACCACCGCTACCTAATTCACGGTTAATTGTAATAACAAATTGCTCGTTCTTGTTCATGACACATGCTAATTAGTAAATTTGGGTGTAAAGATACAATTTTTTTTGCAAAACGCATGAAAGATTGTGGTAATAATTGCATTTTTTACAAAGAACTGTGAACTAATGGTTGCATTTGTTCTGTAAGGATAAAAGAAAAAGGCTGCAAAAAGCAGCCTTTTCTTTATGAATGACACTCGTATCAAATACTGATAAGCGTCATGAAATCTCGATGGTGCGGGCGTTCTTGATTTCTTCCTTCTTGAACTTAGGCAGAACCACGGTGAGTACGCCGTTTTCAACCTTTGCTGAGATATGCTCCTTGTCAACATCCTCTGGCAGGGTGTAGTTCTGCTGGTAGTTTGAGTAAGAGAACTCACGGCGCAGGTAGTGCTGCTTCTGTTGCTTATCCTCTTCCTTATGCTCCCATTTGTTCTCGATGGCAATGCTCAAGTTGCCGTCTTCGTTGATGTTTACACGGCAAAACTCCTTCTTGATGCCAGGAGCGGCCACTTCCATGGTGTATGCCGTTTCATTTTCCATTACGTTTACTGCCGGTGCGGTTGTGCTGGCATGAGGTGTGAAATCAAAATCGTCGAACACTGTAGGAAACCAAGTGTTTCTAAACATTGCTGGTAACATAGTTAATACCTCCATTTTTATTTTAGTTCTTTTAATTGTTTTACATTCTGTTCGCCGCTTTCGTTGCGGCTTGCACTTATATAAAGGCAAGTTGTGTGCCATGCGGAATGTAATGACAATTTGTCAATGAATGGAGGTAATGTATGCAAATTTGTCAATGTGTGCAGACAATTTGTCAAAGAATAACCCCTTTATTGCTCGAATACGCTGGCAAGATTCTTGACCAACTCATCCTCGTTGAGGCTGATGTTTAGGATGCGGCCATCAGGATCGAGCAAGATGCCTGTGGGTACCCAACGAATGGCGTATAGGTTCACCACGTCACTCTGCCAATACTTCAGGTCGGACACCTGTGTCCAGGTCAAGCCTTGCTTCTCGACTGTATTTAGCCAAGTTTCACGGTTGCGGTCGATGGATACACCCAGCACGGTGAAGTTCTTGTTCTTATACTTGTTGTATGCCTCCACAATGAAGGGGTTTTCCCTGCGGCAGTCGGGGCACCAGCCAGCCCAGAAGCTCACCAGCACGTATTTGCCTCGGAAGTCCTTCAAGCTAACGGGCTTGCCGTCTGGGTCGGGTAGGGTGAAGTTGGGAGCAATCTTACCCACCTGCACCGCTTCTTTCTTGGCAATCAGGTCGTCCATCTGGCGCACATACAGATTGTTGTCAAGCGACTTGTCGAGTTTGCTTCGTAGCGTCTGAAGCTGGTTGAGATCCAATCCCCATGCCAGATTCCTCATAATATAATAAGGTGCAAGGGCAGAAGCAGGATTGGCGTCTGTGAATTCGTTGATGTCGAAGCCCTCCTTGCCCACCTTGCCTACTGTTTCCTGATAGAGCGTATTGATGGGCGAGCCCTCAATGTCGAGTGTTTTCTTTTCCTCGCTCATATTGATTTTCATCATCTCGTTTCCGAGGAAGAACACCAGTGGATTGTTGCTCTCCTTGTCGGTGGTGAGTCCGTAGGCCAGTGTCTGCAGGGCAAAGCCTCGGAATTCGAACTTGCCTCCTTCTACTTCAGCCGAGTCCACCAGGATAAAGTTCTTGTCCTGATACTCTTTCAGATACACCATGCCATCCTTGATGTCGGAAATCTCACCGTCAATCAGATAGCCCTCACCATTTGTCTTTCCTTTCCCATTGCATGAGGCGAGTGCCAGGATAACGCACAAGCCTCCAAATAAAACCTTCTTCATATCTTTATTCATTTTTCATTTTTCGTTCTTCATTTTTCGTTCTTCGTTCTTCATTCTTAATTCTTCATTAAATGTTATGATTCGCCGTCATATTGCGTGCAAATTTAGTGTAAGTTTTGTTATTTCGCAAGATTATAGTAACTTTGCAACGTAATTTATCATCAAAGACAATGAAAAGATACCTATATATTATTGTGTGCCTATCGTTTTTCGCATTTTCATCATGCCGAAAGAACACACAGAAGGATCCTGACAACTATGTTGTCGAGTCGATAGCCAAGGATGTGGTAAGCAATGAAATCCAGGAGTTGCAAACCATTGATGCCACTGCTTCGGCTGAGTTCAAGGGAAAGATGTACAACATGCGTATGATTCGCAAGGCTGATGCCAATCTGCCCATTGTGGCCGATGCGCAAGGTGTTAGATATTACGATAATACCATCAGTCTGCGGGTAAATTCGGGCGACCGTGAGATTTTCAACAAGGATTTCACAAAAAACTCTTTCGCTTCCTACTTAGAGGCTGATTTCCTGCAACATGCCATCTTGGAGGGCTTGGTGTTCGACAAGGTGACGGAATATGGTCTGATGTTTGCCGCCAGTGTGAGCTATCCCGAGAGCGACCTCTATGTGCCTTTCCATGTAACGGTTTTGCCCAATGGCGTACTGTCAATTGACAAGGCCGACATGATGGAGGATTATGAGCCGGAAGTAGAACCCGAGCAAAATAATCAATAGTTATTCCAAATCCACTACAGTAATTCCCGCTCCCCCGAACTGAACATGCTCATCGTGGAAACTCTTCACGCCAGCCACGCTATGCAGATACTGGCGGATGAGGGTGCGCAGAATGCCTGAGCCCGTGCCATGCAGAATCCTCACGCGAGATACCCCTATTAAGATGGCATCATCGATAAAGTAGGTCACTGCCTGAATGGCCTCATCCCCTCGCATACCACGCACGTCGATGTCCTGCTTGAAATTCAGCTTGCGGTCGTGCATCGAGTCTTGCGTCTGTTCGCTCAAATAAGTGGCTTTCTGGGTAATATCAGGTTTCTTCAATGGCTCCTCAGCCAACTCTAAACGATCAATCTTCACCGTAGTCTTGATGCTGCCGAAGGCCACAGTCACATCCTTGCCATGAATCTCTATGATTTTGCCCACCCCTTGCTGGCCCTTCAACTTCACATTCGACCCTTCTGTCATTTGTGCCTGCTGTTGGGCATCACGTTGAGCTTGCAAAGCAGATTGCTCTTCTGGTGATAAAGCAGACTTCTTGCCCTTCTCGGCTTTTCGGTCTTTCTTACGTTGCTGACGCTCACGCAGTTTCTCCATCTTGCGGGCAATCTTATCCTCCTTGTCCTGAGCCTCTTCTTCCTGCAGCTGCTTGCGGAAGTCTGCCAACTCTTGGCGAATCTTCTTTGTTTCTTCCTTCTCGGCTTGTGCCTCCTTGATGCCCTTGATGGTGCCTTCAATGCGGGCATTTGCCTCTTGCATCAGTTGTTCTGCCTCTGTTTTGGCAATTCGCAGAATGTCCTTTCGCTCCTGATGAAGTTCCTGTAATTCACGTTCATAGCGGGCAATGATTTCCTCCAACGCCTTCTCTCGCTGGTGCACAGTCTGTCGTTTATTCTGCCAATATCGCTTGTCGCGGATGATGTCCTGCAAGTATTTGTCTGAGTTGATGTAATCGCTACCCACAATGGCCGAAGCATCGGCAATCACCTCTTCAGGCAAGCCAATCTTGCGGGCTATCTCGACGGCAAACGAGCTGCCTGGCATACCTATTTGCAAGATGAAAAGAGGTTGCATCAGGTTGCGGTCGTAGAGCATCGCTCCATTTACAACCCCCTCAGTATCATCAGCAAAATGTTTCAGGTTCTGGTAGTGGGTGGTAATCACGCCATAGGTACCTTTCTCGTTGAATCGTTTAAGCACCGCCTCAGCGATGGCACCACCTATCTGAGGTTCAGTGCCTCCTCCAAATTCGTCAATCAGAATCAGACTCTTCGCATCGCATTGTTTCATCATATTCTTCATGTTCAGCAAGTGGGACGAATAGGTGCTCAGGTCGTCTTCTATGCTCTGCTCGTCGCCAATGTCGATGAAGATGTTATTGAACACGCCAGCGTGACTTCCTTCGTTCATGGGAATCAGCAAGCCGCATTGCAACATGTATTGAAGCAATCCTACCGTTTTGAGGCACACCGACTTACCTCCTGCATTAGGACCCGAAATCAGAAGGATGCGACGCTCTTTTGTAAGTTCTATATCCAAAGGAACCACCCGCTTTTGATGCTTCGCCAATGAAATCTGCAATAAGGGATGAACAGCTGCTCCCCAATCTATCTGTTGTTTGGGTTCGAACGATGGCTTGATGCCCCCAGTTTGCTGGGCAAACAGCGCCTTCGCGCGAATGAAGTCGATTTCTGCCAGAAATTCGTAGGATTGCAGCACATCGGGAATCAGCGGACGCAGTTCATCGGTAAACTCCATCAGGATGCGCGCAATTTCGTGCCTTTCCTCACTTTCCAACTCACGCACACGGTTGTTGGCCTCCACTACCCCCTCTGGCTCGATGAACACAGTCTTTCCGCTGGCCGACTCGTCATGCACGATACCCCTCACTTTGCGTTTCATGGCTGGAGCCACGGGAATCACCAACCGTCCGTCGCGCATCGTGGGAGTAACGTCCTTATCCACAAAACCTTCGCTCTGTGCATTGCGCAAGATGCCAGCCAAGATGTGTGAGATGCTGTTCAGCGTGGCTGCATGTTCCTTACGGATGCGAGCCAACTCGGGTGAGGCATTGTCCTTGATTTGTCCGAATGGACTCAAAATGCTGTTGATGCGGCTGATCAGTTTCGGAAAAACCAGGATGTTGCCAGCCAATTGGCACAAGTTGGGGTAGAGAGGTTCGATTCCTTCTTCCACATCCTCCACCTTCAGGAACTTCACGATGTCTCGAATGGTCTCTAAGGAACGCCGCAGGTCGAACAGTTCCTGCTCTTCCAAGAACAACCCAACCACCTTTACGCGATTCAGAGCAGGACGCACATCGAAGAAGAACTGGGCAGGGAAATCATCGTCTCCCTGCAGGATGCTCAGAAACTCGCAAGCCAAGTCGAGCTGCTGGTTGATATAGGTGTAGGTCGAGCTGAACGCCATCTTGTCAACGCGTTCTTCACCCAATGTGCTGAGGCATTTGCCCTTTAATAGATGTCTTATTTGGTCGAAACCAATTTTCTGTTCAAAGATATGTGGATAAATCATATTTTCAAAAACTTACTTAAAGAGTTTCTGAGCCATCAGATAGAGGCTGCGACGCCAGGTCAGGAACTCATGAGCTGTGCCTTCGGAAATGAATCCTTCGGCATTGTAGCCTGCGGCTTTCAGTGCCTCAACGCTCTTGTTGATGCCATCGGGATTCTCTTTCGAGCCGCAGCTTTCGAAGATATACTTCACTATGGTTGGATCCTTGATTTCTTCAGGAGCATACTGTCCGCCGCTGAGCAAGCCCCAGTAGCCGAACACTTCAGGACGACGCAGCGTGATGAGTTTGGTTTCCACGCCACCCATCGACAAGCCAGCCATCGCACGGTTCCACTTGTCGGCCTTCGTGAGGAAATGCTGGTCGATGAAAGGAATCAGTTCGTCAATCAGCAAGGTCTCGAATTCCTTGGCGGTGAACTGTCCGATGGTGCCAAATTTGACGTTGTTGGTCAAGCCGTAAGCCATCACAATGATGAAAGGCTGAATCTTACCGTCGGCAATGAGGTTGTCCATGATGAGTCCTGCATGACCCTGCTTACCCCAACTTGTCTCATTCTCACCCCATCCGTGCTGCAGATAGAGCACAGGGAAGCGTTCCTGCTTGCCATTCTCCAGCTTGCCATAAGTGGGAGGCAGATACACCATAGCCGTTTGCATCTTGCCCTGACTGGGTGAATAGAAAAGCGTTTCCTGGATGTTGCCATGAGCAATGTTTTCGCGACAAGCATAGATGTCCTTGTCAGGAGCAGGTATCTCAATGCCACTCTCCCAACGGCAAGAGCCGAAGTAGTTGTGAGTGCCAGGATCGTTGAACACACCACCGTCGATGGTGAGGTGATAATAGTGGAACCCAGGGTCTAACGGACCTTCTGTGGTGCCTGTCCACACGCCATCTTTATCTTTGCTGAGCACTGTGCCGCCACTGCCTCCCAAGCCAAGACTTACGATAACCGATTGAGCATCAGGTGCCACGATGCGGAAACGGGCATACCCCTCCGAGTTCACCATTGGATACTCCTGTCCTGGTTGATTCATGATGCTGGAAACAAAATCTTCCTTCGGCTGACGCCCTTGTGCACATGCGAATGAGCTGCCCATGAAGAGCACCACCATTCCTAATAATATTCTTTTCATCATAACATCGATTGTTTTAGTTGTTGTTTTGGGTGTAAAGTTAATAGATTTATAGAATAATTGCTAACTTTGCCCCAAACTTTTTTTATTCGGAAACTTAATAAGCAAAAAGATGATGGAAAATCACATTACAAGAGAAGCGGCATGGGATCTGCTTAGGAAATACAACAAGGATTCGTTTCACTTGCAGCATGCGATCACCGTAGAGGGCGTAATGCGCTGGTATGCACAGCAGTTGGGTTTTGCTGACGAGGTGGACTTCTGGGGAATGGTGGGACTGCTGCACGACATCGATTTCGAGCAGTACCCAGAGCAGCATTGCATCAAGGCTCCCGAACTGCTGCACGAGGCAGGCGTGGGCGAGGAAATGATTCATGCCATCTGCAGCCATGCTTACGGCATGCATGTGGATGTGAAGCCTGAACATTTGATGGAAAAGGTGCTCTTTGCCACTGACGAACTGACTGGTCTCATTGGTGCTGCCGCCCTGATGCGCCCATCCAAGAGTGTGCAGGATATGGAGCTGAAGTCGCTCAAGAAGAAATACAAGTCGAAAGGCTTTGCTGCTGGCTGTTCTCGCGAGGTAATCGAGCTGGGAGCAGAGATGCTGGGCTGGCCTTTAGATGATGTGCTGCAGAAAACCATTGATGCCATGAAGGATTGCGAAGAAAGCGTGGCAAAGCAGATGGAGGCGATGGGGTAGAGGAATTCGCTTCGCTCTTCCTTGGGGTCTTGTTTTCCTTAGGAAAACATGACATTTGACCTAATTTACGCTAAATAATCATTAAAATATGCAACTTTTTATATGTGAGACCTCGTTTTGTCCCAAATTTATCATAATTTTGTACCAAAATATAGTTTGGTATGGTTGATAGTACAGCAAAAAAATAGAATCTGCCATTGGTTCAGAAGAAGAAGGAAAGATTATCTTTTCCTCAGACTATGCCGAGTTAGGTACACCAGAGGCCATCAAGAAATCACTTATTAGATTATGTGAACGAAACGTTATTGCAAGACTGGCCCATGGAATATACTACAAGCCAAAGTTCGACAAAAAACTTGGCCTAGGTATGTTATTGCCAAGTATAGACGACATTGCTCAGGCTATAGCAAAACGTGACCACTCCCGTATAGTTCCTACAGGAGACTTCGCTCTCAATAGTCTTGGACTGAGTACACAAGTACCAGCAAATGCTGTTTATCTTACAGATGGCTCACCCCGAAGAATCAGTATTGGCAAAGGGCATGGCATCATGTTCAAGCATACCTCGGAGTTGAAAGCCCTAAGTTTCCGCTCTGACTTAATGATGCGTATTGTTGCTGCTATGAGAGCGATTGGAGAAGGTAAGATAACCGCTGAGCAGAAACGGATTCTGAAAGAGCATATTAAAAATGTTGCAGAAGGAGATTATAATGAAGATATTAAACTTGCACCAGCATGGGTGAGAAAGGAGCTTATGACACTATGAAATTTGTAGAACTATAACAGGAGCAAAGGCGACTCGTCTTTACGCAGGCTTCAGCACAGACGGGTATCAACGTCAACCTGGCTGAGAAAGATTGGTGGATATGTTTGGTACTTGCCGCACTATACAAACTTCCGAGTGCCGAACACACAAGTTTCAAGGGTGGTACATCATTGAGCAAATGCTGGAAACTGATAGACAGAATCTCAGAAGATATTGATATTGGCATCGACCGCGAATATCTGGGATTTGACGGAATTCTGTCAAAGACTCAGGTCAGCGACAAACTGAGACGCGCTGCTTGTAGCTTCGTTAGGAACAAGTTGCAGTATGAACTTCACGATGCGCTTATCGAAGAAGGAATTACGGAAGGGATGTTCAAAATACATGTGAATATCACCTCCGTAACCACCACTGATCCTGAGATAATTGAAGTCGAGTACCCTTCACTATTTGAGACCAACCCCTATATCCGCAACGTGGTTCGTATCGAAGTTAGCGGCAGATCTATGAGTGAGCCAGTACAGGTTGTTACGCTTAATCCTATCATTGATGAAGTGTTTCCCGATTCACGTTGGGAAAGGAACACCTTCAATGTAAGAGCTGTAATCCCTGAACGAACATTCTTAGAGAAGATATTTCTTCTACATGAAGAGTTCAGCAAATCTACTGATAATATCAGAATTGATAGAATGTCTAGACACATGTATGACATCGGACAGATTCTTCAAACGCCGATTGCAGAACGTGCACTGAATGATGAACAACTTTATCGTCAGGTAATACAGCATCGCAAAACTTTTATCGGGCTTCGTGGATTCGATTACGATACACTTTTCCCATCTAGTCTGTCAATACTACCACCTGAATCTGTGAAAGATGCATGGCGCTCAGATTATGAACAGATGCGATTACACATGATCTATGGAGAAAGTGTTCCGTTTAATGACTTAATTGAACAACTCAGGATTCTGAATGACCGTATAAGACAGTTGGGATATCAGAAGTGATTTCAATAGCATAGCATATGAACATCAAGAATAAAAGTTGAAAATCCGAAGGACGAAGAACTCATTCACCAGAAAACCTTCTGGGAAATCTACGATGAGTTTACCGAGGAGAATGGTAAATTGAATGATTGGACAAAAGACCCGTTAGAAAGACGTGTTTTCTCATAAAAATACCTAAACGTAAGTATTGTGTGCAAAAATATGCTATTTTCAGATTCTCATTTCAGCAAAGGCAGAATTACTTTTTCCATGACGGCATAGCCCTGGACATTAGGATGAACCCCATCAACACTGTGACCTTCTTTCAGCGAACGGTCTTTGGGTGACACCAATGCCGAATAATAGTCTGCATAGGGAATTTGGTGTTCCTTGGCATATTTCCTGATACGGGCATTTAGATGCGCTATCTTTTCTTCGGGCTCGATGGCTGGTCGCCAGCTGAAGCGCTTGGCAGGCAGGACGGACGAGAGGATGACACGGATGCCGTGCAGCTGAGCCAACTCGACCATGGTGACGATGTTGCCGAAGGTGACATCCTCGTCATACATGCCCGTATTCTCAGCAATATCATTGGTTCCGGCATTGATAACCACTGTTTTGGGCTTCAGGTTGATAACATCCTCACGGAAGCGCGTCACAAATTGCGAAGAGGTTTGTCCCGAGATGCCACGACATACGAAATGGGGATGGTTTTGCCAAAACTCGGCATGGCGACGGGGCCAGAAATCAGTGATGCTATTGCCAAGGAATACCACCCGCTCTGGGTCACTGATGGCTTTCACACGTTCGTTGTCGGCATTGTAGCGGGCTATCTGCGCCCAGTCGCGGTCACCGGTATAGTTCAGCAGTGCATCCATCGACTTGACCTCCCACTTGGTGACGGCCGACACCTGTGGTATCAGCGTCATGGCAATTTTTCGCTGTCCCTGACGGTTGGGATGCCACGAAGCACCGAGGTCGTAGCCATAGTGGATGATGCCGGGCATGGGCTGTGCCATGTGTACGTGCGCCATCCCAGCCACACTGTCGCGCAGCACCTGTAAGGCGGCCAACAGGTATTCACTAGCTGAATGGGGTGTGATACACAACACAGGCACATCGCCATAGTGCTTTTGCAGGGAACGAAGCAACTTAAGATAATTGCCCACATACTGCTGGACGGTGGGAATAACGCCGGGCGAGTAATCGTTGGTACCGAGGTTGACCATCACCAAATCGGGCTTATACGCCTTGAAGTCATAGGCAATGGTGTCGTGGTCGTCGAACAGACGGTCATGACGCGTCAACAGGTTTTCCTTGGTCTGCTGCTCCTGGGCGTAGTTGCGGACTAATCCCTTACCCGAATGAGCCACCAAAGCATAGTCAGCATTAAAGTAGCGGGCTATCAGACAGGCATAGGCGTCGTTGCAGTTCTCGGTCTCCAGACGGAACGGGTCTTCCGCACGATTTGTCTCTACGCCAAAGCCACAGGTATAGCTGTCGCCATAAACCTCGATGAAACGCTTTTTGGGCTGCACCTTCTCCAATGATGCCTTGTCATCAACACAGATACCAAAAATGGTGGTACGGCTATATTGCCCTTCGGTGCAACGCTGCAGACAGACGGTATGGCGTCCGCTACGCAACTGCTCTCCCAACAGCACCTCATGGCTGTCACGTCCAGAACTCTTGATTTTCCGCTTCCAGCGGCCATCGATGAAGATATTATAATAGGCCGTATCGCTCTCGGCGATGTGCACGCTAACCTGGCGACCGGTAAAGGCCACCTGCATATAGACACCCGTCCAGTCGAAGCTGACGCTGCCGTCATTGTTATGGAGCACACGACCCGTGAAAGAGATGTTCTGATCACTGGCCTTCACGAAACGCGAGGCATGGGTTGCTACTGTCAAAAAGAGTAATGCAGAAGCAATGAATAGTCTGGTTTTCATCTCTGGATTTCTTTTCTAATTTTCACGATCGACTGCCTCGGAACAAAAAGGCTCTCTGTACTGCCAACCGGTTGCCTCCTGTTGAAGGCCCTTCAGCTGTGCCTTCTTGAACTCCGAATCGGCAGGGGTCAGGTCTGTATAATACAATAAGGTAGCACCTTCGTCCAGCAAACGGTTCTGCAGCTTGCAGACATCCACTGTCTGTACGGTACACTGGTCACTGATGGCTAAGGATGCGGCAGCACCGGCAGCCTGGCCGAGTGCCATCCAGCAGGGTTCCATGCGCAGTGTAGAGAAACCTATGTGTGAGCCGCTGACGGGAACGGGCAG
>JAILDR010000099.1 GCA_024689285.1 Bacteroidales bacterium | reverse complement strand
CGGCTTTGTTTGATGACGAACCTTTGGACCGCTTCGCGTCATTGCGAGGAACGAAGCAATCCACTAATGAGGGCGATTCTCTAGATTGCCGCGCTACGCTCGCAACGACGCATAGCGACGCTGCGCAAAGCGACAACAAGGTCTTTGAACCCGACAAAAGCCTTTTCTTTAAAGGTATTCCGCTTGCTGACATCGCCCATGAATGGCTTGTGCATACAGGCGGCGAGCCCTCTGAGGGCGAACGCAACGACAGGCTTCATGCACTGGCCCTCAGGTTGCGCCACATCACCGACTACAACGAGCGAACCCTGTTGGCCGTGATGCCCCGCTACGGACTGAGCGAGGAGGAGATGAAAGCCCTCATCCATTCCGCCTGCAAAGCCGACAGGACGGGTCGCCCGCGCGACCTCCAGCCCGTGTTGGACAAACTGATGCTGGAGAAGGAGATGCCCGAAGACATGGAAAAGGACATGGTGGACGGCAACAACATCGTCCCCCTCAGCGAGCAAATCAACAACCTCAACTTCACGCTGCCGCCCCTCATCAGGCAAATCGCGGCCACCGCCCCCGACGACTTTGTGGCCGCCTGTGTCCTCTGCCAGCTGCCCATGCTCGGCACATTGGCCTCAAAGCTCCGCGCACAGTATCTCGACGGTCGGATGCACTCGCCCTCCTTCCAGGTGTCGCTCGAAGCGCCTCAGGCCAGCGGCAAGAGCTTCATGAGCCGCATCGCAGAGCTGCTGATGGCTCCCGTACTCAATCGCGACACCGAGGAACGTCAAAAGGAACAGGAGTACTTGGAGAAACTCAACGAGCTGAAGGTGACCAACGTGAAGCTGACGCCCAAGAACCGTGTCGAATTGCTGGGCGACAAGCCTAAGGGCATCATCCGCTACGTGCCCGCCACCATCAGCATCACCAAGCTGCTGCAGCGCATGGACAATGCCCGTGGGCTCCACCTGTTCGCATTGGCTGAGGAGATTGACACCGTCACCAAGGCCTTCAAGCGGGGCTTTTCCTCCTACGGCGACCTGCTGCGTGTGGCTTTCGACAACGGCTTCTACGGACAGGACTACGCGGCCACCGACTCGTACAGCGGCATGCTGAACGCCTACTACAACACCCTGTTCAGCGGCACACCCAAGGCGATGCGCCGTTTCTATCCCGATGTGGAGGACGGTCTGGTCTCGCGTGTCTGCTTTGTGATGCTCCCCGACCAATTCGGCAAGCCCATGCCCATCTGGGGCGAGCTGAAGGGAAAAGACCTGGAGGAGGTGAAATGCCAACTGGAGCGTTTGGACCAGGTGAGCATCGTGGGCAACACCGTCCAACCCGACCACGTGATGGACCTCAGTTTCTTGAACCGCGATTTGCACAAGTGGCTCACCGCGCAACAGGAGGAGGCTGTGCGCACCAACGACCGCACCCGCGATGTGTTCTGCCGCCGTTCTGCTGTGGTGGGCTTCCGTGCCGGCATGCTGGCCTGGTTCCTCTACGGCGAGAAAGACAACCCGACGAACCGCCGCCGCACGATAGCCTTTGCCCGCTGGGTGGCCAACCAGATGCTGACGCAACACTTGCTCCGTTTCGAGATTGACGGCACGGGCAGCAACGTCAACCATTGGGAGGACATCTTCAGTCAACTTCCGAAAGAGTTCACCCGCGAGGAGGCACAGCAACTGCTGAAAGCCAATGGCGTCAACACGCCCTTGCGCATGGTGCTCTACAAGTGGCGCCTGCTGGGCTGCATCATCCCCCACGAAGAGGAAAACGGCACCAAGATTGCCCGCTTCAGAAAGGCAAGCTGAAAAACGTCAATCGTCAATCGTCAATTCATAAGTTTGCTTACACAATAAACCTCCGTCATCTTAGGTGGCGGGGGTTCATATTTCTGTTTTATCGGGTCATCAGATTGCGATTTCTTGAATTTTGCAAGCGGGACTTGCAAAATTAGTTATACCTTTAGGAAATGTCCGAGTAATTTTACAATCTTTCATTTTTTAGTGGTATTTAAAGCTACCTCTCCATGCGCTCCCTCAACATTTTTCCCTATCTTTGCAAAAATTTACCACTATGGACACCTACAAGTTCGACTTCTTGAAAGACCTGCGTCACGACCGTTTCTTCCTTATGGCCGGTCCTTGCGTCATCGAGGATGAGACCTCTCCCCTCTTTATCGCCGAGACCTTGAAAAGCATTAGCCAAAAACTGGACATTACCTTGGTTTTCAAAGGCTCGTACCGCAAGGCCAACCGTTCAAGGCTCGACTCTTTTACAGGCATCGGCGACGAGAAAGCCCTGAAGGTGCTGCAAAGAATCGGCAAGGAATTCGCGCTACCCGTGGTGACCGACATCCATTCCGCCGAAGAGGCTGCAATGGCAGCGGAATATGTTGACATCCTGCAGATTCCGGCTTTCCTTTGTCGTCAGACCGACCTCCTTGTGGCCGCCGCCAAAACGGGCAGGACGGTCAACATCAAGAAAGGCCAGTTCCTCTCAGGCGAGGCGATGGGGTTTGCCGTCGAAAAAGTGCGACAGTCGGGCAACGACAAGGTGATGCTTACCGAGCGCGGCTCGATGTTCGGCTATCAGGACTTGGTGGTGGATTACAGGAATATCGCTGTCATGCAGCAGTTTGGCGTGCCTGTCGTCTTGGATGTCACCCATTCCCTGCAGCAGCCCAACCAAAGCAGCGGCGTCACGGGTGGACAGCCTGAACTCATCGGACTTATTGCCAAAGCGGGCATCGCTGCAGGAGCCGACGGCATCTTCATGGAGGTGCATCCTGAGCCTAAAAAAGCCAAGTCCGATGGGGCTAACATGCTCCGCCTAGACTTGGCTGAAAATCTTTTGAAACAGTTGGTACGTATCAGAGAAGCAGTTATTGCATCTTGACATTGACAATCTGCCCTGTCTCGGTATCGAACATCAACAACGCGTTCGACACGGGAGCCACCATAACCACGCCCAACTGATTGATAGTCTGACGCGCCTCAATCAGTGTCTGATTTCCGTATGACACTTTCACATTGGCCGTCTCCGGAATACGATACATCACCTTATTTTCATACGACATCGACTCAACAGCCGATTGGCTCGGCGCATTGATGATCGAAGTGGTATTCAGAGGCGTCGTTTGCACCACAATGGAAGTGCCAAAACCTTCGTCTCCGGAAGTAAGTCCTTCCGTGTCAGAAAACTTAGCAACAGTCTGTGTCAGTGCTTCCCTGCTAGGAACCACAAATATTGTTTGGATGACCTCCCGTGTGGTGTGTTTACCAAGGAAAAGGCTCAAGTACTGTTGCTCTGCCTCTTCCATCTTGGCATACATGGCATTGAAGGTTTCAGGATCAGTAGCCATTTCGACGTCTCCGGTAATCAAATAAACCTTTGACTTGCGAATTTCGTCAATTTTATCAGCGATTTCTTTGGCCAACTG
>JAILDR010000089.1 GCA_024689285.1 Bacteroidales bacterium | reverse complement strand
CTACATACCGAGAGTGCCGGCCGTGTTCAACGACGGAGGGTGCCTCGTCCAGATTAGGGAATGGAGCGGAGGGGAGTATCCGGGCGACCCCTTCGACCGGTACAAGCTCATGAAGTTCCGCCGCGAGGACATCGAGATCACCTGGGACGTGGTGGAGGAGCAGGAAGCGGCACAAACACAAACGCACGCTTCTGTCTATCCCAATCCCACCAAGGGAACCGTCAACATCCCGATAGGCGAAAGCCTTTCGGAAAGCGCAAGGCTGCAAATCTTCGACGTGAACGGAGCGAAATGCTTCGACTGCGCGATTGACAGGCAGGGCAGCCTCATCACAGTGGATGTCACCAAGCTTGAGACGGGAATGTACGTGTACCAAGTCGTCTCGGGCGACAATGCGGTGACAAAAGGGAAATTCATGAAAGAATAAACGAATAGAAAAAAACGGCGTGACAAAAAACTTGCATTATCTGACCTCTGCAACGGGATTGTTTGCTATCTTTGTCACGCAAAACAACCAAGGAGGCGCGATGCACTACACCCTGAAAGACCACCAAGGCAGCCTGACGGCGGCCATCTGCGGCAACACCGTGGAACGGCTGAGCTACGATGCTTGGGGGCGGCGGCGCAATCCTGTTGGCTTCGGGTATAGCAACGTGACCCATACCTTCGACCGAGGCTATACCCTGCACGAGCACTATGACGACTTCGACTTGATTAACATGAACGGCAGATTGTATGATCCCGTTTTGGGCCGCATGCTCTCGCCCGACATCGCCATCCAAGACGAGCACAATGCACAGGCTTACAACCGATATTCCTATTGCTTCAACAATCCGCTTAGGTTTACGGATCCGAGCGGGTATGTGGTGAGAGAAGTTTATGACTATACGGATTGGGATTTCATGACCTATGTTGATTTTGATATAATTAGAAGTAATGGTAATGCTTTTAACACGGATTTAAGCGAAGGTCGAATTTCTCCCATATATGATAAAAATGGTATTTTCCTTGGAACTGATGACGAAGGACTTCAAGGAGAGGCTATTATTATGGAAAGCAGAGATTTTAAGCAAAATATGTCACATTCTGAAGCTTTGATAAAAGGCCGTACATTGGACAATATGAGCGACGAAGAAGCTCTTTCTTTTGCAAATAACGGATGTTTTGAAAAATTCGTGACCCATTTTAACAATCTTCCCAATAGGCCAGACTGGGATGGTTATCTTACTTTGTCGGAAGCTAATAAATGGTATAGGAATGGAAACGGTCAAAGACTCTTTGTCGACGAATCACTAATTGAGTTAGATCCTGTTTATGTTGGAAGTGTTAGACAAAACGAAACAAAACGAATCAATTTTGCTTCGCTTGCTTATCCAAATCTTGCAACAGGACTTGTATATGGGACAATAACGTTGACAGGGTTAGATGACGCAGGAATGGTTAGAATAGGCAATGAAATAGGGTTAATAGACAGATACGATTTTGAAATGCACCGAGGAAGGCCGTTGCGAAATATTAAGACAAAAATAGGGGCTTGGGTTGCCGGCGATGGAGTCCCTTATGATATTTACGGATACGGTGTGGGGCAATTAAGACATTCGGTAATAATTCCAATGAAGTATTGAACTAAGTGTCATCATGAAGAGTATTATGCCAAGGGAAAAAGTGTTTTTGTTATTCATTGTGTTCATAATGACCAGTTGTAATAATCCATATTCAAAGGATATTTCTTTGTTGTTGGATATAGACACCGCTGTAGTATTAAATGAAAAAACGATAGAGGATTGTGCGTTTTGTAGTGAAGGCGTTACAATCTACAAGATAAAGTTAGATGCCAAAACCATAAAGCGCTTCGTAGAAAATGAAACGAAGCAGCTTCCAGACAATAAAGACTCTTCTTGGTGTGGGTATGGATGGTTTACAACTCCTATTGAGCCATGCCATAAGAATGTTTTAAATCATCTGAACTACATAAGCAGGAAGAGTGTCGAAAGGACACTATCAGAAATCCAATATATATTAAAAGAAAACGACGTTTATTATGCTTTTTATATTCGCTATTTTGAGAATGACTTGGATCCGTTAGAGGCTCAAATATTTGTGTTGAATCCTCATACGGAAATGCTTTATATTGTAGTATCAATTACTTAAAACACTATGCATTTTTCTGCGACAAAAAGGTTGATGTCATACGACACGGAAGTCAACTACGGCATCGACCGACAGTGCGTGTGGCAAACCTACATCGATGGCGACAACACCCGTATGAAACGCTATTTCACACCGCTCTATGAAAGCGTCACCGAGAACGGTGTGACAAAAAAGTTGCATTATTTGACCTCGGCAACGGGATTGTTTGCTATCTTTGTCACGCAAAACAACGGAGGAGGCGCGATGCACTACACCCTGAAAGACCACCAAGGCAGCCTGACGGCCACTATCCATGGCAACACCGTGGAACGGCTGAGCTACGATGCTTGGGGTCGTCGCCGTAATCCTGTTGGCTTTGGCTACAGCAACGTGACCCATACTTTCGACCGTGGCTACACCCTGCATGAGCATTATGATGACTTCGACTTAATCAACATGAACGGCAGGATGTACGACCCCGTTTTGGGCCGTATGCTCTCGCCCGACATAGCCATACAGGACGAGCACAACATGCAGGCTTACAACCGATATTCTTATTGCTTCAACAATCCTTTGAGATTTACGGATCCGAGCGGGTATGTGGTGGAAAATCCTCCATACTACTTTATGCTGCTTAATCCAGATAAGATTCTTTTGAAGTATTATTACGGTGTTGACCCCTCAACCGTCGAGTACAACACTAACGAATCAGAAGGAACACAAAGAATTAATGTAAAATGGAAATATGAGGGTGACGATTATGAAGCAAACTGGGTGCACCAAAACCTTGAAGGCTATTACCAAACGAACAAGTATGGCTGCTTGGCTATCGATATGGTGGCCCAAGAACGGAGATTCCCTTATGGAAATATGGATATTACCGAAGAAAGTATGTTAAATTTGTTCCCTAAATGTAAAGGAATACCTGCTTTCAATGGTTGGATTAGCTTTGAGGAATTAACAAATGTGTATCATAACTGGGAAAATGGCAAAACCGCCTTGGCAGATCCGTTTGTTTCAGAGTTCGAGAATAGGTATGGAAGCGTTGAACAATACACGTTTAATGCAATGAACAAAGGGGAAGGGATAACTTACCATTATTATACCGATGACCCCAAAATGAACCACGCCATCAATGCCTATGAAGCCGTGAGGTATTTTGATGGCAACAAAGGCAAAACAACCTATGATATCAGAATGTGGGATCCTGATCCGAACATTGGAGGTAGTAAACCTTTCACGCGATATAGACTGAATAAAATCCACACATTGAAACTAAAACTTCATTAATCTATGAACAAGATTTCACGATGGTTGCTTCTTTTTTCAATCTTGATAATGACAAATCTGCAAGGTCAGGAAATAGATTTTGCCGCTAGGTTTTCTTTGGACAAATTCAACAAACGAATTAATAAGGAAATCAACCGCCAGATAAGAAGAAAAGGCTATAAGGAAATGAAAGCAGAAGGGGTTGAGAGATATTATGTTTATAATCTTAGCCGGAACACCTATGCTTCGTGGGAATCTTTAAGAGACTATTCCTTTCTGGATTCCTGCGAATTGAGGACCTATATGGACTTTGACGGGAAAGACGGAGACTTGCGTATTGGCGGAGCTGTATTTGCATATTTGTACCGACCTGATGATAGTTTGACAATCGGTTATCTTGAGGGGAAACAATTATGGAAAGCTAATATCCCCGAACACGATCATAGTTCTTTGTTTTTCTTACTTCGTGAACACAAGATGGATTACCTTTTTATTTGTCCGATATATTATCCTGATAAAGATTTTGGAATGTCGTCATTTGGAGTAAAAAACAATAAATTGTACAAAATATACTCCGTAAAAGATTGGGAGCGTCATACTTCCACAAGGTATTGCATACCAATTGATGTATTTATGGATTATATTGAAGAAATGATGAAAGACGGTTTGGATTTTGAACATTCATATCAAAAAATAGGGACATTGGATTTGAAACAATATGAATGAGAATACTCTGAAAGACCACCAAGGCAGCCTGAGGGCCACCATCTGCGGCAACACCGTGGAGCGGCTGAGCTATGACGCTTGGGGCCACCGCCGCAACCCAAATGGTTTCGGATACAGCAACGTGACGCACACCTTCGGCCGCGGCTACACCCTGCACGAGCACTATGACCCCGACGGCCTCGTCAACATGAACGGGCGTTGCTATGACCCCGTGACCAGCCATTTCCTCTCCGTGGATGCCTATGTGCAGAGCCCTGAGAACGCCCAAGGCTTCAACCGATATGCCTATTGTTTGAACAACCCGCTAAGATACACCGACCCGAGCGGATGGAGGAAGCAGGGGCGCGAACCCAGCAGCGGCAATTACGAGCATTGGTCGATGAGATATGTGCAACCGGTCTATGAGCCGAGAGACTTTGTTAGTCCTTTGTTCCTGCTGAACCAGTCTCTTTATGGCAACAGTCTGGGTATGGATGCTGACGGTGGCATTTCGAGTAATGGGTTCGTATCGGGAACGTTAACAAACTCGTATGGTTACTTTGTAACACATAATACCAATGGTTTATATAATTATTGCTTTCAATCAGCAATGATTGATATTATCCATAATTGGCAAAACAACCCTTCGTATTCAACGTATTTAGACATGTATGAAGCTGGAATAAGAGACTTATCAATTGGCGTAATAAATGGTCAAGTTGGAGGAGAGGATGGATACCGAAATTCGTATTATACTTGGACTGATTTTTCTGGAAGAGTTAACAAAGCAGAAATGAAATTTGAATATGTAGGTGGACACGAAAACAATTATTATAGCATGTCTAATTATCAATTAGAAGCATATTATCCTACTATGATTTGCACACGTAATTTTATCGGAGTTCTTCCATATTCAGACGAACCCCAATGCACTAGTATGCAGCGAGCAAATTATAAAATGCAATATAGTATCATAAAAAATTCTGGCTCAATAACCGTGAAGGCTTCCTACAATCATACACCAGTGCTCGATGGAACCGTAAAAGCAGCTGCGAAAGCAACGCTTTTGCGAAACAATGAAACAATCAATTCTCAAACATTATTGTATTCTGGAGAATGTATGATTACTGAATCAGGATTCAATTATATTGGTACTGCAAGGTTTAATATAACAGAGCCAGGGATTTACTCTATAATGATTAATGGAGGTTGGTTGGTTGATTTTTATCCAGCAGGATGTATTCCACCTATATCAATAATAAATGGCAGACCTTTAAACGCTGATTTAACAATACCAATAATAATACTATAAAAAAACAGAAAAATAATAAAAAATTTGATTAATAATGGAGAGCAAACATTTATTGATTTTTATCGCAGCAAACATACTATTATGCCTTGTAACATCATGCAGAGACAAAGATTGTCACTGCAAAGACGCTTTGGTTAGCGAGAAGCCACCAGTTGAGTACAACGACCTGGTTAAAAAGGCCTCACTTCATTATTTTGGGAAGTATTTCATGGAAAACGACACTGCGTTCATGGACACTGCAATAATGCGGCTTGACGACGCTATCCGCATAGGCAAAAAGTATTACAGCGCTTATTATTTCAAAGCATTTGCATATTTTTCCATTGGAGACTATGTTGGGGCCGTCAGAACAGCAGACTCCGCTCTAACATTCTCGTATTCAACACCAGACATGTATTTCCTAAAAGGAATGGCTCTGGATCATTTAAGTAAACGAGCTCTTGCCGATGAAGCCTTGCAAAAAGCGTCCAAATCTTTTAACGAATGGCTGATTTGCTACCCCGACAGCACCAACTTGATTGTAGGAGAAATAGAGTATGTCGCATACAGTAAAGGGAAAGATGCCGCATTAAAAAGAGCGGAAGAATATGTTAGAAAACATCCTAAAGACGAAACAATTATTGGGTACCGAGATTTTATTAAAGAGGAACCCGCTTATTCTATGACATTCGGTAGACATTGAGACACCATGTGTTTTGCCACCCCAACAACAGCTACGGTCATATCGACCTTCAGCTGGCGGGATGATGTTTTCAGAACGCATTCAGCAAGGGAGCGGAAAGAGAACGGGAAGAAACCGTGTCTTACCCCTGAAAGACCACCAAGGCAGCCTGATGGCTACTGTCTGCGGCTCCCTGATCAGCCTGCATAGGGCCGAAAACAACTGTAGCAACTGTAGCAAATACGGCAAATGTGGCAACCAAAACCGGCAAATCACAGAATAAACGAATAGAAAAAACGGCGTGACAAAAAACTTGCATTATCTGACCTCGGCAACGGGATTGTTTGCTATCTTTGTTACCCAAAACAACCAAGGAGGCACCATGCACTATACCCTGAAAGACCACCAAGGCAGCCTGACGGCCACTATCCACGGCAACACCGTGGAACGGCTGAGCTACGATGCTTGGGGCCGTCGCCGCAACCCAAATGGCTTCGGATACAGCAACGTGACCCATACTTTCGATCGTGGCTATACCCTGCATGAGCACTATGACCCCGACGGCCTCGTCAACATGAACGGCAGGATGTACGACCCCGTGATGAGTTCGCTCCTCTCCGTCTATGCTTTCGTTGACGACCCCGCCACTGCACAGGGCTTCAACCGCTACTCCTACTGCATGCACAACCCGCTGCGCTACACCGACCCGAGCGGATGGAGAAAGCAGGGGCGCGAACCCAGCAGCGGCAATTACGAGCATTGGTCGATGAGATATGCGGTGCCTGTGTATGAACCGAGAGACTATCAAAACCCGTATTACTTGTATAACCGGGCTCTTTTCGGCAACTATGAAGGGATAATGAGTGAGGGCGGGGGCTCCTTCGGTGGCGGTGGAGCCGCTTCGTATGGCTTCGAAAGTTCCTATGGATATTACGTTACGCATCTTACCAACGGCTTGTACAATTATTGTTTCGCATCCACTCAGCTACAGCTCATTCTGAACTGGAAAAACAATCCCTGTCGCACAACCTCAAATGAAGTGGAGGAAGCCGGCATAGGTTATGTTTCGGTTGGGATGACACAATTTGGTAATGGCAGGCAGAGTTCATATATCACATGGACGGATGCAAGTGGCACGACTCGTTATGCCGAAACACATAATGAACATATTGGCGGACACAGTTTTGACAGTTATTGCTTTTCGTTCAATCCAATCTATACTCATTCCAATTCTAATAATAGTAGAGGGCTGAATAACGCAAACATCATGGCACAATCTTTAGGAGTGCCTCTTGGCGCGGTCGAAAACGGAATGAAGTGCGGTGCGAAAGCATTCCATAATGCAAATCTGTTGACAGGAAAACTGACCCAGACCCAATATGTAAGTGCTTTATCAAAAGGTGGAACTGCCGTTATGAACGCACATAAATTTGGAGGTAGTGCCTGTGTGGCATTATCAGCTGGAATAGAAGCTTTTCAATTATTTGATTATAGAATGAATGGTGGCCGTGATATTAATGTATATGCCAAAAGCTCTCTTGACATCGTCATGGGCCTGGTTGGATTATGGGGCCCAATTGGTTTTGGAATTAGTTTAGCCTATTTTGTTACTGATTTGGCCACAGATGGTTTTAACGGCTGGGGTCAAATTACATATTGATTATAGGAGGTGTTATATGAAATTCTTAAACTATCTATTTTTCAAATACTACCATTTCCAAGTAAAAGTTGGAAATGAGGATATTGCGCCATATTCTGCACTTTTGTGCATGTGTTTGATTATCATGTTTATCTATGTAGATATTTTGGAATGCTTCTTTTTCTTCATCCCATCAAGCAAAACCTATTCAATTCCTAGTGTAAACAGTGTTATTATCCTCTTTGTTTTGTCATTTGTATTATTGTATTTCTTGCTAGTACACAACCACAAATATGAAAAGATACTAGAACAATACGAGGAAAGATTGCGAGGAAAAAAGAATCTTGGTGCTATACTGTTTGCTACAGTGCCTTTTCTGTTATTTTTTGCACAATTGTTTATCTCTCTTAAACTCCCTTGATTTCACCCTGAAAGACCACCAAGGCAGCCTGACGGCTATCATAATATTATAATGGTCTTCAAGACGTTATCGAAAAACCCGAACAAATCCGAACATAGTTTTTCTTGACAATGTTTTACCGCCGTGTTACTTTTGCAACCGAATTTCAGAAACGATTCGATTTAATTTGAAACTATTAACAGTCAAAACTAACAAACGATGAAAAAGGCATTCATAATCACACTCTTGGCGATGGCATTGTCAACAGCCTTTGCCCAAAATGGCGGAATCATCCATGTGGATTTCGAACCTGATTTATGCATTTCCTCTCCAAACTTTAGCGACACTATATCAATTGATTTCGACCAGGACGGAACCTCTGATTATAAGGTGTTTCTGAGCTGGCGTTCAACTGGCGAGATTGCCATTGACATGATAACGTCGTGGGAACACAGATATAAAATCTTGGACAATGACACGATAGTTCCTTCCGAAGAGACTTATCCTTCATTACATTATTGGCTTGAATCAGATTATCAGTGGCAACACATGTTTGAGGACGGTTCGACGCATTCGGAAGATTATATAGGTTTCCGATTAACAACCAACGGAGAACACTATCATGCCTGGGCTCGAGTGTATGCTGATATCCAGTATACATCAACTACCAGCAAGGTGTGGGTTTACGTTGATAGTTTTGCATTCTGTATGATTCCCAACTATCCTCTCCGCTGGGGTCAAGCCAGCCTCACCGAAAACATCGACGAAACCGAAGCCATCGCCTTTGCCACTCTACATCCCAATCCCACCAGCGGCATTGTAACCATCACCGGCCAAGACATGCACCAAGCCGTAGTGTTCAACACGCTCGGGCAGCAAGTGGCAATCACGCAAGGCGAGGGCAACGAGCTCCGCATCGATATGGCGACGCTGCCCATAGGGGTCTACTTCATCACCGTCACCGATGCCGAAGGCCGCAAGTGCGTGAAGAAGGTGGTGAAGGAATAGCTTTCTGTTTTCGTTTACCGCCTGGCGGGCAGCCAGGCGGTAAACGACGGGCTGCCGTTTACCGCCCCGCTGGCTCTCGTTCAGAAGGCAAGGGAAGCCAACTATTCGGGACCGGCAGATTGCAAATCTGCCGGAACGGGGTAGTATTAATAGAAAACTACTTTTGAACATTTACTTAAGTAGATGCGCAAATTTAGTTTTTTAATAGTTACTTATTGTTAAAAAGCAGCCCGTTTTTTGCCTTAGGACCAAGTCGATGTTATGTCGAGGGTGAGTCGAGGGTGAGTCGAGGGTGAGTCGAAGTTAGAAACAATACACCTCGAAGCAGCATTGCAGTAGAACAGTCAACCTAAAGAGGGAATGACAGCGTTGAGTTGACGTTGAGTTGACGTTACCCAAAACGGGAGCAATAGAGGAGCAAAAGGGGAGTAAAACCAATAGAATACAACAGGCTTGTTATCAAGGCTTTATCACATGCGTTTTTTTGATGTTCAAGTGTCCCACTGTCCCACGTGTCCCACCCCTTGGGACAGTGGGACAGATGGGACAGTGTGGGACACTCGTCCCAGCGGGACAGCCTCCGTCTGTGGGACAGGGACAGATTTTCTCGCTTTTCTCACTTTTTTCACGTGAGAAAAATGAGAAAAGTGAGAATTTCACAGTCTTTGCGGCATGAGAATGAGAAATTAAGGAGCCGACGTATTAAGAAAACTCCTATCTTTGCGCAAAATTAAAAATCATGTCTAAGATACTCATCATCGACGACCAAGCGCCCATACGACGCGTATTGCGCGACATTCTGGAAAACGAATCTTATCAGGTGGAGGATGTCGGTTCGGGCACGGAAGCGTTGCAAATCATTAAGGAACAGGAGTTTGATGCCATATTCTGCGATATCAAGATGGACGGCATGGATGGCATAGAGACCCTCGAAGCCATCCGTAACGAGTCGGATACTCCCGTCATCATGATTTCGGGCCACGGCACCATCGATACCGCTGTGGAGGCCATCAAGAAAGGTGCTTTCGACTTCATCCAGAAACCGCCCGATTTGAACCGCCTGCTGATTACTCTGCGTAATGCCCTGGACAAGAAGAATCTGTCCGCTGAAAATAAAGTCCTCCGAAAAGCCGTCAGGGTTCAGAATCAAATGATAGGGGATTCGCAACCTATGCTTGACGTGAAGGACATGATTGAGAAAGTGGCACCCACCAACGCACGTGTGCTCATCACGGGCGAGAACGGCACGGGCAAGGAACTTGTCGCCCGTCAGTTGCATGAGTTGAGCACCAGAAGTAGCGGTCCCTTTATCGAAGTAAACTGCGCTGCCATTCCTTCTGAACTGATTGAAAGTCAGTTGTTTGGACATGAAAAAGGCTCCTTTACGTCTGCCATCAAACAGAAGAAGGGCGACTTTGAGCTGGCCGACGGAGGCACACTCTTCCTTGACGAGATTGGCGACATGAGCCTCTCCGCCCAAGCCAAAGTGCTCAGGGCTTTGCAGGAAAACAAGATAGTCAGGGTAGGAGGTGAGAAGGAAATCCCTGTCAACGTCCGCATCCTCGCCGCCACCAACAAGGACTTGAAGACCGAGATTGAGAAAGGCAATTTCAGGGAGGACCTGTACCATCGGTTAAGCGTCATTGTCATACAAGTGCCGCCGTTGCGCGAGCGCAAGGATGACATACCGCTTTTGGTAGGCAACTTCTTGGAAGTCATATCACAGGATATGGGCAAACCTGCGCCAGAGTTCATGCCTGAGGCTTTGGAAGCGTTGAAGAGCTTCCAATGGACGGGCAACATACGCGAGTTGCACAACATCGTCGAACGTCTTATCATCCTGTGTGGCAGCACGATTACGAAAGACGATGTGCTCCGCTTCGGGAGTCCGCTGAAGTAAAAAAACACCTTCGCCACTTGCGGGGTAAAGAAAATAGCTGTATTTTTGCCGCCGGTTCTTTGAGGATGACAAACCTTGTAGAGACGCAATGCTTGCGTCTCTGAAAAAACGAAATAATCTTTTCGGGGAGACGCAAGCATTGCGTCTCTACGGAAAAAATGGGGATGTATGGTTTTGACAGCAAGATGAATTGTCATGTAAGCATGTCGAGCCTCGCAGTGACGCTCGTAAATCTTGACTGCAAAAAAGTAATTGGCGAGAATAACTACGCTTTCGCTGCCTGACCGAAGTACAGTAAGTCACTGGCTTAATCCGCTCACAAGGTGGGTGGACGAAACATCCCGCAGGTGGAGATTCCTGATTCCGGCCTGAGCACGGGGTGCTAAGCAA
>JAILDR010000053.1 GCA_024689285.1 Bacteroidales bacterium | reverse complement strand
AGCCTCGTTTCCAATCCCAATCCCGAAATCCTGACCGCCACCATAGACGGCAGAGTCCTGAAATTGGTGCGTGAATCGGAAGACGGAGACGTTTTTGACCTCACTATGCGTGCCACCAGCGATGGCCCGTATGTCGATTTCAACATTCATGTCATCATTAAGGAATTTGAAGGCGTAGGAGAGAACGCAACTGGTTTCCTGGCCTATCCCAACCCAACTTCAGATGCTTTGACTTTGTCTGTCGACGATGCACAAGTATTTGGTTATGTGGTTTATAATCTTGCAGGACAAATTGTGATGCGTGGCCAATCCAGCTCTTCAAAAGTGACACTCAGTTTGGGTAATTGTCCCAAAGGCTTGTATTACGTTTCCATTCTTTCCGATGGGAGCCGCATGATACAGAAGGTGATAGTGGAATAATTGTTTTAGTTTAGTTATTTAAGGTGATCGAGGGCAATCCGTTTTGGGTTGCCCTCGTTGGTACAAAAAAGCCGGCAGCTCGCGCCGCCGGCCCAACAATATGAAAGAAAAAAGATGCAATGTAGGGCGTGATTAACTCGGTACACTTGCGATAATCACGGAGATGTTGTTCACGAACATGTTTACGGCGATGGCCAGGAGGATGACGCCGAAGAACTTGCGCAGGATGAAGATTAGGTTGTCGCCCATCCATTTCTGGATGCGGTCGAGCTGGCTGATGACGATGTAATCCAACAGGATGTTGAGCAACAAGCCGATGAGGATGTTGACAATGGCGTAATCGGCGCGCAGGGAGAGCAAAGCCGTCAGTGCGCCTGGTCCTGCTATCAAGGGGAATGCAATCGGCACGATGCTGGCTCCGCTCTTGCCACCTTCGTTTTTAATGATTTCACGACCCAAAATCATCTCAACTGCCAGAATGAAAAGTACGAAAGAACCAGCGACGGCGAACGAAGCCGCATCGATGCCAAAGAGTTTCAATAAGGCGTCGCCCGCAAAGAAGAACGCCAAAAACAAGCCCAATGCCGTCAGGCAGGCCTGTCCCGCCTTGATGGACTTGTGCTGCTCCTTCATGCTCATGAAAATCGGGATGGAACCGAAAATGTCGATGATGGCCGCCATCACAATGAAAGAGCTGAATATCTCTACGAAATTAATGCTATTGAACATAATGGTCTGTGTTTTTCTTTTTACACGGAACAAGGGGCAGCGCGCCACGAGGCCAACCCCGCCCCGCACCTTGCGCCCCTTTGTCCCGCGTTTATCCTATATTGTTCCAAAGGTAATGAAAATGCGGCCCGAAGCGCTTGAAGGCAGCCTCGTCGAGCTGCTCCTGAAACTGCGGATGGGCTACAGAGATGATGAGCTTGGCGCGTTCCTGCAACGAGCGTCCATAGAGGTTCACCGCACCGTATTCCGTGATGAACCAATGGATGTGGTTGCGCGTGGTGACAGCACCGGAGCCTAAGTCCAAAGCAGGCACAATCTTGTTGATGCCCTTGCGTGTGGTTGATGGCATAGCGATGATGGCTTTGCCCCCCTTGGCGCGTGATGAGCCGTATACGTAGTCAATCTGGCCGCCGACGCCGGAATAGATCTTGTCGCCCAACGAGTCGGCACACACTTGTCCTGACAAATCGATTTGTATGGCTGAGTTGATGGAAGTCATCTTGGGCTGTTGGGCAATGATGAAGGGGTCGTTGGTGTATTCCACATCCATCAGCAGCACTTCGTGGTTTCCGTTGATGAAATCATAGATTTTCTTCGAGCCCATCACGAAGGTGGAGACAATCTTGCCCTTGTTGAGCTTTTTGTTGTTGCCCGTGATGATGCCTTTCTTCACCAAAGGCAGGATGCCGTCGCTGAACATCTCGGTGTGTATGCCTATGTCTTTGTGGTTGTGGAGGCACGAGAGAATGGCATTGGGGATGCTGCCTATGCCCATTTGCAGGCAGGCTCCGTCTTCGATGAGTTCGGCGCAATAGCGTCCTATGGTCTTCTCCACCTGGTTGGGCTCAGGCATATCGACGGTGAGCAGGGGTGTGTCGTCCTCCACGAAATAGTTGATGGCGCTGATATGGATTAGAGCGTCGCCGAAGGTGCGTGGCACATGCTTGTTGACCACAGCGATAACAAACTCGGCACTCTCCATAGCCGCCAAAGTGGCATCAACAGAGGAACCTAAGGATACATAACCGAACTTGTCGGGCGGGCACACCTGAATCATCGCCACATTGCACTTGATGTAACCTTCCCGATAGAGTTTCGAGGTCTCGCCCAAAAAGACGGGGATGTAGTCTGCCAAACCTTTCTGCACGCTTTCGCGCACGTTGGCACCCACGAAGAAGGCGTTGTGCTGGAAGATGCCCTCAAACTCGGGGTTGACGTAAGGCGCGGCTCCTTCGGTGTGGAGGTGATGGATATAAACGTTTTTCAACTCGCCGGCGCGGCCTCTGTCGCACAGGGCTTTCACTAAACATTGGGGCACGTTGGAGACCGAGCTGATATGCACATGGTCGCCCGATTTAATGACTTTGACGGCTTCAGCTGCCGTCACTGCTTGATACTGTTTCTTCATACAACCACAGTTGTTGCTTGTTCAACTTCAAAAACAGCAGCAAGAGGACAATATGGAAAAGCGGGAAACTGATGCGTTCCCTTTGATTCCCAAGCTCTTGTTCCCGAAAGCTGCGGATATTGGGAAGTGGGCAGGTCTTCTGGCTTGTCCCAGTCTGCGGCGTCTTCCCGATAACGAATATCAGTGACGTATGTGCCACAGACCTTGGCGGAACTTACAGCTACGGGCATAGCCCCCGAATTTCACGGGGTTCCCTATTATTCTTTGGTAAGAACCCAAATCCGCGGCAAAGATAGGGCTTTTTCGCTTATCTGAACACAAAAACGGAAAAAAGTGCCGAAACTCAGCACTCCCGGTTGTGGCAATGGCTGTCTGCCGTCTCGGGTTCAAGGGTGGCATGAGAGATGCTGTGTTCGGCAAGGGTGTGCTTCAGCTGTTCCGACACTTGCGGCCAATGGGAAAGGTCGTCTATCACGATATGCGCCGTGAGCGCCGTCTCGGTGGTGCTGATGGCCCACACGTGGACGTGGTGCGTTTCTTTCACGTGTTCATTTTCAACAAGCAGCTGCTCGATTTCATGCAAATCAACGCCCTCGGGAATACCGTCTACGGCCAGTCTTAGGCTGTCGGAAAGCAGCTCCCAAGTGGAAAACAGAATAACGGCGGCGATGATGAGCGACACGATGGGGTCGATGACGGTCCAGCCTGTGCAATGGATGATGATGCCGCTGACGACCACGCCTATAGATACTAAGGTGTCGGCAGCCATGTGGAGAAAGGCGCCGCGCACGTTGAGGTCGCTTTTTTGGCCGCGCATGAGCAACAGGGCGGTGGCTCCGTTGATGAGGATGCCCACTCCGGCCGTCCACGAAACGGCGATGCCGTTCACTTCGGCTGGCTCGCTGAACTTGTGGATGCTTTCAATCACGATGGCCCCTACAGCCACTAACAGGATGACGGCGTTGAGCAGCGAAATCAGGATGGTCGACTTGCGATAGCCGTAGGTGAAACGCTCGTTGCGCTGCACCTTGGCCAGGCGGAAGGCAATCAGCACAAGCACTAGGCTGAATACGTCGCTGAGGTTGTGCCCTGCGTCGCTGAGCAGCGAGAGCGAGTTTTGCCACAGGCCCACGCCTGCCTCGATGAGCACGAAAAGTCCATTAAGGATGATGGACAAAACAAAGATCCCGTTCAGCGACTGCGCCGGAGCGGCATGATGGTGGTGATGATGATGATGTTCCATAACGACAATCTGTTTATCGGCTGCAAAGATGAGAACTTTATCCTTTGCCGCCACTCATCATTATTGATGAAAAACCACGAGGGGTCTCATCATTATTGAGGAAGGGGTTGCTGGCCATACAATAATAGTGCCCACCACCTTGTGTGAGATGGTGAGCACCTGGTCCAATTGTCAACTATCAATTATCAATTGTCAATCAGAGGAAGAAGGGTCCTCTGCCCATGCAGCTCGTGGTGGTGATGGCGGTGACGAAGGCCGTGAGGGCGGCCACGATGACTTTCACCACGATTTCCAGGATGTGTTTCTTTTTGTCGTTCATAAGTTTAGGATTTAAGGATTTCAGATTTGGGATTTCAGATTTCAAATTTTGGCACGCAGAATCCTCAGAATTTTATGAAGCGCGAGGCGACGTGGGAGCGATGCCCAAAGAAGGACTCCCCCTTGTCCCCCTCTCAGAGGGGGAAGCGCGAGGCGACGCTGGGGCAAAGCCAGACAGATTCAGGTCCAGCAGGCCAGACCCCGGTAGGTTTCCCCCTCTGAGAGGGGGTGCCCGAAGGGCGGGGGAGTCC
>JAILDR010000007.1 GCA_024689285.1 Bacteroidales bacterium | reverse complement strand
GTTCATAGCCTCGACGCCACCGATGGTGTCCTTCAGCCACACGAGGGTCTCGTGCATCATGAAGATAGGCAGTACGGGCGGGGTGTTGAACATGGAGATGTTCTTGGCTTCTTCAGCAGCGTGGGTGCGGAAGTCGACCATTGTCGGCAGCGGGTTCATGTAGGCGCGGTCGCCAATGTTGCCGAGGATGTCCTTCTTCACGATGACAAAGGTCACGCCAGCGGGGCCGACGTTCTTCTGGGCGCCACCGTAGATGAGGCCGTATTTCTTTACGTCGACGGGACGGCTCATGATGTCGGAGCTCATGTCAGCGACGAGCATGATGGGGCAGTCCATGTCGTACTTGATCTCAGTACCGTAGATAGTGTTGTTGGTTGTGATGTGGAAATAGTCGGCATCCGTCGGGATGGTGTAGCCTTTCGGGATGTAGGTGTAGGTCTTCTCTTCGGAAGAGGCGACGATTTCAACCTTACCAAACAGTTTGGCTTCCTTGGCGGCCTTCTTGGCCCAGACGCCGGTCTGGAGGTAGGCGGCCTTGGTTTTCATCAGGTTGGCGGGCACGGTGAAGAATTGGGTGCTGGCGCCACCACCGAGGAAGAGGATTTCGTACTCCTCAGGGATGTTGAGGAGGTCGCGCCACAGCTGACGGGTTTCAGCCATGATGCGCTCCCAACCCGGGGTGCGGTGAGAAATCTCGGCGATACCGATACCGGTGTTGTCGAAATCATAGAGTGCTTTGACGGTGCTTTCGATAGCTTGCTTGGGCAGGACGCAAGGACCTGCGTTGAAATTAAAAGCTTGTTTCATTACAAATAACGATTTAATGTTTTGGTTTATAATTTGTTGATTGAGTTTATTGCTTGTATTTTGCTGCAAAGATAGTAATTAAAACAATGTGCCAAGCCTTTTCTCGCTTATTTATTTTAATAAGGTGTTGAATTGTCTGGATTATTGGTATTTACGAATTGAAAATATATTTAATTTATTGATAAACAAAGAAATAAAGAAAAGTTATTAAAAATGTAACGAAAAGCATTGCCATTCCAATAAAATGTTGTACTTTTGCGGCTCAAAATCAAAAGGAAAGTAAGCGATGAAAAAAGACATTCACCCTAAGAACTATCGACTGGTTGTTTTCAAAGATATGTCAAACGATGCGACCTTCCTGTCGCGTTCGACCATCAACACCAAGGAGACCATCAAGTGGGAAGACGGCAATGAGTATCCTCTGGTGAAGCTTGAAATCTCCAGCGCATCACATCCCTTCTACACCGGTAAGATGAAGCTCGTTGACAGCGCCGGTCGCGTGGATAAGTTCAACAATAAGTACAAGAAGTTCTTCGAGAAGAAGGAAGCCAAGTAAGTTGAACCAACATGAAAAAAGGGAAGCTCTTGCAATCGCGAGGGCTTTTTTTTTGCATTGGCATTATTATTGTCGTATCTTTGCGCCACATATATAATAAGGTGTGAATCGGCGACCAACTGACATTTTGTCGCCTGTCAAATAAAATCTGTATCTATGAGTTATAAAGTTGAAACCGAATTGTTTTCAGATATGATGGACTCGAACGCTGAGTTCATTCCCGTGCTGACGATTGAAGAAGGCCATGTGGCTCAAGACGAAGAGGTGCCTGAGGAACTGCCCATTTTGCCCTTGCGCAACTCGGTGCTCTATCCAGGCGTGGTGATTCCCATTACTGTGGGGCGCGACAAATCCATACAACTGGTGAAGGAGTACAACCGCAAACGCAAGGCCATCGGTGTCATTGCACAGAAGGAGTCGAACGTGGAGGAGCCGATGCTTGAGGATTTATATAAGGTGGGCACCTCGGCCCAGATTCTCAAAACTTTCGAGATGCCCGACGGCAATGTCACCGTTATCATTCAAGGCAAACGCCGTTTCGAGGTGTTGGAATCCATCCAAACCGAGCCATACATCAAGGCTGCAGTAGTGCCTTATGCAGCTTCGGAAGACATTCCCAATACGCGTAAATTCAACGCCTTGATTCAATCCGTCCGGGATTTGGCCATTCAGGTCATCACCCGCTCACGCAACCTGTCGCAAGAGGCTGGCTTCGCCATCAAGAACATCGATGACCCCATCTTCCTGCTCAACTTTGTGGCAAGCAATGTGGAGGCCGATATGCCTGTCAGACAGGGTCTGTTGGAGTCGCGCAACCTTAACCAGATGGCCTCTGACCTGCTGGCTGTGCTGGCTGAAGAACAGCAGATGCTGGAACTGAAGCAGCAGATTCAGAGCAAGGTACGTGTCGATATGGACAAGCAGCAACGCGAGTATTACCTCAACCAGCAACTGCGTACCATCCAGGAGGAACTGGGTGGTAATCCCAACGAGCAGGACGTGAAGGAACTGACGGAGAAAGCCAAAGACAAGAAATGGTCGAAGGAAGTGGGCGAGGTGTTTGAGCGCGAGTTGAAGAAACTGGAACGCACCCATCCGCAGGCAGCAGAGTATGGCGTGCAGCTTAATTATCTGCAATACCTCGTCGACCTGCCTTGGAAAGAATACACCAAGGACAACTTCGACCTGAAACGCGCACAACGCATCCTTGATGCCGACCACTTCGGCTTGGACAAGGTAAAGGACCGTATTGTCGAACATCTCGCAGTGCTGAAGCTGCGTCAGGACATGAAAGCCCCGATACTGTGTCTCGTTGGCCCCCCTGGTGTTGGAAAGACTTCGTTGGGCAAATCTATCGCCCGTGCGCTGAACAGAAAATATGTCAGAATGTCACTTGGCGGAGTGCGTGACGAATCAGAACTGCGTGGGCACCGCAAGACTTATATCGGTGCGATGCCGGGCCGCATTATCCAAAACCTGCGCAAGGTGAAGTCGGGTAACCCCGTTTTCGTCCTCGATGAGATTGACAAGGTGAGCGGCAACAATGTCAACGGCGACCCGCAGGCCGCCCTGCTCGAAATCCTTGACCCCGAGCAAAACAATGCCTTCTACGACAACTTCATTGAGTTGGACTATGACCTCTCGAAAATTCTCTTCATCGCTACAGCCAACAATCTTGCCACTATCCACCCCGCTTTGCGCGACCGTATGGAAATCATCGACTTGAGCGGCTATCTGCGCGAGGAGAAATATGAAATCGCCAAGCGTCACCTCATCCCTAAGCAGATGAAGGAACACGGCTTGGATAGCAAACAGATAGCCTTCTCGAAGGACATCGTGATGCACATTATCGACGACTACACCCGTGAGGCGGGTGTGCGTAACCTGGAACGACGCATTGGCGACATGATGCGCTTCCGCGCCAAACAGGTGGTGACAGAAGAGCCTTTCGACAAGAAAATTACAGTAGATAATATAAGAAAGGTGTTGGGCGTGCCAATGCACCATGACGAGGATGAAGTGAAGCATACGATGCCCGGTGTGGCTACGGGTTTGGCTTGGACGCAGGTCGGCGGTGAGATTTTGTCCATCGAGGTCAGCCTGAGCCGTGGTGCAGGTCATCTCTCGCTGACGGGTAACCTCGGCGAGGTGATGAAGGAATCTGCCACCATTGCCTACGAATTCATCAAGGCTCATGCCTCACAGCTCGACATCAACCCTGATGTGTTTGAAGCGTGGAATGTTCATGTCCACATCCCCGAGGGCGCAACTCCCAAGGACGGACCCTCGGCCGGTATCACGATGCTCACCGCTCTGACTTCGGCCTTTACCCAACGCAAGGTGAAGAGCCAGTTGGCGATGACGGGCGAGATTACTTTGCGAGGAAGAGTGCTGCCCGTAGGTGGCGTGAAGGAGAAAATCCTTGCCGCCAAGCGCAACGGAGTCAGCGACCTCGTGCTTTCCATCGATAACGAGCATGATATCAAAGATATCAAGGAAGACTATGTGGAAGGCCTGAACTTCCACTACGTGGAGAACATGATGCAGGTGCTCGACCTTGCCTTGGAGAAGGAACAGGACAAGAACGATCTCGATTACAACAAGTATTTGAACAATTTGCATGCTGAAGTGATTGGCTTCAAAGTGAAAAAGTGATGCGGAATATTTGGCTTGGGTTGTCGGTTTTGGTTTTGTTGGCTGTAGGATGCGGTCGGCGGCAAAGTGATGAGGAAAACCTGGCTATCTTCAAATACAACGAATCTGCGGGCGTTTTAACTCTTGACCCGATTTACGCCAAGGACTTGCCGCACATTTGGGTTTGCAATCAGTTGTTCAACAGTCTGGTGGCTTTTGACGATAAGATGAATCTTGTCCCGATGGTGGCCAAATCGTGGGACATTAGTGAAGATGGGTTGACCTATACCTTCCATCTTCGGGATGATGTGCAGTTTCACGAAGATGAAAGCCTGATGCCGTCACGTTTCGTGACGGCATCAGACTTTGTCTACTCGTTCAACCGTGTGGTGGACAAACGGTTAAGTTCACCGGGCATGTGGATTTTTTCTTCGGTGAAACACGAGGACGACCAGTATGCCTTCAGGGCTTTGGACGATTCCACTTTCCAAATAGAACTTTCTAAACCCTTTCCGCCGTTCCTCGGTATTCTCTCGATGACCTACGCCTCGGTGGTGCCGCATGAAGCCGTTGAGCACTATGGCGACGACTTCCGCAGCCATCCTGTGGGGACGGGACCGTTCAAGTTCCAATATTGGAAAGAGAATGTAAAGCTGGTCTTTCGCAAGAATCCTAACTATTTCGAACGGGATGAGCATGGAGAAAGGCTCCCTTACATCGATGCCGTATCCGTCAGTTTCCTCATCGACAAGCAAGTGGCGTTTTTGGAGTTCATCAAAGGTAAGTTTGATTTTATGTCGGGCATTGACGCACGTTATAAGGACGAATTGCTGACTTACGATGGGCAACTACGAAAGAAATATGTAGACAAAATGGAACTCATCACCGAGCCTTATCTAAATACCGAGTATTTCTCCTTCTTCATCGACCCAAACGATCCACTTGGCCCCGACCGTGCTCGAGCTTTACGACAGGCGGTCAACCTGTGTATCGACCGCGAGAAAATGTTGCGTTACCTGCGCAACGGCATCGGCGAGCCCGGCACTGGCGGTATGATTCCTTTGGGATTGCCTGGACATAGCAGTACCATCGGTTATAGTTACGATTTGAAGAAGGCGCAGCGTCTGGTGGCCGACAACCATCTGCAAGGCCACCTTTTGCAACTCACCACAGTGGCCGACTATGCCGACATCGGGAAGTTTGTGCAAAGCCAAGTGGAGCAAATCGGTTTGCAATGTAAAATGGAGGTAATACCCCCTGCCACATTGCGCAGTATGCGTTCCAACGGTAGCCTGTCGTTCTTCCGTGCTTCTTGGGTAGCTGATTACCCGGATGCGGAGAACTACCTCTCGCTGTTCACTACCTCCAACTTTGCGCCTTCTGGACCCAACTATACGCATTATTCCAACCCGAAATACGACAAATTATATGACAAAGCCCTCCTCTGCAACAGCTTGCAGGAACGCGCCCGCTATTACACCGAGATGGACAGCCTGATGATGCAGGATGCACCCGTGGTGGTGTTGTTCTACGACGAGGTGTTGCGTTTCGTGAACAAGCGTGTACAGGGTATGGGTAGCAATCCGACTAATTTATTGGATTTGAGAAGGGTGAGGATTGGAGAATAAATCAGTAGGATTATTGTTTTTGATGGGATTATCTTTGTATCTTTGTCGGACAAGTGATAATGATACAATTTTTTAATATCATGAAAATCAAATCTTTATTTCTTTCAATCTTGCTGATGGGCGCATTCACAATGACCGCCCAGGAGGAAGCCCGTATGTTGCGCTTCCCGACTATTCACGGTAATAACGTCGTCTTCAGTTATGGTGGCGACCTCTATTCCGTCGACATTAAGGGCGGCATTGCCCACAAAATCACCAACGACCCGATGGGCTATGAAATGTTCGCTCGTTTCTCGCCCGACGGCAAACATCTGGCTTTTACCGCCCAGTATGACGGCAACACGGAAGTGTATGTGATGCCTTATCCCGAGTGTGGTATGCCTACGCGATTAACCTACACACCCACCTTGGGCCGCGACGACATCAGCGACCGCATGGGGCCTAACAACATCGTAATGGCTTGGAAGGACAATGAGAATATCGTCTTCCGGTCACGCAAGGAGAGTTGGGACGACTTTGTGGGGCAGCTCTTCGTCGCCAATATCAACGGTGGGCTTGCTGAGCAGTTGCCTTTGCCTGAAGGCGGTTGGATTTCGTATTCGCCCGACGGCAAGCAGATTGCCTACAACCGCGTGATGCGTGAGTTCCGCACTTGGAAGTACTATCGCGGCGGTATGGCTGACGATGTGTGGATCTACGACTTCAAATCGAAGAAGATTGAGAACATCACCAACAACAATGCACAGGACATCTTCCCCATGTGGGTGGGTGAAAAGGTGTATTTCTGCTCCGACCGCGACCGTACGATGAACCTCTTCTGCTACGACCGCGCTACCAAGCAAACCACCAAGGTGACCGACTACAACTATTATGACATCAAGTCGCCCTCATTGGGTGACAACGATATCGTCTATGAGAATGGTGGTCTGCTGTTCCGTTACAACCTGAGTGAAGGCAAGGTGTATCCCATCCCAGTGCAGATGGCTAACGACAATAGGTCTATCCGCACCAAATATGTGGATGCCTCCAAGTTCATCAACTCCAGCACCATCTCGCCCGATGGTAAGCGTGTGGCTTTTGGTGCCCGTGGTGATGTGTGGACGGTACCTGTCCATTCGGGTGTAACCCGTAATTTGACGCAGAGCGACAGCGCCCACGACCGCAATGTGGCTTGGTCGCCCGATGGCAAATATATCGCTTATATCAGCGACCGCACGGGTGAGGATGAAATCTACATCCAGTCCCAAGACGGTAAGGAGGAAGCCATTCAGCTGACCTCGAACTCCGACACCTATAAATATGGGCTTATCTGGTCGCCTGACAGCAAACGCATCCTGTGGTCCGATAAGATGAACCGCATCAATATGGTGGAGGTGGCTTCTAAGAAAGTCACCGTGGTGGCGAGCAGCAAGGCTGGTGAGATGGACGATTTCTGCTGGTCTGCCGACAGCCGCTGGATCGCTTATGCGATGCCCAGTACCTTCTCTGTCAGCCGTATTCATATTTATAATGTGGCTTCGGGTAAGGACGAGGTGGTCACCGATGGCTGGTACAACGCCTCTTCGCCTGCTTTCGACAAGAATGGAAAGTACCTTTATTTTACCTCTGAACGCGACTTCCGCCCGACCTACGGCTGGCTCGAGTGGAACCATGTTTATACCGATATGTCGAAGGTTTATCTGCTGACTTTGCAAAAGGACACCCCATCGCCATTTATGACTGAAAATGATGAAGTGAACGCTGATGACGGGAAAGAAGAACAGAAAGACGAATTCAAGGGAAAACCAGATGCGCCTGGATTTAAGGGTATGCCTGGCGGTCCTGGCTCGAAAGGTGGTAAACCCGAAGGCAAAAAGGAAATCAAAGAGGTGAAGATTGACTTCGATGGTATTAGCAATAGGGTAGTGGTACTTCCTGTCAATGCTGGACGTTACTGGAATCTGACTGGAGTTGAGGACGGTTTGTATTTCGTGGCTGTCGGGCGCAACGGCGGTGGGCTGAACTATTTCGATGCGAAGTCGAAGAAGGTGACGACTATCGGCGGCGGTATGGGTTATGAACTTTCTGCCGACGGCACCAAGATGCTTATGCGAGAAGGACGTGGATATAAGGTTGTGAATGCGCCCAAAGGTCCTATGCCCGGTGGCGGTTCTGGTATGAAGTCTGGTGAGTCGGGTCAAGGTGGAGGCAATGGTGAAATCGACCTCAGCAACATGAAGAAATGGGTCGAGCTGCGCACCGAGTGGACACAGATTTACAACGAAGCCTGGCGTCAGATGCGTGATTTCTTCTATGCACCCAACATGCACGGTGTGGACTGGCCTGCAATGAAGGAGAAATATGGCAAACTGTTGCCATATTGCGCCGACCGTAATGATGTCAACTACCTCATTGGCGAGTTGATTGGTGAAATCAACATCGGACACGCTTATGTGGGCGACGGCGACCGCATAAAGCCTGAGCGTATCCCGATGGGTATGCTGGGCTGCCGTATTCATCGCGACAAGTCTGGCTACTACCAGATTGACAAGATTCTGAAAGGTGAGAACTGGAACGAAAAGACCCGATCGCCTTTGACTGAGGTGGGCGTGAATGCCAAAGAAGGTGACTACATTATTGCTATTGACGGACAAAGTACCAAGGAGATGAAGGATATGTATGCTGCTCTCATCGGCAAAGCTGACAAGGCGGTGCTGCTCACCTTAAATAATAAGGCTTCGGAAAGCGGTGCCCGTGATGTGGTGGTGAAACCTATCGCCGACGAGACGGGCTTGTACTATTACAATTGGGTACAAGGTAACGTGGAAAAGGTGAGCAAAGCCACTAATGGACAGGTGGGTTACATCCACATTCCCGATATGGGTGTGGAAGGCCTGAACGAGTTTGCCAAGTATTTCTATCCGCAACTCGATAAGAAGGCGCTCATTATTGACGACAGAGGCAATGGCGGCGGCAATGTCAGCCCGATGATCGTGGAACGTTTGCGTCGCGAGCTCTCGATGTATGATATGATGCGCAACTGTGAGCCTGAAACGAAACCCACCAGGATGATGCTGGGTCCGAAGGTGCTGTTGTTCAACAAGTATTCTGCTTCCGATGGCGACTTGTTCCCCTATCAGTTCAAGAAGCACAAGATTGGTACAACTATCGGTATGCGCTCGTGGGGTGGTGTGGTTGGTATTCGTGGCAGCCTGCCTTTCATCGATGGTGGATCGTTGACACGTCCCGAGTTTGCTCCTTTTGACGAAAAAGGCAACTGGGTCATTGAGGGCTACGGTGTTGATCCCGACATTGTGATTGACAACGATCCCGCCCATGAATTTGAGGGTGTAGACGACCAGCTGAACAAGGCTATCGAGGTTATTCTTGAGCAGATGAAGGATTATCCTGATATTCCTGCGATACCTGCCTGGCCTGATAAGACGAAGTAAGTAATTGATGCATAATGAAAAAGCAGCAACCTAAGTTGCTGCTTTTTCTTTGTAGCGGGAATGAGAATTGAACTGCTCATTCTTTCTTTATCTATCAGTTTTTCACCAATTTGCGGAAGCATTGATTTATAGGTTATTATAAAGGCGTTGACGCGTTTTTGACCTGATTTAGACCTGATTTTGACACATTTTCTCATTCCCCTTTCGCTGGCCGGGTATATATGATTCCGGTATACACGTGTGCGACGCACACAGGCACAATGGGGCAGGTGGCGCAATTCGTCCTCCCGGACATCGCAACAGTCAAAATCTAAGATGGATATTCCTCTCATTTCTTACTCCGAGGCGAATAGTCATCGGTCGAATCGGCAGCAAGGAAGGCGAAACCTTCTTTCCCGCTGTGTAGGCCTGAACTCTTTTCCAACAGCGAAAGCAGTCTGCCGATTTGGTTGTCTTTCTCCTTTAGCATAGCACGATTTTCCTTCAGCTCCTCGCGCAGGGCGCGGATGGCTTCGTCGCTGTTCTGCGTGTTGCCTCCCGTGATGTTGGCGGCATAAATGCCCGTGGACGACAGAATGGGCTGGCTGCCAAACAGCTCGTTGGGCGTGATTCCCAACAGCTGACACAACTGCGACACCTTGGAAATGGGGAAAGAACCGGTTTCAATGCCCCGTTTGAAGCCGTTGGAGGTGAGACCTAAAGATTCAGCGATGTCTTCAATCGAAAGATTTTTGGATTTTCCAAGGAATTTTAATTCGTTGTAATTCATAGTATTGATGCGTTTATCGAAAAATAATTGAAAATAATATCATACAATTTGTTATAGTATCGAAATATATGTTACTTTTGCATCGTTAAATCTTCGACAAATTAAAGCAAAATATCAACAATAATGAACGAAATGGAAAAATTTATCGCATCGATCAATGTCTACGACTACGAGAAGTTCCGCGACAGGGTGATAAAAGAGTGCATCGTGACACGTTCGACGTGGAGCAATTGGAGAAGCGGCAAGCCAATGGAGGCGAAGTATAAGCCCATTGTCGACAAGATTGCCATAGAGATGTTCGGTCGCCCGGTGTTTGGCACCGAGACACAAGACCAGGAAGGAGGCCAACAATGAGAACATGTAGTGACTGTATGCATGGGCAGCGGCTCAATGGGGCTGTGAGGTTCTGTGAGGTGGATGAGACCGCCCACAAGAACGAACACAGCTGCAGCAACTGGGAACAGGAAGACATTTACCAGCGATCCGCAGAGGAGATGGAACGAGAAGACGGCCATAGATATTGAACGAGGTTCGGCAAAACCTATAATCAGACCGCCAAGGCCTCCAAGACTCTGAACTGAGGTACAGCGGTCAATATGGAGCGGATAGGCTGCTACATGGCGAGGCAGCGGCTTTGTGCTTACGTATCACACGTTCTGCTAATAGTTGTCGACATCGCAGGGTTCGACTCCCTGACGCTCCACAAACTGACAAACTCTAAACTCAAAATCAACAACAACATGGAATTACAATTCAAAGAACAATTTCACGATGCACGAGTAATCGTGATTCCTGGCACAAGACAAAGAACTAGCCGGACGCAACAAAACGAACAGCTCACCGAATGGATGAAAAGGACCAAACATATCCCGCTTCAGTATATGTGGGAGAACGGAATCAAAGTTGAGTTGAGCGACATTTTTGAAGCCAAGATTAAGGATGCCTTGCAGCGAGGTTATGCCATCGGCGCAGATGGGCGAAAATACTCCTTCGAGGAACCTGACAATCTTTTCCCGATTTGCTCGAGCATTTGTGTCAGAGCCAAAGCGGAGGGAGAAAGCTGGTCAGATGCTTATGGTGTGGACTTTTTTGTATAAGGAGAGCCAAGCCATGAGACTAAAACAAATCACCTTCACGGGTATCGACGAGAAGACCGACATTGCGGCTCTTAAGGAGATACAGAAAGAATACCCCATGGTGGAATGGGGGATGTTGACCAGCTACCATTGGGGAGAGAACGGCAACCGCTATCCCAATCCCAAATTAACGAGAAGCCTTGTTAGTACAGGATTAAACCTCTCGCTTCATCTCTGCGGAAAGGCCGCTATTGATGCTGCCAACGGACAATGGAATCATATCGAGGGTCTAGTGAAACACAACTTATCGTTGTTTAAGCGGATACAATTAAACATTGCCGAAAAGGAAGACACACCACCCACATGCTGCCTTCCTCCTTATATCAAGCAAGAAATCATCATCCAGCAACGCAGCATTCAGGAAATTGGATTGTACAAACGTACGATGATTCATTCTCCTTATTACGGCTATTTCTCTGTGCTATTGGATGCGTCAGGTGGACGCGGCAAGGACACGCCTATCGAGGTGCTGAAGACGAAGAACCACGTCGGCTATGCCGGTGGGATCAACCCCGACAACGTGGCTGATAAACTCAGCTACCTCTTCAGCGAGGTAAAGGAAGGCACTTTCTGGATTGACATGGAATCAGGAGTCCGAACGGACGACTGGTTCGACCTTGACAAAGTGGTCCAGGTGCTGGAGATCTGCAAACCAATCATTGAGAAAGGAGATGCCCAATGAGCTGCGATTGTATCAAAAGACTTGAAGGTCTGCTTACCGACAAGATGAAAGAACGCTTCCCTGGTTGGGAAGTTGTTGAACCTGTAGAGTTTCAAAACAAGTCTCTGGTTTTTATCGGTAATAGTACAACTATAATACTCAGTAACCCCACTATTGGAAAAGTTCGGAGAGGCAAGCAGACAAGGAAATTTGATGTCAGTATGTACCCGAAGTTTTGCCCGTATTGCGGCAAACCTTTGGACGAAGAGGAAGGAGGTCAGCCATGTTGATGATCCGTGACCTTAACAACAACGGCTGTATACTGAAGGTGTATGCCGACGAACAGGGCGACATTTATGTTACCCTTGGACCCGATGCCGTGTGCCGCATTGGTGGACCCGCCAGCGGTCACACTATCCCCGTGGGGATTAGACGCAAGCTGATGGCACTCGTGAAAGAGTGGGAGAAATATCCGGAGGTGATGTTTGAGGACAAAGCTTACAAGATGGAACAGGAAAAAGTCGTGGACTATGAGATTGAATTCAAAAGGGAAGAGACCATCCAAAGTATAGCGGACACTCTTCGGATAATGCCATTCGACGTTAATATTCAGGTAAAGAAGAACCCGAAGGGCATTAAAATCATCTATGAGGTGACACAGGAGCACATGAACGAGATAATGGCCAAAGTTAAGAAAGGAGGCGAGGAATGAGAAAGGTTAGAATTATCGACGAAAACGACCCCAACTACGGCAAGGAGTATGATGGTTTTCTATGCTTTTACGACCGTCTCTATGGGAAGAAAATCGATGGAAAAATCCAAGACTTGTATTGCGTCGAGGTTGAAGGCAAGAAACGGTATTACCTCACGTATCAGGTTGATGTGGATTACTACAAGCAGCAGGAGGATGACGAGTACAGAGCCAAGCACGGTTATGGCATAGGTGATGAAGTCCGAGTGTTGGATTACGAAGAGGTCAGCTGTATGTCAGGTGACTTTAAGAAGGAAGACACCCATGTTATTAAGAAGATCTCGTATGATTGCGGCTTGGTGTACTTTGCCAACGACATCACTTGCATACGTTGGCCCCAAGTGGAAGTCATTAAAAGAGCTGAAAGGAAGGAGGCAAGAAATGAGAACCATTAAATTCAGAGGAAAAGACAATAAAGGCAAATGGTTGTATGGCGATTTGCTGCATTGGCACGGAGCTGAAGATAATCCGTGGATTCAGACAGGCGCGAAAGGGCAGTTCAATGTGATGAAAGCGATAGGCAGATGCGTTGTTCCGGAAACCGTTGGCCAGTTCACGGGCTTGCTCGACAGAAACGGCAAGGAAATCTATGAAGGCGACGTGTTCACTTTCGGTAGGCTTACGGGAATTATCACCTGGCACCCGGATGGTTATTGGTGTATCCATACGAGCCGTAGTGAAATAGAGTATTGCAGTTACAATACCCTTGGCGAGATGATCAAGCACCTCAACAGTAACAACATTGAATATGGGGTAATCGGGAATATCCACGATAACCCTGAGCTAATAAAGGAGGTTGCGATATGATGTACTACGAATTACAGGAACTGGCTTGCGCCATCCTTGGACTTAATTGCGACGAGCTTATTAACGAGGACAGGGAAAACGAGATCGATGAAAGCCTCTATGATAAGTTCGAAATCAGCATGGAGCAGTTTGAGAACATTGTGGCAGCCCTGTTGCCATTTACCCCTGTCGTCAAGGCGGGACTAAGCGGCAAAAAGTATCACGCCTTCGTCAACGAAAAGGAAGGCTTGATGTTGGTGAAGAAAGAATACAAGGAAAAGAAAGGAGGTAAGCAATGAAACAACTGACATTATTAGTCGAACAAGACGGAGTGAAGACCCGCGCAATTATCCAGTTTGCACGAAGTAAAGCTGTCTCCTTTGATTATTGCGAGAAGTTTGTTCGCACCAACTTTGGCGAGAATGCAAGGATCTGCGATTCTGATAAACTCAGGAAAAGGCTTGAAAGAGTGAAAGGAGGTGTGCGATGAAACCCAAGAAGGAAACCGTAAAGAAGTACACCATGAGCGAATTGCGCGAACTTGACGATAGCCAGCTTGACGAAATCATTGCAAGCCGCAAATATCTCAAAGAAGGCGACCGCCCTTGTGCCGACCGTGGCGCAAAGATGTTGCTCATTATCGACAAACAAAAAGGATGGAGGTGAGTGATGAAAAAGATCATGTTCAACAACACCTACGGCTTTACCCAAGCCGTCAAGCAAGGCACCAAGACCATGACGCGCCGTGTTTTGAACCTGACAGAAGCCGACGAAGAGTATCTTGGCCAGGCTTTCGACTGGGATTTGCGCGAATCCGTCATACTCGACAGATACGCCCAATACAAGGTCGGCGAGATTGTGGCCGTGGCAGAGTCGTATAAGGATATAATTGGCGACCGTGTGTTTTTCGTCTCTTACGAAACAGGCGTAAGTGTTCACAGGTCGATACTGGAACGCGAGAAAGGATGGTCAAACAAGCAAAATGTTGCCTCTGAATTCATGCCTACACGCATCCGCATCACCGACCGCAAGATTGAAAGGCTTCGCAGCATTTCTGTTGAAGATTGCTTGAAGGAAGGTGTGATGATAGACCCTTACACGGGCTTATATTTTGTGCCAAACCTTTATCTTCATCGCAGAACAAAAAACACGACTGGACCAACATTGTTCGAGCATTCCGAGTTTGCATATTATAGTCTTTGCAAGAAATTGAGAATGATACTCGACACTGCGGCTAATCCGTGGACGGTCGCCTACACTTTTGAACATGTGGAGAAAGGAGGTGCCCAATGAGAACGATTAAATTCAGAGCAAAAGTCAAAATGCCCGAAAAGAGAAACTTTGCACGGCAAGAGTATCTCCCCGAAGGGCAATGGGTGTATGGCGAGCTTCACACTATCGACTGCCCAACACCACACATCCACACCGCAGATGTCGGCAAGCAGCCTATTGACAAGGAAACCATCTGCCAGTTCACCGGCATAAAAGACGGCAACGGAACTGAAATCTTCGAGGGCGACATCATTGAAGTCACCCTGCGACACAACAATACAATCGTGTCGACCTATAATGCAATAGTCGACCAAAAAGAAGGCGGTTTCGGCTTTAAAAACAAACAAGGCTTTTGCCCATTCTACGGACAAATCCACGAGAACTACAAGGTCATCGGCAACATCCACGACAACCCCGAGCTGATGGAAGGAGGTGAGAAATGAGCCAACACGAATTTAGATACCGACTGACCGCCAAAAGCAGCCTCGCTACTATTGCAAAGGCGGTGCGCGCCTTGGGCATGGAAATGAAAATCGAGAAACAGTCTATTTCGTTCTCTTGGGATACGGATTCCACAGTAGCCGGAAAAACAATATACAATAACAAGTTTATGCTTGACGAAAAAGTGCCGGAGTGGCTCAACGAGAGACTAGAGGCCGAAGGACTGCTGAAAGGAAGTGAGGAATGAAAAAGATTATGTTCAATAACAAGTATGGCCTCACCCAAGCCGTCGAAAAAGGGCTTGCACAGTCGGAAGGAAAAGAAGACATGGAATTAGTAATTGTTTATTCGTAACCATCATGGACGGACTACTATTCAACCCGGCTGACTACACCGACGAGCGCGTGCGCTCCATCATGCAAGGGCGCACATGCCGACATTGCGGCCACCGCAAGAACGTCAACCAAGGGCAGGACCAACACGTCCGCGTGTCGGTCTGCGATGCCCATAAGAGCGGACGCACCAAGAGCGGGTATCTCCGCGTCCGCGTCGACCAACCCGCTTGTATACTGTTCACCGCCAAAAGCAACTCGCTATGACACAGCTTTCGCTATTCGGAGTAAACGAGAACCAGAATGGGTTCATGTCGACGACCTGGGGACAAACAGCCTTCTGTCCGACAAAGGACGACAAATGGGCGCATAACTGCCGTCTCTGCATCCTCAACCGCTCGGAAGAATGCCAAGAGGCTCCATGCACAAGCGAGGAACGCATAGACGGGAAACGAGGGTACTTCTCTATTCATGATATGCCGAACCAACAAGAATACAATTAAAACCATGGCAAAAGCAAGCATGACAGGCGACCGCCGCATTGCGACGATGGAAGACATCCTGATGAAGATGTGCCGAACGAAAGGCTACGACCTTGACACGGCCTTCAAGGGACTGCTCGACTATCTGCTGTGGATGTTCGACCTCGAAGGCAACAAACCTGAGTCATGGCGGTTCGACCAAGAAGACGCGAAGATGTTCTATGAAATGAGCTGCGCCTACTTCAAGATGATGGAGGCTGAAATGAAAAGCGGAACGGAATGGTATGACGCATTCGGCGACCTCTATATGGCATTGCACCCGGGTGGAGGCGGCAAGGCTCAGTTCTTTACTCCGCAATGCCTTTGCTCCACGACAGCCGAACTGTGCATGAGAGGCATGGATATCAGCGAGGCAAAAGGGGCGACGACTCCGTTTGGCCACCGTATCTGTATCAACGACCCTGCTGCCGGATCATCGCGCCTGCTGCTGGCCGGTGCCGCAGTATTCAGGAATATGCAGCGCGACCAGCTGGGCTATGATGAAATCCAACAGACCTCACGCCGTCCCTACCTTATTGCCGAGGACATGGACTATAACTGTGTGAAGATGTCGGCTATCAATATGGCGGTACACGGCCACTTCGGGGAATGTGTCTGCCACGACTCACTGGGTCATCCGGAAGAGGTGCTGCTGGGCTACATGGTGAACGAGGCAATGTATCCTTTCCCTACCAACCTGCCGAGCATTCGCCGCGTCAACGACCCAATGCGCTTCGTCTGCACCACCTCGATGATGATGAGGCGTAAACTCTACGAGCGACAGGAAGCCGAGAAACAGCAACCTAAGCCAGAACCTATCAAAGAACCTGAGACAACGAAAGAAAACCAACTCTCACTATGGTAACCATAAACAACACCCCGCAAAGTGCCGACCTCAGAGAATACTGCGGATGGAGAGGCAACACGGAAGACAACGTCGTGACCAACGGCACCGTCTACCACGACCACGGATTGAAGGGCTACAGCTCAAGCGGCAAGCGCGTCTTCAAAGACTGCAGGAGGGCTGAGATCATCATCGACGGCCAACGCTACCGCCACCGCTCGAAAGACCGTCAGGACTGCGAGGACTGGCTGAGAGCCGTGAAGTGCGGCAAGATCAAACCCACCGACAACAAGGCCGACTGGTGGCGCATGGAACAACACAAGGATGAAGAGATACGCATCGACGAAATCATCGTCAGCCAGGCTGAAGAGGCGGTGCTGCTCTACGACTATCATCAGACGGGCGACCTCACCGCCATCAACGACTACGTGGTGCAACGCCTGCTGCCGCACATGGCCTACTATTGTGCCCATACCCTGCATTTCGGCAAAGACCGTACCGTCACTGCCAGCCGCGAGGCGGTCGCCCTGCTACTCACACGCATTACAGCTGGGAAGCCCGTCCATGGCTTTACGCCCACCTGTAAGCGTATGCTCAGGGTGTGCAAGGAGCACGGCAATTTCTTCTATTACGACAAAGCCCCCGAGCATGTGAAATTCATGGTCGACAAACTCAACTTCGAAGCACTGGCCGAGGTGTGGAAAGTCACCAAAGACCGTCGACTTTGAACCATAATAAAGAAAGGTGAAAGGCTATGCTAAACGAATGGGCGACATACGAAGAACTGATAGGGCCTTACAAGGAAGCCCGGGAATATGGTCATAACGGCTACAACAACCCGCGTATCATCCGCGAGTTCCGGCATGGTAAGAAAGAGGTGTGGTACCGCACCCGAACGCCGAAGAGTAAGCATCTGGTGCAATACTACTACACCAATGGAACGGAAATCAACACACTCTTCGGGCGTAACCCCAAGGACTTTATGCACCTCGGATTCCTGGTACTGGAAGGTGTACACGATGACAATCCCTGCGAGTCGTTCTGCGCCTCGTGCTTCGACAACGAGCTGCTAGTGGTTATTCGTGGCCACGCTATCTACCGCTATATCGACCGTCACCACTTCAAAGGCACATTGGAACAGGCGCAGCGCAAGATACTGAGCGGGATTGCCTTGTTTGACGTAAAGAACGACACGACCACCGCCTATGTCTATTACGACGGCGGCGTGTTCCTGTGCAGCTATGTGAATCATGTACTCGTACTGGGTACATACGTGATGAACAGCAGGCTCTATCCTGTGCAGCGCATGAAGTCGCTGCAATCTGAACTGAGCGTCATGGAAGCAAAGAAAGAAATAGGAATACTTTAACCCAACAGCAATTATGGACACCATTAACCTCAGAACCATGGCCCGCAAGTCGGTGTTCAACGAAGGCAAGCACAAGGACAGGAGCGTGCAGCAGGTGCTCGACCTGCAGCACACCCGCTACCTCCGCTGGGTATACTTCAACCTCTCTAAGATCTCGTTCCTGCCCGACATCCTCGATGAAATCGGTATCACCGAGGAGTGGAGGATAGAGAAACCCGGGAAGGATCCTAAAAAGGGAGAACAACTTGACGAGATTTTCGACACCAAGATTAAGGCTATGCGCAGGTTCCAGTACGAAAACAACGAGACAGACGGACTGGGGCAGACAAGGAAGGCAAAGAGCAAAGAGAAGAAGAGAAGGCTTGCAGAATATCACGAGTTCCTGAGGGACGACAAAAAACACTTCAGCAAAGGCGCCATGCAGAGCCGCAACCACGGACATTATTAACCTCTAAAACCATACACACCATGAATGCAAGAAAAATGAAAAAAGCCTTAAGGCTTATTGAGTTCCCTAATATCGAGGAAATCGAACAGTCAATCGTCATCACCAAGAGGCACGAGGACGGCAGCGTGGACGGCAAACTGAAAGTGCCGATGTTCAGAATCAAGGCAGGCAGCCGACATACAAAGTATGCCGAAAGATGGGTCCGCGCCTTGAACGACCCTTGGATTGAAAGGTTGAAAGAAGCAACGGAGGAAAAGTTACAGGAAGAGGAGATATGACCGCCGAAGAATCCGTCCGGTTCTACGAAATGCAACAAGCCTACCGCCTGAAATGCGAGGAGTTCAGGAAGGAATTGTCTCTATACCTCGAACACTATAAACCGAGAAACCATGATCTCAAAAATTGACATCAACAGGATAGCGGAGGCCACAGACATCGTGCAGCTGGTTAGCGAGAAGGTGGAGCTGAATACTAACGAAAGGAGAATAAACCAATGACAAAAATAAACGAACAAGGCATAGAAATAACCGACACAATTAAAGAACGGAAGTATATCGTGGTTAGCCGAAAATTTATTGGTGTCAGCTCAGCTGCCATTCCATGTGACGGTCAGATTGCTACAAACAGCAAACTGCTCGCATACATTCTCTATAGAAAATGGAGACGCTTTTCTCTTCGCCATGAAGGATATTCAATTGCTGTATCGCTTTATAAGAGAAATGAGAGAGGCTTATACGACGCAATTAAACGCTAATCACCCAACCCAAATAACGAAAGGAGAATAAACCATGCCAACAAAATTCCCAATCGACTACCAGCCTGGCAAAGTCCAAGCCTTCCTGATCAGCAAAGAGACTGGACAGATGATTGAAGCCACACCATTGACTGAAATCACCCCTAATCCGTGGCCAATAGATGACATCGAAGGCGATGAAGCGTTACTGAACGAGCCGGAACCGCCTAAGTCGCTCACCCTCTCCGGCACCTTCACGCTGAAGACAAAAAAGATGAAGGCCAACCAAAGGAGAAAACTCATCAGAGCCTTCAGCGGCAAACAGAAGCTGCCCCGCAAGCTGAAGAAAGCCCTCAAACACTTTGAACTTAAAGAGCCAAGATTTGAGGAAATCAAAACGCCAAACGGAATAGGTTCAATCGCCCACATGGAAATCGGACCCAAAGAAGGCTACCCTCACACCAAATGGATATGGAAAGCGGTGCATTTATTGAGAAAGAGAATGGCGATTGTGCGAAAAATTAAGCACCAAGGAACAACTTCCAACATGAACAAATACTTATTATCACTATGAACATCACCCAACAAAAAGAATACCGCTACCAATTCGCTGGAATGGTCATGCAGGCGATGATAAACGCGATATGGTCAAACCCGACAACGCAAGATGAAGTGACAGCGACGGCGAAAAGGAAAGGCTACAGTTGCCTGCGCGATTGGGTAGCTGACGAAGCTGCCGACTACGCCGACGCCCTCATCAAGGAATTGGACAGTAGAGACAAGCCATGACCGCCGAAGAATCCGTCCGGTTCTACGAAATGCAACAAGCCTACCGCCTGAAATGCGAGGAGTTCAGGAAGGAATTGTCTCTATACCTCGAACACTATAAACCGAGAAATTATGATCTCAAAAATTGACATCAACAGGATAGCTGAGGCCACAGACATCGTGCAGCTGGTTAGCGAGAAGGTGGAGCTGAAGCCCCAAGGTAAGAGTATGGTGGGCTGCTGCCCGTTCCACACCGAGAAGACAGGCTCGTTCCACGTCAGTGCCGCCAAGCAGACCTACCACTGCTTCGGCTGCCACAAAGGCGGCGACGTGTTCCAATGGGTGATGGAGACCGAGGGCTGCAACTATCCCGAAGCAATACGCCGACTGGCCAAACGCGCCAACATTGAAATCAATGAGCGCGAAAGGTCGGCAGAGGAAATCGCCCGCGAGACGAAACGCGAGGCGATGTACATGGTCACCCAACAGGTGAACAATTGGTTCGTCAGCCAACTGGAACTGAATCAAGAAGCAAAGGACTACTGTCGCAAACGCTGGCCGCAAAAGAACCGCAAGGGTACCGCCGCCAGCGACGACGACCTGCAATACGTCCGCGATATGGGCATCGGCTATGCCCCAAGCGGACAGGCCTTCATGGAATGGGTGAAAAGCCAGGGTATCAACCTTGACCTGCTGAAGGAACTCAACATCGTGGCCACGAAGGACGGACGCAGTTACTGCAAGTTCTACAACCGTGTGACCATCCCCATCCGCAGCCGCACCAACCTCATCGAGGGATGGACCTGCCGCGACCTTACGGGTAAAAAGGAAGCACCAAAATACGTCAACAGCTCGGAGAGCGAACTCTACCATAAACGCTCCATGCTGTTCGGCTTGGACGTGGCCAAGCCGGAAATCAGGGCGACGGGTAAGGTGTACGTCTGCGAGGGAGCCCCCGACGTGATGCGGATGCAGATCATCGGCGTGCCCAACACGGTGGCTCCACTCGGTACCGCCATGGGCGACGAACAGTTTGACCTGCTGCAGTCGTGCTTCCCCAAATCGGGGAGGCGCACGCTGTGCCTGCTTCCCGATGCCGACGTAACCAAAGACGACGGCACCAATCCGGGCAAGAAAGCCGCTATCGACCGCGGCATTGAGGCTGTGAAACGCGGCTACTCCGTACTTATCAAGGCGATACCAGAAGAGGGCGTGAAGGAAGACCCCGACAGCTACTTCACCTCGATGCACAAGTTCAAGGAAGTGCAGGAGGAGGACTTTATCACCTGGTATGCACGAGAGCTGTTGTACAAAGCGGAGAATGTGGATGAGACCACCGCCGCCATTGAGACCATAGCCGCTATGGTGGCTTCGACCAACGACGAAACCACTATTGAGTCGTACAAAAAGAAGCTGAAAGGTATCTACAACAACACCACGCAGTGGAACAAGGCCATCGCCAAGGCTGGCAAGCAGCTGAAGGAACAGGAGGTGAAGGACAAAGCCTTCAGCAAGGAGGGCTTCACCAAATACGGCTTCTACGAGAGCGATGGAGGCTACTGGGCATTGAGCGGTCAGACTGAAATCCGTTGGAGCAACTTCACCATGAAGCCACTCTTCCACATAAAGGACGCCATCAACCCGAAACGACTCTACGAACTGAGCAATGAAAGCGGCAGCCGCGAGATTGTGGAACTGAAGCAGGAAGACCTGGTAAGCCTCACCAAGTTTCGCCAACGTGTGGAGGGATTGGGCAACTACATCTTCGAGGCCAACGAGCAATGCCTTATCAAGCTGAAGCGTTACCTCTACGAACAGACGCAGACCGCTGTGGAGGTGACACAGCTGGGCTGGCAGAAGCAGGGCTTCTACGCCTTCGGCAACGGAGCCCTCTATCAGGGTCAGTTCATCAAGGCCGACGGCTACGGCATAGTGAGTCTGCCCGACGGACAGAACTACTACCTGCCGGGCGCGTCGAAGATCTACAAAGACGACACGCAGCTGTTCCAGTTTGAGAAGCGCTTCGTCCACCTGGACTACAGCAGCATACCGCTGAAGGCGGTGGCCGACACGATGATTAAGGTGTTTGGCGACAACGCCAAGATTGGTCTATGCTTCCTTATCGCAACGTTGTTCCGCGACATCGTGACCGCCACAGTGAAGGCGTTCCCGATGTTGAACCTTTTCGGTCCCAAGGGTTCGGGAAAGTCCGAACTGGGACACACGCTGATGAGTTTCTTCATCATCCAGAACATCCCGCCCAACCTCTCCAACTCGACCATTGCGGCACTGAGCGAGGCCGTGGCGCAATGCTCGAATGCCATCGTCCACCTCGATGAGTTCAAGAACAACATCGACCTTGACAAGCGGGAATTCCTGAAGGGCCTGTGGGATTCAGCCGGACGCACCCGCATGAATATGGATCGCGACAAAAAGAGGGAGCAGACCCGCGTGGACGCGGGCGTGATCATCAGCGGTCAGGAAATGGCCACTGCCGATATCGCCCTCTTCAGCCGCTTCGTCTACCTCACCTTCAACAAGACGGAGTTCACCACTGAGGAACGCAATGCCTTTGCCGAGCTTGACCGCATGCGCAAGCTTGGCTTCAGCCACCTGACTTTGGAGATACTGAACCACCGCGAACAGTTCAAACAAAACTATGCGGCCATGTTTGCCGCAACAGCCGCAGAAATGAACGAGCAGATAGGCAACAGCACCAACGAGACCCGCATCCTCAACAACTGGGCCACGGTGATTGCCGCCTTCCGCACCATTGAGGCGCAGGTTGACCTGCCCTTCACTTATTCGGAAATCCTGAAGGTTGCCGTGGAACACTGCCGCGAACAGAACGCCATGACCACATCAAGCAACGAGATAGGCATGTTCTGGCGGCAGCTGGGACGCACCCAGATGGAAGGCAAGTTCATCATGAGCTGTGACTACCGCATTGAGTACCGCGAGGACATCAAGACCAATAAGGGCTCGGCGTACTTCGCAAAACCCAAGCCGGTGTTGTTCATCAACCCCGACTCGTGGTACCAGGCTTACACCTACAAGGCGAAAGAGAACGGCATTGTATGCCTGCCCGACAATTCCATCATCTACTATTTGGAAAACTCGCCTGAGTATCTCGGACGCTACGGCGTGATGCGTTTCTCATTCAAGATGGCCAACGGCCAAATTGGGTCAGGAACCACCGGCAAGCGCCCCCTTTGTTTTGACTACAATATGCTCTCAACAAAGTACGGATTGAGCATCGAAGTGGAACAAGAAGACTTGGATACAAAAAACGAGTCCGTGCCTTATTAACTGAATATCAATAAAATGTCTATTTTTTTTGAAAATTAATGTGTCTGTAGGGAGAAAAAGTACTGTTACAAGTGTTACAAATGTTACAAAATGAGAATCAGTAAGTTAATAGTATCATTAATTGTTACAACCTGTTACAAAATGTTACAAAACCGCCTTTTTGGTGTGTTTTGTAACACCTTGTTACGCATTAATACACCTTTGATACACATAAACACCTATATAATAGCGTGTTACACTTGTAACAGTTGTAACACGGAAATATATGCCTCTTACGGATGTGAGTTTTTTCAGTCGATAACCTATAAAAACGCCATACAATGAACGGATACTATGTGAAGGCCCGCGTGGGCGAGAAGCTGAAGCACTACCTCGAAGCCTGCTATCAGAGTGACACAGTGAGACCACCGAAAGATAGCACGCTGATGGGAATCATCAAGCAGCACTTGGAGCTGTCGAGCAACGGCGATGACGATCTGCCCGACAACGAGTGCATCAAGATTGAGCTGCCGCTGCAAAACGGCGCTGTGTACTCACAATCGACAGGGAAGGTGTACATTTGTAACACCCTCTGGCGAAACCGCCTCTCCGAGAAGGGTCAATGGAGGGTGAAAAAGTTCTTTGATAACAACTTCAAGCATAGCTTCCACATCTTCATGGACGGCCATATATCAGGGCAGTACATCAAAAAGACCGAGGAGGAACGGCTGAAGGTGAAAGAAGCGGTGACCGAGTTCCTGCTTCAGTACCACATCGACCCGACCGAGAAGCTCGTGTCCTCGATGACCCGCGACTGGTGGCGGCACAACGACCGAAACGAGCACTACCGCGAAAGCCCTATGGTATTTTGACTTTACACGAATTATCGCTATTTTGCTGTCACGGAAAAAATGAGGTGTGAAAATGATTTTTCGCTATTTTGCTGTCACGGAAAAAATGTTTGAAGAAAACCATATTTCGCTATTTTACTGTCACTGAAAAAAAACCAAAATATGAACAAAGTAGCACTGAAACGCATCGGCTTCGCCGAGCAAAACGAGGTAAACGACCAATGGGTCATGCAGCAGGAGGAGGAACAGCAGCGCAGCGGCTCTGTGATGCTGGCCGCCCCCAGCATTCGACTATTCAAATCCATCGACCAGGAGACCGCCCAAATCACGGAGGAACTGAATGTTGACGCAAGCGGCACCCGATATCGCCAACAGGTTCAGTTCACCGTGCGCACGCCCGATGACCGCGCCTTGGCCAAACGCTACGAGCGCAGGCCGTTGGTGATGCACGTCTGGACGGTCGACGGCAACCATTATATAATAGGTACGAAGCAGTACCCCGCCTACCTGCGTCCAGCCAAGACCAACAGCCGCGAGACGGTGGAGACCGCCATCACGGTGGAGTATGAGACCCTCACACCTATTATATAAGACTTCTTGACAACTCATATAAATTCCTTTCCGGGTATGCGCCTGCCTTGATGATTCAGGGCAGGCGTTCCCATTTTTCGGTCGCCCCTCTTTGTGGTTGTGCCTCTATTTTTGCACAGAACCAAAAACCAAAGTTTTTTGCCATGAGCAAACGCACTAACATGCTTTACAAGATTTTCATGTCGCAATGGATGCTCGACCCGATGACGGCCCATGCCGCCTCGCTCGTGCTCGGCGACATGATTGGCGCGGCACGGCTGAAGGCGAAGTATGGCATCATGGAGTATGACGGCGATGACGATGACGACAGCCGCCCAACCGACTACTACCACTACTACCTCACGCACCGCAACAACGCGGCCATCCCCGAAGGCAAGTATGTGAGCGTGGTCAGGGTGGAAGGCGTGATGTTGCGCGACACAGGCTGGTGCCAGCCCGGCACGCGCGACCTCGCCGAATGGCTGAAGAAGGGCGACCAAGACCAGCGTGTGCTGGCTTCCATCCTCCTCGTTGACTCGGGCGGTGGCGCCGCCGACAGTGTGCGCCCCCTGTCCGATGCCATCACCGAATGCAAGAAACCCGTGCTGGCCTACTGCGACGGCTATATGTGCAGCGCAGCCTACTACGCGGCCTCCTACTGTGGCCATATCATGGCCAACGATCCGCGTAGCATGGTGGGCTGCATCGGAACTATGATCCAGTTTGCCGACTACCCGGCAAAATCGAAGGATGAAGACGGCTATATGCGTCTCCGCATCTATGCCGACCTCTCTGACGAAAAGAACGCCGACTATGAAGCTGCCCTCGAAGGCAACTTCAAGCCCATCCGCGAGAACCTCCTGAACCCTCTGGCCGACGACTTCCGCAAGGCGGTAAAGACCAACCGCACCAAGACCACCGACGACCAGCTGAGGGGTAGAACCTACTTCGCACAAGACGTGCAAGGATCGCTGATCGACAGCATAGGCGACTTCCATGCTGCCGTTGACAAAGCTTTGAAAATGACTAACCTAACCATCACCACAATGAAAGGACACGAGAACCTGCAATCACTCGACACCTGCCACGACCTCCAGATGGTCGACGGCTATGTGTCTTTGAACGGGGAACAGCTGGCCGAAATCGACAACACGCTGGGTGAGGCCAAGACGGAACGTGCGCTGCACGCCACCGAAGCGAAGACCATCACCAAGCAGACTGAAGAAATCAAGCAGCTGACCACCGAGCGCGACTCCCTGAAGTCCCAGAACGAAGAACTGACCGACAAAGCCGGTCTGGTCGACGCAAAGGACCAGAAAATCGCCAACCTCACCACCGAACGCGACACCCTCAAAGAGGAAAACGCGCAGAAGGACGCACGCATCAAGGAACTGGAAGAGTCCTTGAGCAAACACAACGACGACAACGACCTGCTGGCCGCCATGCACAACGGCAATCCCGCCAAGGATGACAGCTGGAAGGAACCCTCTGATGAGGAATCCGCTGAATACTGCCGTAAAGTGCTGAAGGGAGAAATCTAAACCGAAACGACCAAAAACCAATTTACCATGTCTGTTAACACCGTATCTCTCGCCACAGCTTTGGTTGACTCCAACCATCGCTTCAAGAAGGACTGCTTGACGATGACCATCACCTCTATCGAGGAGGTCACCAAGCACATGCGCCTGATTACCGGACTGAAGGGTAAGGAGACTGAGGCTACTATCGTGCCACAGGCTCACTTCCGTCCCTACAGCTCCGAAAAGGTGGTCTCTGGTACCGGCCAACTCAAGGCCCGCACCCTGGAGACCTTCCCCCTCGAAATCCTTGAGGAATTCGACCCCGAGGAACTCTACAAGACCATCTTCGGCACTCCCGTGGAGGCCGACAAGATCAATCTTGACATCGTCCGCCGCATTCTCACCGAGGAAATGAAGAATGCTTGCCGCGGACTCTGCGACATCATCTTCACCGGTGTCAAAGATGACTCTACCGTCACCTCTTCGACTCCCGCTTCTGCCTGCTTCAACGGCTTTGATACCATCATTGCCGCTGAAAAGGCCCTTGCCACTCCTACCATCAGCTACGCGCTGGGTAACTTCGTCACCCTTGGCGAACTCTCCGAGTACAACATCGGCGACAAATGGTTCTTGCTGTACACCCTTATCGACGAGAAACTGCGTGGCGATTCTTCCAAGAAACTGAAGCTCGTCTGCACTCTGAAAGAGAAGGAAATGTACAATGTTTGGTACGCCAACAAGTTTGGCCATGGCAACTTTGCCGGTGTGCCTGATCAGATGTACCTGCACGGCACCAACAACAAGGTTGAAATCGTTGCCCTGCCTGGTATGGAGGGTGCCTCGCACTGCTTCATCACCACCAAGGAAAACATGAAGGTCGGCGTCAACGTAGACCCTAAAGTGGCAAAGTTTGAGGTGCGCCGTCCCGACAACCCGAATGTAGTCCAGTTCCACGTGGTCATCTACATGGGCGTTGACTTCGCCAATGTGGATAAGGAGTTCCTGATGACCGCCGCCCGCACCGTAAAGAGCGACGCCGTCTATATGCTGACTGACAAGTCAAGCGTGACTTTCGCCGACACCACCCTGGCAGCCACCAAGACCGCCAAGGTGAAGCTCTTCGGCTTCAATATGACCGAATCGACCAGCCTGACCCTTGAAGGCACCGACGCTGCTGAGTTCAGCCTGAGCGACGGCACCAACACCATCAGCAGCGTGACCGCCGCCAACGCCAACGCTTCCGCAGGTTACGAGGTGACTATCACCTTTGCCCCGACCACCACCGCCGGAGCCCGCGCTGCCGCCTTGCGCCTTACCAACGCCACTGACAACGTGAGCATCGTAATCCCGATTACGGGTAAGGGTGTGTCGGGCTGATGATCCGACAATACCGCAAGCCCTTCTCCCTCTCACTGGGCTGAAGGGCTTCGGTTAACCTATGTCTAATAACCTGAAAAATTTCAACCATGAATCTGGCAGATATCAACTTTAAGGTCGGTAGCGTCAACCCTTCCGGAATCAGCTCGGAGGTGTATTTCACCCCCAAGCAGGACATCGAGGCTTGGCCTACCATCAACAACGACTTCGAGAACGCCAACAGCGTGGCCGAATACGCTCAGTACACCGGCTCGTTTACCCTGAAGAGCGGCAAGACGTGGAAACGCCTCTACACCACCCAGGGCAAGGGTAAGATCACCAGTGAGATGACCGGCGAGACGGACTGCAAGGTCCCCGTCAACAAAGCCTCTCTCTCGTATCCCAAGATCACCAACGAGATCCGTGCTTTCGCCAAGTACGCCGCCAACGGCGACTTCGTGTTTGCCATCAAGCATGACGGCAAGTTCTACATCATCGGCAGCCCCGACTACCGCACCACCGTGACGACCAACTTCGACAGCGGCGACGCTGCAGGCAGCGCCAAGGGCGGTACCATCGAGCTGGAATGCCCCGACGTGACCCCGCTTCCCACCTATGTGGGTAGCATCGTCTGCGACGACGCCACCATCAGTGCCACAAACTTCTCTGTAACCTATAACGGCAACGGAGCCACCAGCGGCACGGCACCCACCGACAGCAGCAGCCCCTACAGCGCGGGCAGCACCGTGACGGTGCTGGGCAACACCGGCACGCTGGCCAAGACCTCCTACACCTTCGGTGGATGGAACACCAAGGCCGACGGCAGCGGCACGACCTACGCCGCGTCGTCCACCTTCACCATCATGGAGGATGTGACCTTGTACGCCAAGTGGGATGAGGCTTAAAAGGATTGCTTATGAGTAGGATAGAGCAATTCAACTCTATGGACGGCTACACCTTCGATGAGGGTGTAGCCCTCCTTGTTTTGGTGAAAGCGCCTTTTGGTGTGGTTAACTACCTGAAGACGACCCACAACCGAAACCACCTGCACAGCGAAATCCACAAACAGCTTCGTATGCCAGGCGTGCAGCGTATACTGAAGGAAAACGGTTACTACCGCGAGGAACCTGCCGCCCCAGCGCCCCTCATTGCGGGCAACGACCCGCAATCTCCCAACGGGGAAGACGGCGACACCGACCTTATCATCACCATGGACGACGTGCGTCGCCATGAGAACACCCGCCTCGAAGACATGCCCAACGAGCTGTGCCGCACCCTCTGGCTGAAGCGTCAGGACGCATATCGCGAGGCACAGCAGGCACATCTGAAGATGCGTAACGTGCCGGAAGGAGAGGCTCACAATGAGGAAAGAGCCAAGTGGAGAGCCGAGGTGCTGCGCCTCCTTGACGTGGTGAACGACTACTGGAAACAGATTGACGAAGAGATTGCACGGTTCAATAGCCAGGTTCCTGAGCCTGTCGAAGGACCGGCTAAAGAAACACCGGCCTTCGACGTGTCCACCTACCGTGCCTACATCAGCAAAGCCCTCCGCAAAAAGAGCCTCACGCCCGCCCAGCTGGCCGAGCTGCAGCACCGCGTCGACGCGATGATCCAAGCAGGAGTGGAGATGAAACCCGAGACCTTGGAGAAACTGAAAGGAGTTGGAGTAAGTATTGGATGAACCACTGACTATACCAGGCGTGCGCGTCAGCCGCGTCAACTCCATGCAAATCCTCCGTGAAATCGTGAAGATGACGGGTGCGCATAGCGAACTCGTCATCTTCTCGTATTCTGTAACCGACGGCTGGCTACGGCAGCTCATGAAACTGAAAGAGGATATGAATGTGGATAAAGTGACGCTGTTCCTGGATCAACAGGTTATGGTGAGACATCGGGAGAAACTTGACCAAATCTTATTAGTAGCCGACGAAGCTTACCTCACCGACAGCCACGCGAAACTCTACATGAGCAAAGGAAAAACGAAAACTGTAGCCGTCATCACGTCGGCCAACGCTACCAATAATTACCGTAACGAGTGTTACTATGGAACAGACAGACCCAAAGAAATCGAACAAATCACAAGAGACATCCGAACAATTCTTGAATCGGCTGTCTACCTTGCCAATTGAAAACAAAGTGGAGGAACTGGCGGCACTCTATTTTTCCATCCCGGATATTGCGCTTTTCATCGGTGTTGGAACCGAGGAACTGCGCAATATCATTGCTTTTGAAGAAGCCAACCCGATACATATAGCCTACAAACGCGGTAAGCTCCGCACTTCTATCAGGCTCCGCTTCGACACTGCTCGCTTCGCTATGGCTGGCAACCCGCAAGCCTCACAGGACATGAAGGAATATCTGGCACAACAAATCATGGAAGAAGATGCGTGAGGAAAACATGGACATCATCATGAACAATATGTTCATGGAACCGGAGAAGAGAACTCCGCTGACACCTTCCCAACAGGATCTGTTGGAACAGGTGACAGACTGTTATAACCTGCAACTGCAACGGCCAATGTATAGCCGTGTCAAACTACGCAATTACTTGGTTAATAAATACAACATATCCAAGAGACAAGCGTACAACATCATCCTATATGCCAATTACTGCCTTGGTAACGTCCAAGCCTCCCATAAGAATTGGGTACGCCAAAAGGTAGAGTTCCTGACGGAGGAAGCATACACGGCGGCCAAAGCTGGCAACTACAAGCTGTCGGACCAGCTGACAAAGATTGCAAAAGTACTGGCGAAAGCCTTCAACACCAACGAGGATGAAGGCGAACTCCTGAACGCACAGCAATACCTGAAGCGCGATCCTACGATGATAACCCTCGACCCGACGGTCTTGGGAATCAATATTTCCGTGCCTGAACAGCAGGAAATCGACAGACTGAAAAAGAAATACGGCATTGAGGATGTGCCTTTCGAGGAAGTGACGACAACAGAAGAAACAACAGAATGAGGAAAGCTTACCTACATCTTGGACAATACTTATGGTATGCCTGCAGCGCACGAGACTCTATTAATATATGTAGCCGTCGCTGGGGTAAGTCGTATATCGTGGCATTGCGTATCAAGGAGAATGTGGAAGAAATGCCTGGTAGCCTCGGCGTGTTCGTCGCCAGCAGCTTTAGACAAGCGCACAGCAGAACACTTCCTGCCGCTCTTATGGCCTTGGAAGATATGTTTGGATGGAAACGTGGCATTCATTATGTGATTGGCCACCGCCCAGACAAACGCCTTGGATTCAAAGAACCGCTGTTCTGCCCGTCTGACCTTAAGGATGTGGTTTGGTTTGCCAACGGCACACTTATGGTGATTGTCAGCCAAGAGGTTGTGCTGTCTGCCAACTCCATGACCATCCATTGGCTCGTCGGTGACGAAGCCAAGGGGTTGGACTACGACAAACTCTCCAACGAGATATTCCCCGCTATTGGCGGTTCATCCAGATACTTTAATGACCCCGCCCAATATCCACATCTTTGGGGTGTGCATTTCTACACGGATATGCCAACCAATAAGGAGGGGCTTTGGCTGATAAAGAAGTATGAGAAAGAATATGATCCAAAGCTTTGCCAGGCTATCATTGGGATGCACCAGGAGATAGTCAGGCTTCAGAGCGTGCCGCAAAACACCTATACAGCCAAGCGGATTGCTTTCCTTACTCGCAATATCAACCTTCTTCGCTCCAAGGCCCTATATTATCAAGAAAGACCAATCTTTGATAATATTAAAGTGGTGGGTACAGACTATGTGAAGCGGTGTGAGCGTAACCTTACTGGATTGGTATACCGCACCTCAATTCTATGCAAGCGTATCGATAAAGTGGAAGGAATGTTTTATGAAAGCTTTGATAAGAGCCTCCACAGTTACCATGCGACAGATAACAGCAAACTGAATGACTACAAGGAGCAAAAGTATAATTGCCTTCTTGACCTGGACGTGGAACGCAATAAGCCCATCGCCGTAAGCTTCGACTACGGAGCACTCATCAACTGGCTTGTGGCCGCACAAGTGCAGGGCAACAAGCACAAAACCTTGAAGAGTTTCTATACAAAAAACCGCCAACGCCTCCGCGAAGTTATCCAGCTATTTTGTGAATACTACGAGCAGCACCCATGTAAGACGGTGTTCTACTACTACGACTCCACCGCCTTAGCAACCGGTTATGTCGAGGTAGGGCACGCCGCCTATAATATAGTACATGACGAGTTCCAGAAACACGGATGGTATGTCAAGGATAAGTATCTTGGCAATCCAATGGCACACTCCAAGAAACACAAGCTTATCAACGAGGCTTTCGAGGGTAGAGAGAAACTGTTCCCTGTGTTTAATGCCGACAACAACGAAGAAATGATGCAGGCTATGTCTCTTGCAGAGCTGGTGATAGGGGAGAAGGGTATCAAGAAAGACAAGTCTGGGGAGAAGACTGTGGAAAGTGATACCAACCTGCCCTTGGAATATAGAACCGACGCGACGGACGCATGGGATACGAACTTCCTCGGTTGCCTTACTATGCCCTACGATGACGACGGATTTATTTACGGGTAAAACCAATAAGTTAATCGTTGACTGCTGATTAAGCGGATTTGAACAGGCTTAATTTGACGTTTATTTGACTGATATGCGACTTAATTTGACAGTTTTATTTGCGTAGGAAATCCAAGACGGGTGTAAAAGGCTGAATTGCAATAAGTCTTTTTCTTAACGAATATGGCAGAATGATAGATAAAATGAGAGAATAAAATGATATGATAATAATGAGGGCGTCCCCCGCCTAAGCGGGTCGCGTCATCCGCTCAGACATATTCGACTCGCAAGCGGCTTCGTCTCATACTCGCTTCTACCGCATGACGCACGCGGCAACCATGCCGAAATAGGCTGTGGCGCTTCGTTCCGCTGGCTTCACTACGGCCACGGTCTATTTCTGCACCATTGCCGCTTTAGAGCCCGTCAGCCTGTCGACAGAGCCTCTGTGAGGCACAGCCGACAGTCTGCCGCCTCTGCCAGGCTCTTGTGCCAAGAACCTGACAGCGTACAGGCCGAAGCGGAAGAAAACCCCGACAGGAAGTCTCACGACCTCCTGCCGGGGTTTTCTATATCCATCGCACGGCGGAATCCCTCCACTCCGTAACCGTTCCATCTCCTCCCCGAAAGAAAGTCGACGGTCCCCTATGAAAGAGTCCTTTTTAACGGGCGTTGCTATGGCAATCGTCTGTGCCAGACCATTGCTCATGGCTATGCCCTAAAGGACACTTTCGGGACTGTCGCCTTCCCCTTACGCACATGGGCGTTTCCTACGCTCCGGTCTCCCGCCCTTACCACGCTATTTGTTTAACGCCTAATCGGCGGTCGTTAACGCTTCGCGAGTTTTTTCAAGCGGTGTTCACAGTTTCAGCACTTTGCCGTGGTATTCCCCAAGGATCCCCTGATGTATACTTTCCTGCTGCAAAGATAGTTTCGGCGGTATCTGCAATGCAATGGTGATACGGAGCGCGTCTTTTGAAAAATCTCCACACCTACGGGTAGTATTTTTCGACGCGCCATTGCATTGCTACCGCCTACTCTCTTCAAGCAGCAAAAAGTTATACGGTGATTCCTGGGGGAATGAATTAAAAAAATGCTGAAAGTGAACGAATTAGTTAAAAAAGTTACCGGCTCAAACCAAAAAGAATAAATCTCAAAACTCAACTGATATGGAAAACACCTACAACCCGAAAGAGAACGCCAGAAATTTGATTGCACGAGGCGTGGAAAATTATGATGACTTGGCACAGATACAAGCTGAAACAGGCTTGAGTCTTGGACAACTTGAAAAAATGTACTACTCAATTCGTTGAAGCCATGGAAACGAGATATTTTGCAACTGGCAACTATAGGGCAAACCGTAGAAGCGAGACCGCACACGCGATGAAAGAGGGCGAAAGATGGGCAGTGTCTAAAGCCGCCGCCGAGATGGTGAAATACATCCCGACTAATGCTGTACTTGTTCCAATGCCCAGCCACACGGGAAAGGCCACCTATACTTTGGAACTCTGCAAACGGATTGCAAGAGAGACCGCCGCCGAGGTTTGCGACTATCTGAAAGGCACACCACGCGAAACCCTCTACAACCTAAAGAAACAAGGCAGGCATATTTTGCCCAAAAAATTAGGCTTTTATCTTTCCCAGCCGTTGCCAACTGATAAACGGATTATCATTATTGATAATGTGGTAGCCACGGGAACGACAGCCGCCGCCGCAGTCCGTGCCGTTGGTGGTGGGATTGTCTTTGCCTATGCCGCCGCCACCAATTCCCAACCAATTAAGAACCTACAAAGACTTTATCCTAATATTAACTAATCAAGAGGCAGACACGCCGCCCAGTTGCGTGCCCAATATTATGTATTTACAACAATTAAACAACATCGAAAACGCCCAAACTTTTGATTTTGAGGCAGAAAAGAACATCGAATTAACCCTTGACACCCTCAAGAGGACGCACAAGGAAAACGACATTTTTGGCCGACCGCTGAAAGGCTTTTATCATTATGAAGCGATTGAACGGATAGCGGACGCCGCCGAAAGTCGTGGCCTTATGCCGATTGTGTCCGACCTATGGGCAGCGCAAAACGCGAGCAAGTCCGCGCCTGGTGTCGTGTTATTGCCCCAGGTGGAGGCCGTGACCATGCCCCACGCCGTAGAAGCGCACATTTTGCGCCGTGTGTTTTGTACGCTTAACCTTATGAAATACGATGATGGCGAGAAATGCACGAATATCGCCCTAACTTTCCACCAAGATGGCGTACAAGTGGCAATCGGTCAGCGCGTCACCATTTGCCGCAATCAGACCATTTTAGGCGCAGAACACACCGCAATAAGCAAGGGCAACGACCAAGGCAGTATTAATGAACTTTTCGGCACGGTGGAAAGATGGCTTGACAACGCCGCCACCATCACCGACAACGACCGCCAACGGATTGAGAGGCTAAAGGCGCAACGCCTCGACCGCCCGACCGCGTTAATGTATTTAGGTCTCCTTAATTGTATGAGGGTAGCCGCAGACAGCCGCACCAAGGCAATCCGCGACCGTGTGAAAGTTGCGCCCCTCAATCAGGCGCAGTTGTCAATATTCGCCGAACATCTGACGGAGCGCCTAATGTTGTCGGACAGCCTTACAGCATGGGAATTTTTGAACCTTGCGACCGAGGTACACAAGCCAACGACCGCCGACATGCCGCGTATTATCCCCACCAATGCCGCCCTTTTTGATATGATGGCGGCAGTTGAGACGGAGAGACAGCCGCTGTTGAACTGTTGACGGAGGGAGAGAGGGACGGAGTCGGCGCGACTCCGTCCCGACATCCGACACCGACACCAGCCCCCGCATATTTCGCAAAGTGAGGGAGGCAATTGCCCCCGTCTCGGGAGGGCGGCGCGAGGTCTTCCGACGGAAACGCCGCCGATTTTTGCAAAATCGGCGGCGTTGTTTGTTGAGAGCGTGAGAATTAGATAGGCTGAATTGTTCTTTTTCTTGATATGGTATGAAATTTTCGACGCCTGCGGCGTCTCGGAGGACTTGCAGGCGGCGGTTTTTTTCACTTTTAGCTGTATAGGGGGTGGTATTTTTGCACCATCTTAAAAAGCGCAGAATATGCTACATTTTTCGCGGAAAACTTAACGTGAGCAAAGCTGATTGAAACTGATTGCAAAACTTGATTTTGTATGGAGAAATTTGATGAAAAGTGGAAAAAATTTCCTATTTTGTAAGTGTACAAATATCAATGATTTACAAAGATAATGAAAAATAATTAAAAAAAAACTCTTGTTTTTGTATATACATAAACAAAAAAGTATTATCTTTGCATCATCAAACAAGAACGGAAGAGCCAACCGACCAAACCGGCGACAAAAAAAAATGAAAACTACGACAATTAAAGACAGCAGAATCAACCGCGACCATTGTGCAGGAGAGTACTTGGAAATGTGCCATGAATTTGTAAAGGAATCCTTCGGCATCGAAAAGAATTTTAAAGGTCACTGCATGAGCTGGGATAACTTCAAGACTACTGGCTACAGGAATGATTGCAAAGACGTGCAAGTTGATTGCATCATGGACTTCAACGCCAACACCATCACTATCACAATTAAATAATCAAAACAGACGAGCCAACTGGATAAAACTGGCGACAAAAACTATGTTATACGATTTCACCGCAATTTACGGACCTACCAACACCGAGTACTCATTCAAGGCTGAGAGCTTTGCCCGTGCCTTGGACTTCTGCAACTACAAATTCAAGGTCGAGATCAAGAATTTGATTTGCGAGACTCCCACCAGAAGACAGCAATTCATTAAGGTTGAGGATGGCACATGGCGCCACCTGCCTTATGTCGGTTGCTCGGATGCCGATGTCATTACGGATATTAACGCTGTAACACTCTACTGATATGAAAAAGACCTTGTGCTACAGTGTGCGTCTTGAAAGCCTTGTGAGGATTAGCCCCAAGGCTTTCAAGGCCACGGCCTTCGATGGCAGCTCCGACATCATCCCCGCTTCGCAAGTGTTTGGCCCCGACTTCGAGGTGCAGAAGTCGGATGCCTATTGGATTGCAGCCTGGCTGCTGGAGAAGAAGGTTCTCCAGTATTCATCCAAGAAGCGAGCCTGGTTCGACGAGGCTGGCAACCGCCTCCCGGACTACCACATCGAGCGTCACGAGCCTGCAAAGGTTGACGCGGTTAGCAGTAACGAAATCAAGGAGCTGAAGAGATGAACCTGCTACCGCAACAATATGACGCAAAGGCGCACCTGCAGGAATGGAAGGTGGGTGCGCTTTTCATGGAGCCGGGCACGGGGAAGACCCGCGTGGCCTGCGAACTCGTGAATGAGGTGCCAGATGTCGACCTGGTGGTGTGGATTGGCCCATTGCGGACGATCCGCACCGCCGACGGCATCCCCTCGGTGATGGACGAGGTGTCCAAGTGGGGCGGGTTCCACGCGCCAGCCGTGTATTACGGCGTGGAGAGTATCGGCGGCAGCGACCGCATCTATCTGGAACTGCGGCAAAGGATATTGGATGCAAAAAAGCCTTTCGTGGTGGTGGATGAGAGCCTGAAAATCAAGAATGCCGACGCCAAGCGAACCAAGAGGCTGCTCGACATCGGCGAGTTGTGCGAATACAAACTCATCCTCAACGGCACACCTTTGAGCCGCAACCTGCTTGACCTGTGGAGCCAGATGGAGTTTCTTTCGCCCAAAATCCTCAATATGAGCATGGCCAAGTTCAAGGACACCTTCTGCCGCTACACCACCATCACGAAGCGGATAGGCAGTTGGAAGACCTACAGCCGAGAGTTCATCACCGGCTACGAGAACGTGGACTACCTCTATAGCCTCATCCGCCATTATGTGTATGAGTGTGACCTGCACCTGAACATCAGCCAGAACTATTCGGATTGGAGCTATTCCATCACCGACAAGGAGCGTGAGCAATACGAATGGCTGAAGGAGCAATTCCTGTCGGACGAGCTGCTGAAGTTCCGCAACAACAACATCTTCCTCGAAATGACGCAGAAGATGCAGCACTGCTATTGCTGTTCGCCCGACAAGTTCGACACGGTTGACCTTATCCTTGAGCGTGTGCCCGAGGAAGAGACCATCATCTTCTGCAAGTACATCGACAGCCAGGAGGCTTGCCGGAAGCGTTACCCGAAAGCCGCCGTGTTGTCGTACCAGAAGGAGAGCTTCGGGCTGAACCTTCAGCAGTACCACAACACCATCTATTTCGACAAGATTTGGGACCTTGCCCTGCGGATCCAGAGCGGACGGCGCACCTTCCGCACTGGGCAGGAGTACGACTGCAAGTATTACGACCTGACCGGCAACGTGAAGCTGGAAGGCCTCATCGACCGCAACATTGCCAAGAAAGTGTCGATGACTGAGTATTTTAAAGGCAAAACAAAGGAGGAAGTGTATGAATGTCTATGAGGCTGCAAAGCGAAGGATAGCCAAGGCGTTTACGCATTTCGGCTATGTGTATGTGTCGTTTTCGGGCGGTAAGGACAGCGGCGTGTTGCTGAACATGGTGGCTGCCGAAGCCAAGAGACGCGGCAGGCGTTTCGGCATCTTCCACATGGACTACGAATGCCAGTACGAGATGACCACGGAATATGTGGCCGAAACGCTGAAATCGTTTGCTGATGTGGCCGACATCTATCATGTGTGCGTGCCGTTCAAGGTTACGACATGCACAAGCGTGTTCCAGTCGTATTGGCGGCCATGGGACCCGACGAAGCAGGGCATCTGGGTGCGTGAGCGTCCGCAAGGTGCCTACATCAGCTTCCCTTTCCTGCGGTCGAATATGTGGGACTATGATTTCCAAGTCGCCTTCGGCGCATGGTTGGCCAAGGAGAAGCAATGCCCGGTGTGCTGCATGGTGGGCATCAGGACTCAGGAGAGCCTGAACCGCTGGCGAGCCATATTCAGCGACCGCAACTATAAGAACTACGACGGATGGCGGTGGACAAAGGACATGGAAAACGGTGTGGTGAACGCCTATCCCATCTACGACTTCACGACCGAGGATGTTTGGATTGCCAATGCGAAGAATGGTTGGCGCTACAACCACCTCTACGACCTCTATTATATGGCGGGCGTGAATATCGACCAAATGCGCGTGGCTTCGCCGTTCATCAGCGAGGGACAGGAGTCGCTGAAGCTGTACCGCGTGATTGAGCCGCACACCTGGGGCAAGCTGGTGAGCCGCGTGAACGGCGTGAACTTCACCGGCATCTATGGCGGCACCACGGCCATGGGCTGGAAGAGCATCACCAAGCCGAAGGATTACACGTGGGAGCAATACATGTACTTCCTGCTTGACACCTTGCCGCCGAAGACCAAGGCGGGCTATCTCGCCAAACTCGAAACCTCTATCCGCTTTTGGCGTGAGCGCGGCGGCTGCCTGTCGGAGGCCACTATCGCCAAACTCCGTGCAGCCGGGGTGAAGATGGATGTGCAAGCCACCACCAACTATGCCACCGACAAAAAGCCGGTGCGCATGGAATACCTTGACGACATCGACATTTCGGAGTTCAAGGAAATCCCCACCTTCAAGCGGATGTGCATCTGCATCATGAAGAATGACCACCTATGCAAGTATATGGGTTTCTCCCAGACCAAGGAGGAGATGACCCGCCGAAAGAATATCATCGAAAAATACCAAAACCTGCTATGACATCACCTGTTTACAACGTGAAGGCCGTGCCCATCGAAAAGATCAGGGCCAACAGCTACAACCCCAACGCCGTGGCACCGCCCGAAATGAAGCTGCTGGAGCTGTCGATATGGGAGGATGGCTACACCATGCCGATAGTGTGCTACTACATCCCTGAGTCGGACACCTACGAGATTGTGGATGGCTTCCACCGCTACACCGTCATGCTGACCAGCAAGCGCATCCGCGACCGCGAAGGCGGCATGATGCCTGTCGTCACCATCGACAAGCCTCTGAGCAACCGCATGGCTTCGACCATCCGGCACAACCGCGCCCGTGGCGCACATTCCATCGAACTCATGAGCAACATCGTGGCCGAACTCACGAAGTCGGGCATGAGCGACGCATGGATCTTGAAGAATATCGGCATGGACGCCGACGAACTGCTTCGGCTGAAGCAGATCAGCGGCTTGGCCGAACTGTTCAGAAACAAGGAATTTTCAAAATGTGAAGAGATATGAAACGATACCGAATCAACATCAAACTGAGCAACGGGGATGAAGTGAAATCCACCGTTGAGGCTCGCAACCAGGCCGATGCCATCAAGCGGCTGGAGCAAACCCCTGAATTTGCAAGGTTCGTAGGACCGAACGAGGTTGTAAGCATGGAGGTGGAGCCTATCCCCATCGAGCCTATCGACAATGAGCGCTTCGCCGTTACCACCATCGACAACAAGCCTGACTGGTATGTGGTGGCCGACCTCGACAACATGCTCAAGATTGAGTGGAAGAAAGGCATGTACAACGAGACGCAGCGGGTGCTGCCCATCGGCAAGGGCAAACCGCTTGACGCACAACAGGCGGCCACCGCCATGCGTGAGATTGCCGACTACCTTATTGCTAACTTCAAAGAATTGATATGATAAAAGGCAAGACCAACAACCCAAAAGGCCGCCCACGAATGGGTGACGGAGAGAAACGAAAAACAGTCTGCCTTCGGCTGAAACCTTCCACTGTGGAATGGCTGAAGCGGAAATCGGAGGAGTTAGGCATCAGTCAGGCAGCGGTGATAGACAGCATGGCTGAGTGACGAGAGAGGGAGCGCGTCCCTCTCTTTTTTTGTCACTTGCAAGCGGAAGGGGTGCGCTATTTTTGCACCGGATTAAATTCGGAAAGACTATGATTCACGTAAGCAAACTATTTGAGGTGGTGCAGCTACAGAAGGTGTTTTCGCTGAGTTGGGTCAGCGAGAAGGGTGAGCTGGTGGAGGTGGAGGAATGCCGCTGCACTTCGTTCCACAGCTCGGGACGCACGATGAACGTGCAGCTGATAGCGAATGGGCAGATACGGAAGGTGAATAGGTATACGGTCACGAGGTTTAATGGGGCTGAGGTGTTTTTGTAGTTGACAGTTGAAAGTTGATAGTTGAAATCTGAAATCTTGAGGTATATGGAAAACAACAAGGAAAACAAGGATAACGGGATGCGGCCTATGTGGCTGACCGACCGTGTGTGCGTACTCAACGGAGTGTTGGCCGTGATCAACGGCATGAAGTCGTCGAGCGCTCTGTTTGACGAGCCTAACCTTTCGATGATGAACATAGGCGGCTATTGCTTAGCACCCTGGGGAGTCAACAATGACCTGCCGCAACAGGTGATGGCCAAGATAGAGAAGGCCGAAATCGTCGGCACCAACGCCAACTTCAACTGGAAGGTGGCCTACGGACAGGGTCCGAAGCTGGTGGAGGTGATACGCGACCCTGATACCAACCAAGCGAAAGCCTTCAAGGAGGTGATTGAGGGCGAGGCATACGACTGGTACCAGTGCAACAACATCCCGCTGCTGTTGCAGGAGATGCTATGTGACCTGAGCTATTTCGGCAATGCCTTCCCCATGCTGCTGCCTTCGAAAAAGGAAAAGAACGGCGGGCGCAAGCGTATTGAACGCATTATCCATCGCGAGGCGATGTTCAGTCGCTGGGGCGTGGACAACAAAGACCTGATCAACCGTCACCTCTTCAGCTCGAAGTGGGACGAAAGCCCGACGGAAAAGGACATTCAGGACTCCTACGTCATCGACGAATACAACGCCGTGGCCGACATCCGTCGCTGTATGCTGGCAGGCAAGGAGGAAAGGATGTGCTATCCTGTATACATCCCAAGCCCGGGACGGCCTTACTACTCGTACCCCAACTGGTGGAGTATCTTCCGCAGTGGGTGGTACGACCAGCTGACCAGCATTCCCGCACTGAAGAAAGCCATCCTGAAGTACAACCTCGGTGTGAAGCATATCATCTACATTGCTGATGAATACTTCCGTGAGAAGGAGGAACTGTTGGGCATCGGCAAAGAAGACCACGAGGCGAGGAAGAAACTGTATGACGAAGTGGTGAAGCAGATTAGCGACGTGCTGGCAGGTGAGGAGAATGCAGGCAAGGCCATCATCTCGAAGAAAACCCTCATGCAGAGTGGCAACGGGATGGCGCAAGAGAAGCTGATTGAGATTGAGACCGTGAAAAATGACATCAGCGGTGGCGAGTATCTGACCGACTACGAGACGGGTGCCAACATCATCTCGTATGCGATGGACGTGCATCCGAGCCTCATCGGAGCCACACCCGGAAAGAACTCCAACAGTTTAAGCGGCTCAAACATTCGCGAGATTTACATCATGAAGCAGAGCCAGAGCAAGCCGCTGGCCTACTTGGCCACACAGTGGTGGCCGGTGGTGAGGGAAATTAACGGCTGGAATCGCAACCTGGAGATCGTCATGCAGGACAGCCTGTTCACCACCTTGGACAACTCCAAGTCGGGGGAAATTAAAGTAGCCAACAACGTAACACAATAAGATATGATACTCCAAAACATTGAACAAGCCCACGGGTATCTGCCCTCCCTGAACCTGAAGGATGGCAACACACGCTTCGCCGACTTCTTTGTGCGTGCCCAGCAATGGCTGGTGTCGCACATCATCGGCGACAGCTTGGAGGCGACCTTGGAGGCTGAGGTAGGGATGACCGCCGACGACAGTCACGCAGCATTGCGCGACCTTTGTCGCCGGATCATCGCCGAGAAGGCACTCCTTGACGCTATCCCGGAGATGGATATGCAACTGACCGAGGCAGGCTTTGCCGTACAGAACAACGAAGAGTTCAGTCCGGCATCGTCGCAGCGCGTCGACCGCCTGGCCAACACTATGCCGCTGCGTATCATGATGGACTGCGACACTTTGGTGAAATACCTCATCGGAAACAGCGACGGCACCCAAGCGAACCCCAAACCCTACGACAGCTGGCGAAGCACGGAACAGTACAAATACCTCACGGCGTGCTTCATGCCGACCACGGCTATTTTCAACCGTCACCTTATGCCGGGCGTGCGCTCGTATGAGGAATACTATGATTCATTATCCACAACGGCCTTGCAGATGAAGACCGTGGCAGCCTACTACATCAGTGGCGAGGAGGTGGACCGCCTCGTGGAACTCATGCGCGACAACGAGCTGCTGGAGGTGCATCGCGAGGCGATAGCCTGGCTGTGCCGCGTGGCGACCTCGATGTGGCGCGGCGACGAACGTGCCGCCCGCAACTATGCCATGTATGCCCGCAATATCATGCTGGCCAACCTGGCTGCCTTCCCTTTGTTTGCGGAATCGGAGGCTTATAACACTCCCACCGTTAACCTTGACGGCGGCAAAATGGTGAACTTCCTATGAGAATCGACTTGACAATACCGACCCGATGGGAGGAGCTGACCTCAGACCAGCTGCGCGAGGTGGTGGAGGCTTCCACCAAGGGGTTGCGCCGCGAAGAGCTGCTGCTGATTCTGCTGTGCAGGTTCGCGGGCATTAAGATGATGGCGGGAACGACCGAAGAGGACGGCAAAAAGGTGGTGCACACCCGCTTCAAGGATGCAGAAGGACGCGTGTTTGACCTCGAAGACTGGCAAGTGGCTGAGTTCTGCGGGATGTTGGCTTACCTGGCGGACGACGACATGCCGCTGGGAATGAACTGGCCCTTTACTTGGGACACCTATCTGATGAACACGACCTTTGAACAATGGTTTCATGCCGACGCGCTGCTGCTGGGCTATGCCAAGACCAAAGAGTTGAAGTATATCGAGGGGGCGATGAAGGACTTGGGCGGCAAGCCTGTGCAAATAGAGGCGGGCAGTGCCGATGTGGTGCTGATGTTAAAGTGGTGGGACCTCTTCAGCGAGTGGCTGAGGGAGCAATACCCCTTGGTTCTGCGGAGAGCCAAGGCGGGAGGCGATACGGTGGCGTCGCCCATAGAGAACCGAAAGAACATCATGCTGATGTTGAACGACGGGCGGCCCCAGGACAACGAGCTGATTGAAGCGGCCAATGTGCATGACGTACTGGCGGCCTTACAGCACAAGATAGAGGAAGAGAAACATATTGAACAACAAATGAGCAAATACAAACGATAATGAAACGAGGAAAAATCAAAGAGACGCTGTCCGGGCTTTTCAAGGCAATGGACCAGAACGGCTACGGGAAATGCGAGGTCATGGAACTGACGATGAAAACCTGCATCACTAAAAAGGCTGAATTGTTTATACACGTGGAGGCTTCCATCAGTGAGCCTGGTGAGGATGGGAAATCCTTTATGATAACAAAGGACTTTGACTTATGAGCAACCATTGCATCGACGTGACCTGCCCTTTATGCGGCGAGGAGTACGACGCAAGGCTGCATTACTACCGCTGTCCCGCGTGCGGCTTCAACCGCGAAAAAGTGTCACTCTATCGTCAGGGGAAATTGCCACCTTTGCACCCCGAAAGGGGACGGACTTCCGCGAAGCCCCGGTTCTTTGAAAAGTTGAATGTGTTTGAGGGTTCCCTGTTTTGAGAAGGCGTTCTATGAGAAGCAGGGACAGGATTGGTGCTCCCTCTATCGCGAAGACAGGCATGTTTAGCGACACGGAGCAGAATACGCCCCAAGGCTTGCGAGGTGCCGCCGTTGCCTTTGCCGTAACGGATTGCGCCTTTAGCTACCGCAAGCATACTATGGGGCGCACAACAGCCCGCCAAGGCCAGTTTACAGTTTGTTGAGTTTGGTACAGCGGGCTAAGCAGCGGGGTAGAGCAGTGGGTAGCTCAGTAGGCTCATAACCTACAGGTCGACGGTTCGAGTCCGTCCCCCACTACAAAAAAAAGGATTCAAAAAAAACGCTATGGAAGAACAAGAGGATTACACGAAGATACGCCTGATGGATGAGGAAGGGACTCCTGACCGTCGGGGCTGTGCCGCGATTGCGGCAGCATTAGCCATCATAGTCCTGTTTTGGGTTGTGGTGGGTAGTATTTACCTTTTCACTTGAAGTTGTGGATTTTTTCGTTTCAATTTAGTATTTTAAGATTTAAGATTCTTACTAAGAGCCGCCGTCCATCTGTGAAGACCGACGTCGGCGCCCAGGACGGGTAGCTCAGTTGGTAGAGAATTGCGGCTTTCTTGCGAAGCCGTTTGGTCGCGGGTTCGAGTCCCGCTCCGTCCACAGTTCCTCGGCTGGCCTTGGCAACCAGCCCCGCATGAGTGCCAGTAACAAAATCAATTCACTTAGTAAGCCGTGTGAAAGGACACACGTCGGGTAACCAGCCCCGTGTTTTCATAAGTTGCTTGATTATTAAGTGGGGTTTGTTGACTGAACCTTACCCGGGAAGGTGATTAGTCCCGCCTTCCCAACTGAAAGTAATGAAAAAAACACCATATATGAGACCTGTCAACGAAATCATCATCCATTGCACGGGTACCGTGCCGAGCGATAAGACCACCGTCGAGGCGGTGCGCAGGCACCACATCGAGCATAACGGCTGGAAGGATATCGGATACCACTACCTGATTTATCTGGACGGCAGTATCCACCTGGGCCGTCCGATTGACCAAGTAGGGGCGCATTGCAAAGGCCACAACGCCTCAACCATCGGCATCTGCTACGTGGGTGGACTCGATGCCGACAAACGACCCAAGGACACACGCACCGAGGGCCAGAAGGCCGCATTGCGTAGACTGGTGAAGTCACTGAAGACCATGTTCCCAACCATCAAGAAAGTGAGCGGACATTGCCAGTACTCATCCAAACCCTGTCCGTGTTTCGATGTAACAAAGGAGAATTACTGATGCGTAAGTTCATCTTCATCATCATATTATACTTTCTGAGTTGCTTTCTCGCCGGATGTCGTGCCAAGCTGGACACGAACAGCAGCACACTTCGCAGGCAGACCGACGAGATAGGAGTGGAGCTCCGCAGGATAGACAGCCTGTGGCGCTCCAGCTCCGAAAGGCTGACGTACAAGATTGAATTCTATGAACCGAATATGGATTGCTTCGTGCCTCGCAATGACGCGAAGCGGCAGAATAACGAGGATCTGGACAGCCTGTGCTACCTGCGAGGGAGCAAGGAAGCCGCCCCATGTTTCGCCGTGCCCGCCACCGTCTTAGGAGGCATTCCCCTGACGGGGAGTGCCGGTGGCGGCATGGGGGCGGTGAAATCGATAGAGATCTCGACGGAGAAAGAGGAGGCGGTGTCGTCCATCACGGCGGCCGACTCCACCTATTATAATCATACGGACGACCAAGAGACCCGCGAGGCGAACACTACAACGGAAGCGCGGCAGGACAACGGCACGGTGGCCGTCGTTGCCATTGTCGCGGCCGTGGCGGGATTGATTTACCTGATGTTTAATGCCAGTAGGAAGTCATGAAGAAGAGTGTGCTAATAGGCGAAGAGGTGGTGACGCTGGCGTACAGCGTCGGCGAGGGCAAGGTGACGGTGGGAGACCTCACGGTGCTTCCCGTAGGCTTGTGGCGGCAGCTTCGCGCCAGACGACAATCAAACGCAATCGACAAATTAAAGGTTCAATTCAACTAAACGACCATGAAGAGATACATCAACCCTGAAGACGACCGATATGTCTATCATATCCAGCACACCCTCAATGGCTATTCCATCGAGGTGCTGATAGTGTCGACGGGCGACATTGCCGCCCTCATCCCGCAGGTGGCCGCACAGCTGCAAGTGTCGCTGACCGACACCTTCCGCCTGCAGAGCTGCACCCTCGACGCCGCAGAACAACAACTTGACGAACTTGCCAAGCAAAACGGCTGGGTGGAACTGAAGGCCAACGGGTAAGAAGAATGAAATGTTATGTCATAATGGTTTTGAAGGTTTTATTTTGGGTGGCTCCGCAATCCTTACCGGGTTGCGGAGCTTTTTTTCTTTCCAGCCTTGCAAGAATTGGATGGTTTTGGAAAGATTTTCATGTTGTTTTGAAAAAAAATGCACTTTTTTTTGAAAAAAAACAGAAAATATATTGTTAATACGAATATTTGTACTATCTTTGCACCGTCTTAATCAATCAAACATAGCAACAATGAAAACAGTAAAAGTAGAACTGACGGAAAAAGAAAACGACCTGATTCAGGCCATCAGAAACTACAGAAAGAGTTACATCTACGCAAGCCGCCAGATTGAGGAATTCATCGAAAGGACATTGGCGGAACTGATGGCAGGCGAGGAATGACAAACCAACGGGTTCCACCACACGGTGGAACCCTATCAAAAACAATATCACTATGGCAACAATGACACTGAAAGAGTCCCAGCAGGGAACAATGAAGAAGCAAATGGAAGACATACTATTGGCGATTTCGTGGCGCGAGCTTTCGACGCGATACTTCGGGAAGTCGTGCTCGTGGCTATACCACAAGCTTGACGGCGTTGATGGGAATAAGAAACCCACCGAGTTCAGCATGGAGGAACGCTATCAGCTGAAAGGCGCTTTGGTGGACTTGGCCGACCGCATCCGCCGCGCCGCTGATACGATACAATAAGCCTACGGCCGTTATGTGCCGTTGATTAAGACAGAAGTCGCCGCCCGGGCTTGCGGCGCAGAATAGCCCTTGCTCCGGCAGGGGCTTTTTCTTTTTCGTGACCTCACGAAATCGAAGATTCAACGAAGTTAAAATGGTCTTATGTTACTTTTTGGGCAAAAAGGTAACTTGATAGATTCCTTATGTTACTTTTTGGGCGAAAACTTAACTTGACGGTCTATTTCTCCATATCTTTGCGGCCTAACTCAAAATCAACAACAACATGACATTTTTAATTATTGTTCTCATTCTATTCATTGTGTTTGCGCTCATTGGCTTTCATAATGCAGAGAAAGAAAAGCAAAAGGAAGCCGAGCGACAGGCTAAACAAGAAGAATTGAGAAAAGAGGTAGAGGAAAATCAGAGAATGATTGAAGAAGAGGTGAGTGGTACATTAGACCGGGACCTCCAGAACTGGACACTCTATGAGAACAGCACACTTGGCCGCTACACCTTCAAGGTGAAAGGCCTTACCTATCGAAGCGAGAACAGCCAGGCAGGAGCATGGATGTTAAGAAGGTTGTGTCCTTTGTATCTAGAGCATGACGAAGGCAACGAGTATGACTCTTTTGCCATGCGTGTGTATTCCGAGACGGGTAACTTTTGGCTTGGCTATGTGGAAAGGGAAAAGTCGTTGGCTTTATATGCCGTGAGAGACAACATCAAAGCCTGCATGATAACCGATTATTCATACGGTGTACAGGCTCCATACATAACCGCCACAGCCTATTTTCAAAAGGTGATAGACGGTGTTCCGCAGCCTTACACCTTGGGAACGAAAAAGGTGGATATGCCAAGCGAAATCAACACGGATAATACCGTTGCGACATTCCGTAGCTATATCAGCAAGGCACTCAAAAAGGAAGATTGGAATGAGAAAACCTTCAACGAGGTGCAGGCCCGTGCCGATTTCCTACTATCGAACGGCATCAAGATGTCGGAAAGGGTCAAGGAAGAGCTTCGGGCAAGAGGTGTGAAGTTGAAAGAAATAGGGGAATTTTAGGCGATTTTTGGAAATTTTACCCTAAATTTTTCCGAAAAACGCTTACAAATAAGAAATTTATCTATATTTGCAGCGTCTACAACATGATAGTTAGCCTATCACGCAGGGGCGGCGGAAACAGCCCAACGACACATCGGGGGCTTTTTTTTTATTGCCCTCTCCGAGTAAGACCTCTGCGGTCGCCCTTTCGTAACATAAAGTCCCCTCGTGGTGGCAGTCATGTTGTAGACAGCGAAAGTGGCGACCGCTTTCTGTTGCCACACAACTTAAATGTCTACAACATGCAAAATTCAAGACAGACAGCGGGAGAGACCGCACAGACGAAGCCCGGATGGGGCATCGTGGCAGTAATCGGCTTCATGGTGGCCTGCACCATGGGCGACAGCCTCATTATGGCTGCCATCGGAACGGCAGTGCTGGCCGCCGGAGCCTGGCTCGGCGGCTACATGGACACTTCGACAAACTCAGTGTCCCGAAAAAACACTAATTCGGCAGTCGCCGGAGAAAGGGAGGCGGCATGAGCAACACGATGACACGCGCCCTGCGCAAGAAAGTGAAAGTCGTCCAAGGCAGCCATCAATCGGAACCCACCTGCGACAACTGCCTATGGATGACCATTATTAAGACCGGCAGCGGCAACCACCGCCACTGCGACCAGATGGGGCTCTACATCCCCGACTGGGAGATGTACCCCACATGCAGCCTGCACCACCGCATGAACGCCACCTCGCTCCAACAGGCCCAAGGCAAACGCGAGAAGTGGGAGATGGAAACCGTGACCGATCCTGAGGAAATCAAACGAGTGGAACGCAAACTATTGCGCCCTGGGAAAGGAGGTGAGAGATGATGACAAGACTTGAAGTGGTGACCGCGCTCTGCGAACTGCAGGCCGAGGCCGAGGAGCTCAAACGCCTGGCCACGGAACACAGCCTAAAAACGGAATGTCTAATCAGGGATATCCAATATGAACTGAGCAATGAATAACCACAAAATCCCCTTCGCCCACTGACGGAGGGGATTTTTTTGTCACTTGCTTACACGACTGCTATTGTATTTTCGCACCATAACCAAAATGTGAGAATATGACACAAATTGAAAGGGTTGCGGGCGACACATTCCCGATTATCTATAAGCACCGCCAGGACGGACAAATCGCCGACCTGCCGGAGGCCTACGACTACATGATTGGCCTGCATAAGGAAAACGGCGAGACTATCACCACATTCAGCTACCAGAACGGCGACATCATACGCACAGACGTTGGGACGTATGTGTGGAGAATCAGCCACGAACTCAGTAAGAAACTGAAAGGCATCGTGGTGATTGAGATGGTGGTGTATAGCGCCGACCTCAGCTACGTGCATCACTGCAACGAGCCGGTTCACTTGAAGGTGATTCCCAGCTTCATGAACGAGAAGATAGCCGAAAACAGCAACAACGACTGATGAAGGACAACGCAATCATCATCGACGATGGCGACAGAATCCCTGTCAACCCTGAGCCGGGAGACCCGATATGGGTGGTGGGGATGGACGACTTCGACATCGAGGCGGGCGAGGGCTTCTCGCTCGACGGGATCTATGTGGATGCCCACACCTCGGGACAGGTGTCCATCGAGGTGACCGCCATCGTGCCGGAAGAACAGGAAGAGACCGCCGTAACGGTGGAGGAGATGGACTTCGGTGGGATGGAGATGGGCTTCGTCTACGTAGGAAGTGCACTGCCTGAGCTTGAAGTGACTTGGAGCACCGACGCATGGTTTCACTCGGACGGGTGGTTCCACAGCGAAGCGTGGTAACTGCGAATTAACTGCGAATTAACTGCGAATAACCAAAAACTGAAATATTATGGCAAGGAAAGTAACAATACAAGGCGAGGAGCTGGTGAACAGCCTCGAGGAGCCTTGGGGCGGACAGAATGACACCGGCGATGCCGTCGACATACACGGCACCGAGGTACCTGCAGGTTCGGAATGGGGCTTAAACCGTGGCGAGATAGAACGCTTCATCAAGCGCCAGTTTGGGACAAAGGTGGGCTGTCTCTACGTGACACCGAGGAAGCAGCAGGACAACTACTATCACCTGTGGGGCTTCGCCTCAGAGGCGGACAGGGACTTGTATCTGGCCGACCCGACGGAACACGCCGCGCTACGCTTGGCCGATGAGGCGATACCCATCAACGAGGACCAGGGGACGACCTACGCGGCGAGGCTGACCCTCCTGGACATCAGCGACCCCGAGAACGTGGAACCTCTGGAGCTGACCAATCCCATTGTGGCGGTCACTCGACAATATAATATAGGTGTGCGTTTCTGCGGCATACAGAACGACAGCGGCGAGATTAGCAACGCCGGTGAGACCGGCATGCTGACCGTGCAGCGTCAAACCGGCAACAGCGACACATGGGTCACTGTAGGAACCGTTCAGCTAACCTCGCTGAACCCCGACTCGACGGCCTATGCCGTCGTCAACATCGGGCAATGGTTCTCAACCACCAACCCTCAGCAGCTGAGGTTGAGAGCGTCGTTCACCAAGACTGACGACAACGGAGAGGTGATTGCCGCACCCACCAGTGCCTGGCAGGTGCTGAATGACGTGACCTTCACCCAGCTTGTAGTGCAGAACCTGCAGGACTGGACACAGCCCATCATGGCCTCGGAGGGCGTGTTCCCGCTGAAATTCTCCGTTATGGGTGCCGTGAAGAAATGGCTTCACGTCACCATCAGCGGCTCGGTGAGCACCTTCACCCATGTGGAGGAGATACCCGCTGAGACGGAATACCCGGCCACCAGTCCGAGAACATGGAACGAGACGGAAAGAGCCGCCATCGGCATGCTGACGCATGGCGTGCATACCGTGACGGCATGGCTGACCTGCGACGACGGAAGCGGCCACCTTGGAGCCGACGGATACCCCGACGGCCTTCAGTCGGCAACGGTGGTGAACCGCTTCATGGTGGTGAACACCGAGACCCATGGGGCCGACCTCACCAAGCCCTACCTCATGCTGCAGCAGACCCTCACCACGGTGCAGAACTACGTCCGCGCCGTGATAGCACGCTATGCCGTGTGGGTGCCACAGGCCGACCACCCGACACTGGCCAGCGAGACCCCGCTGCCCATCAGCGTGCGACTGACCGACTCGGCTGAGAACGACACCGACTATACGACGGAATACGTCCGCAACGAAATCACCGTACTGAGCGGACAGGAATACACGTTGGACACCACCGTGGAGATCGAGAGCGACGGAAGCAGCCAGCAGCAGCCCTCGTACCTCTCGTACCTGCGCTTCTTCCGCTACGGAGCCAACGACACCGTCATCAACTTCCTGCGCGAGAGCGTCAGCGCGTTGCAGTTCGTGACCATCACGGTGGACAACACGGAGGACTTCGCCCCCGTGGCGGGTGCTTGGTTCGTGCTTTCGCCCAGAACCCGCAACAACAGCGAGACCGACAAATTCACCATCATCAACCACCAGACCGGACAGACCGTCACCGCCACCTTCAGGGGATTCGGTGGCGTCAACGACTTGTGGACGGAGGATGAGAACGGGCAGAAGGTGCTCAGGGTGCTTGCCGGAGAGGAGTTGGAGATAGAGATAGACCCGTGGTCGCACTTTGCGGGCAACCCACGCGGCGCATTGACCGCCTGCTTAGACTATGCCGTGCGTAACATCACGGCGGAAGACGACCCCGTCATCGACATCACACAGGTAGCCTCGGGCGAGACCCTCGGGCTGAAGATGATGCCCTTGGACGGATGGGTGAAATGCGTCAACCGTCAGGAAACCAACGACCAGGACTTCGGTTGGGAAGAGGGCAAGCGCACCCATGCCGCGCTGACCATAGACCCCGCAGTGGTGGCCAAGGCCGACGACGAGCTGACCTGGCAACAGACCCTGAACGGCGCACCAAGCCTGCCGCTGTCGTTGGCCAAGGTCTATATCAACGGCGACCCGCGCCGTGAGATAGACTACTCGCCCGTGGCCGACACCTGGGTGCAAGGCAACGGACACACCATCAAGATAGGCAACCCAAACGCCGACATCGACATCTACGACCTGCGCTTCTACCGCAGCGCACTGTCGGCAGAGCAGGTGAGGCAGAACGTGAAAGCCTCGCTGCCCACGGCAGAGGAGAAACGCGCCTTCAGCCGACGCAACGCCATCACCACCAACGGACGCATCGACTACGAGAAAGCCAAGACGGCAGGCTACCGACTCCTGACCCTCGTGGGACAGGACCAATATAAGCTGAACCAATCGAAAGACCCGGGCTATGCCTGCTACTGGAGAATCGTCCACGACAAAGCCAGCCTGAGCGGCACGATAGGCAAGGCCGCCTATCTGGCTTACATGAACGGCACCCTGGGCGGCAAGAAATGCCTCATGGTGACGCCACAGGGCTCCACCGCCAACACCTACTGGGACAACAACGAGCAGACCAAGCTCGACAAAGTGACCTACGTCGTCAACATCCCCTTCAGCAAGGTGCACGCGGAGTTCGGGTGGAAACCCGCACAGAGCACCGGCGACGGCTGCGCCAACCCGATGTACCTGAACGGCACAAGGATAGAAGGCACGGACTATGCAGGACTGACCGACGAAGAGAAGGCACAGGTGACGATAGACGTGGTGGACGGATGGTTTGACGGCAACGGCTGGAGCGAGAACGTGGGCGAGATGGGCATGTACCACGGCCAGTGCTACACCAGCTACGAGGGCGGCCCGAAATGCCAGAAGCTGGTCAACAAGATCAACTACGCCTCGCCCATGCAGAGTCACAAGATGGGCGCAACACGCCTGTACCACGACGTGATGCAAGCCGTCACGGGAGGAAACTCGCTGACCCAGGCGGGCGCACGGTTCAGCGTGTACGAGGAAAACTTCCTCTTCTTCACCGAACACCCACAGGACAATGGCAAGGTGGAGTTCCGTGGTATGTGTACCTTCGGCAACGGCAAGTTCGACAAGGTGGTGTTCGGCCTCAAAGCCAACTCGAACACCTTCGGCTTCGAGGGCTTGAACAACAACCTGCCGCTATGCGACTTCCGCGTACCGGCAGACCAGGACGTGACCTACAACCCCGACGACGAGGCATGGGTGTACAACGGTGTGAAGAGCTTTGAGTACGGGTTGGGCAAGACACAGGTCGTCGACGGGAAGGAATACCCGAAGACCGTCAACGACACCGTCTTCAGGCGTTATGTCAACTTCATCTATTGCCATAACACCTCTCTGAAATACTACAACGGCACGAAGAGCGCCTTCACGGCAGCCTACGAGGCCCTCACGAGCGCGGCGGGCGTGGCCACGGAGGAACAGGCCGCCGCGACCATAGCCGCCAGCACCTTCCTCATCAACGCCACTGGCGTGGAGACCACGGGCAAGACCGCCAAGATCATTGCCACGGAGGTGGTGGCGGAGATGCAGAAATACCAATGGTGGCCCACCCAAGGCACCGATGCCTACAAGCTGCTGCGCTATAACTTCGTCACCGGAGCATGGGTGGACGCGGGCACATGGGACCAGGAACACCTGACCTACACGGCGGGCGTGCGCAACCTTAGCACCGACCCCATGACCGCCTCAGCCTACATCAGCGACCAGAGCGACCCGAACTACGGCAACTGGGTGGCACAGAACGAAGCCTTCATCATGGCCATCGCCAACGATGTCATCGCCAACCTTGGCAGCGTGGGTCACGTGCAGAACCACCTGACCCACTACAACATGGTGAACTTCATGATTGCAGGCACCGACAACTGCTCGAAGAACACCTATTATCAATATGACCCCGAGACGGGGCTGATATGGCTCGACCAGGACGACTTGGACAGTATACTGGCTACCGACAACAACGGTCGTCAGACCAAGGTGTACTTCCTCGACCGTATCCACGACGTGGCCGACTACAAGGCGGGCTACAAGCCGCAGATCGACTACGAGGGCAGGGCCTCGGCACTATTCAACATGATCGAGGTGGCCTACGAGACCGCCAGCGACGCGCTGCGTCAGAACATGCGCGACGTGCTGACCGCCATGGCTGGACTGGTCGGTGCCAACGAGGGCTTCGACCAGAGCGTCATGGGGTGTTTGGACAAATACTTCTTCTCGATCCAGGAATACTTCCCTGAAGTGGCCTATGCCGAACAGGCACGCCTCCGCTACGAGTGGCCGAAGAGCTTCGGCTACATCAGCTTCGGCAACCAGGCACGCGGCATCGACCCGATAACACAACAGGTGGGCAGCCAGCTGGAGAAGGAACGGCAGTACATGAAGCGGAGAATGGCCCTCGTGGCCAGCTATGCCTGCTGGGGCGACTTCTCCTCGGGCGTGCATGCCGGAGTGGTGGGACTGAGCGACAGCGGCAGCAGCCTGTCGCTGTCGCCCGGACAGGGACGCACCGGCGGAGAATACAAGTTCACCGTGGTGCCTCACCAATGGCTCTATCCCACGGGAATGGTGGACAGAACCGCTGTGGATCCTCACGTGAGAGTGGCACCTGGGGAGAGCTACACCTTTGTCGTGGCGCAGAGCGGCGCCATCAGCGGCGACTCGTCTGTGGGACTCGCGGCCTTGAACTACTACAGGAAGATTGGCAACATAGGTGACATGGTGGTGGGCAACAACAGCCTTTCCATCACGGCACAGCGACTGACCGAACTCGTCGCGGAGCCTGCCAACCCGACGGCACAGCTGTTTGCCCCGGGCAATATTGCCCTTTCGACCCCCAATCTGCAGAGGCTCTCGCTGAAGGGATGCACCACCTTCGGTGGCAGCAAGGACTTCAGCAGCCTGACCCGCTTGGAAGAGATGGACCTGCGCGGCACGGGTGTGATCAATATCACCCTCGCGCCCTCGCAGTTGCTGACCAGCCTGCGGCTGCCAGCCAACATGAACAGACTGGTCATCGACAACCTGCCCAACTTGGAGACCCTCACAATGGAGGGCTACGATGCGCTGACCATACTCAGGATAGGCGCAAACGTGGGCGGGGTGGACACACGGACGCTGACCGTGAACCTCCACGAGGCGAAAGTGACCAATGCCACAAGCAGCACCGCCGCGATGACTGCCATCGAGCTGCATAATGTGGACTGGGTGGACGTGCCTGTGTCCGTCCTCAGTTGGTTGGCTGACATCAGCACCGCCGACATCACCGGCACAATATCCATATATGAGCCGAGCCTGTCGACCAACCAAGTCACTTTCGACGTGAAAGACAAACTCAACAAGAAATGGGGCAATGTGGACAACCCGGACCATGCCGACTACCAGGGATTGAGAGTCGTGTATCGTTACAGGGCCTTGCAGAATGCCACAGTGAAAGGTAACTTCTACAACGACGGCGGCACCACTTATCCGTTTGGCGTGACGCCTGACAGCAGCTTCGCCAACGGGTTCACCAAGATACGCTACTCTTTGTCAGGCTTGCATTACTCGCAAGCCACGATAAACCCCGTTACCGGTGTGCTTACCGTGCAGTCGCTGAGTAACCTGAACGATACCGCCACGGTTACAGCGACCATCACCACGTGGGACGGCGAGGAGGAAGGTGTTATCTACGTCTCCAAGGAAATCGCCCTCTTTAACCGCGAGGCGCAGCTGGGCGACTATGTGTACCACGACGGAACCTATTCGTCCGTCGATACCTACGACGGCGAGAAAACCGTGATAGGCGTATGCTGCTATGTGGCGCCTAAATACACCGCCAATGACCCCAACGGTGCCTATCACGAGGGTGATATTGTGCCGGATCTCTTCAACCCCAACGACCGGATGCAGCGGCTCATGGTAGCCCTGAACAATCTTTCAGCCACAGGCAGTGTGAGCAGTGGCGGACTGAGCCTCACCAGCTTCCAATGGGGTAATTATTACAATAATGGCTCTTCTGCAGCCAATGAGCTGTATGACTACAACACCAACGAGGCTACGATGTCAAACAGGAGGCTGCAAGTTTTGGATGCCAATGGTAATGTGCTTCTTTCGAGAAGCACGATGTACGACCTGTCGAAAGTCACCAATATATCTTACGACAGCAGCACGGTCGGTCTCACCGATGCCATCATGCGTGATGAGACCAGCGACCTTGGAATCCTGAATGACGGCTTCAAGGTGTATGCTCCTACCAATGACAACGGGGAAGGTGTGAGCGCCTACAACGAGACATCAGCCAGATTGGCCACTCGTACAGTAGGCGACACCGGAAACAACGTGCCGAGAAACCTGCTGAGTGACTGGTGGAAGACCCAATACGACAACCGTGACCCCAATGTCCCGTTTGTGGTGAACCAAGGGTATGCCAACACGCTGCACATCATAGAGCAGCGTAACATCATCCTCAACAACGGAATCATCCTGATCCCTGAAGACGCCTCGATTGGGCAGACAGAAGACAGACTCGGTCCCTTGGCTCTTCCTTCGGCTTCGCCTGGCGTGACCGAATTGGAGAGTCTGGCCAGCCTCATGGGAGAGCTGAGAAACTACATGGGCGAACACTTCGGCGAGACCAACAAGGCGAAATGGAGCCAAATCTACTATCCTGCGGCCTCGGCAGCCTATGCCTACCAGCCCACCGTGCCGAGTACCGTCCAACTGGCAGACCGCTTCAAGGCACACAACTGGTTCCTGCCTACAGTCGGTCTGCTGAAAAGACTGGCCTGGTATTGGAAGCAGGGCACCACCTCTGATAAAAATATTTTTAAAAAGGCTATCGCAGGCAGATTATTTGTTAATTTTACTTCATCCTCTGCCAACTTCTGGAGCTCGTCGGAGAGCTACAGCTACAGCAGCTGGTACGTCTACTTCGCCAGCTCAGGGTACTCCTACAGCAGCAGCAAGTACAACTCGTACGCTGGTAGGGCGGTGGCGGCATTTTAATTTCTTTCAAGGCGCGGCTTCGAGCCGCGCCTTTCTTTTTTTTGTAATTTTGCGGCCATGAATCCAGAACAGTCTTCCATATACAGGGGCCTTGAATTACTGATGCAGTGGTATCTGCCGATAGGCGTGAAAATGCCCAAGGTGGAAGCCTTGCAAAACATGGGCAACTTCTTCCAAAAGAATCTCATGGAGGCGATGGCAGCTTGTGCCGTCGCCTTGAATAGCTATGACATGGCGGCACGGATGGAATTCATCGACACGATGATATGGCACCTCTCATTGTGCAATACATCCGTCAGCCAGCTCTACGTGTTTTCGTCACAGAGGGGACAGACCGTCAGGGTCATAAGCGAAACCCAGTACGCCAACTACCTGGAACAATGGAGCAAGCTAAAGAACCAGATAGGGCGCTGGAAGAAGAAGACGGCATCAGAACCCCAACAAAGACCAAGGTCATGAGGGGTGTATCTTTTTATCAGTTAAATGGGCGTGTTACAAGAGGGGCAACCCGCCTTGTTAATCAAAATCTAGCACACGCGTTGACCTCTGCCAACTTCTGGAGCTCGTCGGAGAACAACAGCAACAACAGCTGGAACGTCAACTTCGCCAGCTCAGGGAACTCCAACAACAACAACAAGTACAACTCGAACGCTGGTAGGGCGGTGGCGGCACTTGACGACAGGGAGAAGGCCTCTGTGATGGAAGCTTACAACGACTGCTGCAGGGACAAGATGGGCAGTCCTGACTGTGTGGAATTCCGACTCCACGCGGAAGAAATCATCGACCTGGCTCTTTCCGTGAAGACACGGACCTACGAGCCTGGTCTGTCGGACACATTCATAGTAACAAGACCCAAGCTCCGCGAGATCTTCGCGGCGCACTTCAAAGACCGTATCGTGCAGCACTGGATCTGCCTGCGGCTGATTCCCCTCTTCGAGGAACGGTTCTACAGCATGGGAAACGTATCCTACAATTGCCGGAAGGGATTCGGAACACTTGCGGCAAGGATGCGCCTTTATGACGACATCCACGCACACTGGTCAGAGGAAGCGCAAAGGCTTCAAAAGCTCGACGTTGTGAAATACCTGAGGGGATTGGACGCCAATCACGCCTGGGAAAGCCTGAAACAGCTGGGAACCGAGAAATACGTCGGCAAGTTTGACATTTCCAGCTACTTCATGTCTATCGACATCAACGTGCTGTGGCAATATCTGAAGCCCTTCATAGAGGAGAAATACCAGGGCGATGACAAGGATACCTTGTTATACCTTACCGAGAAGACCATCTTCCACCGTCCGCAGAACCGCTGCGTCCGGAAAGGCAACCTCGACCTGTGGCGTTACCTCCCCAAGTCGAAGAGCCTTTTCGGAAAGGACGACCATACGGGGATGGCCATAGGCAACCTGACCACACAGACGCTGTGCAACTTCTACCTTTCCTTCTTCGATGAGTGGTTACTCGCACGCATAGCGAGCCTCGGCTACGACGACCCGACGGCACACTACATCCGCTTCGTCGACGACTTCGTGCTGCACAGTATGCCGGTGCAGCACGTCACCTTATTACATAAGGAGGCGGCACAATGGCTGCAACAGCACCTCCACCTGCGCCTTCACCCCGACAAGGTGTATATCCAGCCCCAGCGTCACGGCGTGGCCTACGTGGGCGGGATACTCATGCCCGGCAGGGTGTATATCGTCAACCGCACGGTTGGCGCAATGCGCTGGCAGGTGAGGAAGATGGAATACCTTTGTGTAAGGATTATGAAAGAGGGCGTATGCGAGAACCGCCTGCGGCTTTTGAATGAAATAGTGTCATCGGTCAATTCCTATTCGGGTTTTCTTGTACACGGGGCGACGTACAAGATACAGAAGGATACGATGTACAGCACACACTACTTCTGGAAAGTCGGCTACATGTGGAAGAACCTGAGCGTTGTGAGGGTGAGGAAGAAATACCGCCTGCGTAACTGGCTGGTGGAGGAGGAGAGACACCGCTGGCGCGTGATGAGAGCCTGGGAACCGAGGAGGCGCAGCGGGTTCCCCGAGGGAAAGCGGCTGCCGATGATATGGTAAACCATACAAACTATGATATGTAAAGCTATGAGTAAAGATTACGGAAAACAAGAAACAGAAAAACTGTGGGAAGCCAACCCGGGACGACCCACACGTACAATCAAACTGGCAAACCCCAATGGGGAAGAAGACTATGAGGTGGAAGTGCCGATAGCGCAGTGGGACTACGCCCACATCGTCACCTTTATCATCAGGAGCCGGTATTCAGCCGACCAGATGGAAGCCATCCTGAACAATCAAGTAGCCGATGCCACATCGAAGCATGTGGCGGAGTTCGAGGAGATGCAGGAATGGAGAAAGCTGGCCAAACGGACAGCGAAGGAAGTGCTGGGGATTGAGGATTAGTGCGTTCCCTGCCTAAGCGGGTCGGGCTATCCGCTCAAACATATTCGACTTGCAAGCAGCTGCGTCTCATACTCGCTTCTATCCCTAACGCACGCTACGAGATTTGAAAAGCATAGGTCTACACCTTTTCGCTTCGCCCGGTGTTGGACTTATGCATTTCAAAACTCTCCACTTTCAAAGCCCGTCAAGACAGACGAAGAGCCTTGTTTAATTGTCACAACATAAAAAGGTTTGGTGCGTATTTTTGCGTCAAACCTTTTTTTTATGGCAAAGAACACACAGGAAGCGGAAGTAATCGTAACGATGAACGGCGAGGCGGCGAAGAAGACGCTTGCCGAGATAACACAGAAATACCAGGATCTGCAAAAGGCAGCCTTGGACGCTTACAAAGCAGGCGACGACGCATTGGGCAAGAAGCTCGATGCCGAGGCACAGAAGCTGATGAAGGATATTGAGATCACGCGGCGAGAGACGAAGAAATTCGCCGACGTGATGAACAATATCAACGGGGCGACGCTGAAGGAACTCAACAGCGCGGCCAAGCAGCTGAAGGGAGAAATCAACAAGCTCACACCAGGTACGCAGGCCTTCATTGACAAAAGCAAGCAGCTTCAACAGGTGAACACCCGCATTACCCAGCTTCGCGGGTCGTTCAAAGGCTTGGTGGAGGAAGAGAAGCAAGCCACCTTTTCCCTGAAGGGGTTGGCCGACGGCTTCAACAAGTACTTCGGCATGGTGACGGCAGGCGTGGCAGCCGTCACCGGCGTATCGATGGCATTCAGGAAGGCAGCGCAAGACGCAGCCGCATTGGACGACACCTATAGCGACGTGATGAAGACCACGGGGCTGCTGCATGACGAAGTGAAAGAGCTGGACGAGGAACTAATGAAGATAGACACCCGCACTAGCCGCGAGCAGCTGCTGCTATTGGCCAGGGACGCGGGCAAACTCGGAATCCAGGGTAAGGAGAATATCCTTGGGTTTGTGAGGGCGGCAGACCAGATTCAGGTGGCATTGGGTGAAGATCTTGGTGAGGGTGCCATCAAGAACCTCGGCAAGATTGCTGATGTGTTCGGCCTCACCAAGGAGATGGGTATTGAGAAATCTTTACTCTCCATTGCCTCGGCGATTAACGCTCTCGGACAGGACTCCACCGCCAGTGAAGCCTATCTGGTGGACTTCACTCAACGCTTGGCTGGTGTCGGTGCAATGGCTGGACTCTCCGTGCAGGATATTCTAGGCTTTGCCTCTGGTCTCGACCAGTCGGCTATGAAAGTGGAGATGGCGGCAACCGCCTTCCAGAAGTTCCTCATGTCAATGTATGAGGAACCTGCCAAGTTCGCCAAGTATGCCGGCATGGAGGTGGAGGCCTTCAGCGAACTGCTGAAGACCAACGCCAACGAGGCCATCTCTTCCGTCATGAAAGCCATGAACGGTCAGGATGGCTTTGCCGCGATGGTTCCCATTTTCAACGAAATGGGACTCGATGGCGCAAGGGCCGTTGGCGTGTTGTCGTCGATGACCAAGAACCTCGATGCCGTGACCCAGGCACAGGCCTTGGCCAATGTGGAATTCTCCAAGGCCACCAGCGTCACAGAGGAGTACAACACGAAGAACAACAACCTTCAGGCACAGCTGGAAAAAGCCCGGAAAGAGTTCCATAATGCCAGTATTGAATTGGGCCAGTCGCTTAACCCTGTCATGTTGAAGTCTACCAAGGCGACTACGTATTTGATTAAGGCTTTTGTAAACTACGGCAAGGAAATCCGCAACGCTGCTATCGCTGTTGCGGCTTTAACCGTTGCCATAAAGCTCAAAACTATTGCCCAGGGTTTGGCCAATGTGGCATCGAAGGCTTCTATCGCGCTGACGAAGACTAAGGTCGTCGTCACGAACCTGCTGAAGCTGGGCTACTTCAAACTGACAAAACAAACCGCGGCCGCTGCCGTGGCACAAGCCGCCTTGAACGGCGCCATGAATGCCTCCGTGTTTGGTCTTATTGCAACTGCAGTCGTAGGTCTGACTGTTGCAATCACACATTGGGTGAAGAAATCGCGCGAAGCGGCCGAAGTGACCGACTATCTGGCTGAAGCCGATAAACGGGCCAGCGAGGAATATGGTGAACAAGCGGGTAAGGTGAGGACCTTGACGGCTATAATGGAAAACAACAATATCTCTCTGCGGGAACGCAAGAAGGCCTTGGATGAACTGAAGAAGATAGTACCTGGCTATCACGGCGACCTGACGGAAGAAGGTCGCCTGATCAATAGCAACAAAGAGGCTATTGACGCATACTGTAATAGTCTGAGGCAACAACTCCGTCTTGAAGCTCGTAAGGAACAGCTGATGGAAATAGAGAAACAGATTGCCGCACTTGAAGATCAAAAGGCTAACGCTCAGGAAAGGCAATTCAAGGCCTTGGAGGAATCTGGCGGTGATACAACCGAAATCAAGGAAACACACTCGTTCTGGAAAGGTCAGCAATTCACTTATACTTCCTATGGCCAGGCCAAGAAAGATGAAGATGATTTGCAAAAACAGATTGATGAGTTGGAAGAGCAGGCTGAAAAACTTGGCGCCAGGACAGCCCAATTGACAAAAGAAATCGAAGAGAACAACAGAAGTGTTGAAATCGAGGAAGAAAAGAAAACAAACTCCATTCTCACCAAAGCTCAGTTCGATTATCTGGAAGAGCGTCAGGACAAACTCACCAAGAAAGAGAAGAAAATGATAGAGGCAGGCTATGCCTCTCTCTCCGAGGAAGAGTCTAAAGCTCTCAAAGCCCGCTATGATAAGCTGATGAAGGCTGGTCAAAACTTGGAGGATAAACAATACCAGCAAGACGTGAAGAATCTGGAACGCCGTCAACGCGAGGAACAGAATATTCTCAACGATAAATTCTTCAACCAGGAAATCACAGCAGAGGAACATGAGAAGCAACTGCGTGACATCACGATGAAATACTTGCTGGAGAAACGCAAGCTGGCTGAAGACAACAACAAGGATACATCCTCCATAGATGAGGCCATCATCAAGGAAAGGATGAAGGTGCGCAAAGAAGATTACGACATAGCCTTGAAACAGCTGAAGGACTCCCAGAAGGAAGAGGAGATGGCTCTGATGGAATCGCGCTCCGCTGGCAAGATGACCCAAGAGGAATACGAGAGCCAACTGCTTGAAATCAAAAACGACTACATCTTGAAGAGGATGCAGCTGGCGGGAAAGTCTGGACAGGACGAAACGGCTATCATGCAGGAATGGCTGGATATGCAGGTGGAGACTACGAAGGAAGCCATGGAAAAGATGGAGAAGCTGAAAGAGGATGCCAAAAATGTCATAGCGGGATTGGATCCTTCCTCCGCACGTGCAATGGAACTGGAGGAGCAACTGAAACAGTTGGATGAGTTGCATAACGCCAAATTGCTGTCGGAACAACAGTACGAGGAGGCTGTGAAGAAACTCCGTAAGAAATACTCCGATGAAGATTTGGACGAGAAGCTGGGTAATGTGAAGAATTATATCCAACAGGTCAACACGCTTTTCTCCGAAGCCTCTAATTTTGTGACCGCACTGAAAGAGGCTGAGTCGGCCAAACTTGAGGCTCAATACCAGGCAGACCTGACCGCAGCGGGCGACAACGCGGAGAAGCGGGAGCAGATTGAAGCTGAATATGAGCAGAAGCAACTTGACCTGAAAAAGAAGTACGCCGACACGGAAATGGCCATCAATATTGCCAAGACGGTTGCCAGCGGTGCAGTGGCCGCCATCAAAGCATACGCCGAAGGCGGTCCTTATCTCGGTATTGTGCTTGCCGCCCTTATAGCCGCCACTACTGCGGCAGAAGTCGCCACAATCGTCGCCCAAAGGAACGCCATAAAAAACACTAGCGTGAGCAGTAGCGGCTCTTCATCGGCACCGAAGACCGGGCAGCGCAAAGTGACCGGCTATGCCGAGGGAGGATATACCGAGGATCATACTACATTGACCACCGTGGGTGAACGGGGCACAGAATGGGTAGCCCCACATTGGATGTTGCAAAAAGACCCCGTCACCTTCGCCAACCTGGAACGCTACCGCAAGGCGGGTAGTCATGGGCAAAGTGGCTCCATGAAACGCGGCTTCGCCGACGGTGGATATACTAATGCTTCGTATGGACAGTCCGCAATGGCGGCACAAGCCACGCCCGAAGTGGATTGGCAGGCCATGCGCGACTTCAACGAGATCATGCGCTATTGCGCTGAAAACGGACTCTTTGTGAAATATGGCGACATACTGATTGCCAAAGAGAAACTTAATAACTTCAAAAGCCAGACTTCAAGATGAAACTCATCACCCGTAACGGAGAACTCGACCTGCCCCAGGACTTCAGCATGACTATGGAACGGACCAATCCCCTGCTCTCAGGCGAGGGCGACGCCAGTGTTCCGACCTCACTGCCCTCATCGAGCAGGAACCTTTCGGCATTCGGCCACCGCGAACGCATCGACCGGGCGGAACGCTATACCAACAAAGTGGACGCTATCCTTCAGGTGGGTCCCGTCCAAAAACACGGTCGGCTGATCATCGACACGATGCACCGCCGCGAGGGTGTCGATGCGAGCTTTGCCATCGACAACAGCGACCTCTATGCCTCATCGAAAAACAAGACGCTGAAAGAAGTGTTCGCGTCTTATAACAACGGAGCTGGCTACTGCCAGACCTTCAACGACATCAACGAGGCCTGCCGCACAATGGAAGATGTCTACCTACACGGCAATGCCAACGGCGACTATCTGGTATTCCCCGTGGCTATCGCCGCCTACGAGGAAAACGGCGAGACGATATACCAGTACAACAATAAGATCAATGGCAGCAATGGTCTGGTATGGGAGGCTGACGACCCGAATATGGTCGTCCATGAAGGGGACATTCCCGATATGGATGTTCCCGACGGATATAGCGTGGCTCCTTTTCTGAAGCTGTCACACCTGGTGGAGCTGCTGTTTTCCATCTTGGGCTATACCGTGACGGAAAACTGCTTGACGGAATATCCCTTCAAACGCATCGTCGTGGTGCATAACTGCTCTGACTGTCTTTGCACGAAGACTACGTCGGTGACTTTGCGCTACAAAGACCTTGTTCCAAGTTGCACCGTGAGCGAGTTCCTGGAGTGGCTGAATAATAAATTCCATGTCCAGCCGGTGGTGGATTCCACCACCAAACACGTGAAAATCGTGGCTATGGAAACAATGCTGTCCATCGCTCCTGATATGGACATCTCACGCATCGTGGAAGGCGACCTTTCCGTGCAACTCAACCCCTCGAAGCGGGTGGTGATGACGCCCACCAACTCCATCGATGGCACGGAACCGGCTGCAGAGACCTTCGACAAACTCATTGAGAAGTATGGCGACTACGCTATGGTCAACGAAGTGGAGTTCCTGACGCTGAACACGGCCAATCCCGCTGTGATGAACGGTCTGATACTGCGCCGCAGCACAGGTATGTTCTATGCGCTTAGCTATAACTCTAACTTGGCGCGTTACGAAACCAAGCAGTTGGGGACAAATCATTTCACTTACGACCGAGCCAATAGCGAGGAAACGGAAGACTTCAGTCAGGACGACTGCCTTCCGCTGATGCTTTGTGGCCCGAAATGTGAAGTCACTCCTTTCATCGGCGAGCGCCTCCATGCTCATACCAGCTACAACGGCTCTACCGCCGACGAGAAACAGGATATCATCGTGGTCCAGGCCGTCACCGACGCCGACCACTTCTGCTACAATACTACCGGAACAACCCAACCAGTCATCCCTTATGTGGCGGGTGAGAACGGAAAGTATTTTTACGAACTTGGATTTGGGCTTACACCTTACGACCTTTACGAGGCTTGCTGGCAACGCTACAACAACCTGCTGCTGAACCACCTCGTAAAACTGAAGGGAAGGGTGCGTTACAGCGTGGGTCAGGTGCTGGGCATGGATATGACGCGCCTGAAGCATTGTCTTGGACAACGCCTCATGCCCGTCAGCATGTCGGCTCCCATCGCCGTAAGACCCGGACTGACGGAAGCCGAGTTCTTACTTGTGAAGATGTATATTGACGGTATTTCCGACAGCCCTATATTGCCCAGCTCAATGTCGGATTACGTCTGGGAGGTGACCGACAACTCCGAAAGCGTGGCTTCGGCACTTTGGGTTAGCATGGGTGGCTCCGCCAACTTCGGGAATATCGACATTCAGGACACCAACCAAGGGGTGGAAGCCCATTATATGGCTTACACTGGTTTTTCTGTACGATATGTCGGTGACGACCTGCAACCCGGCACACCATCGCAAAATGCGGTGGTGACACTGACACGACAGGCCGTGTTCAATATCTATTATAATGAAATAGTCGAATACGATCAGAACTACTCTCCGAACTATTCCAGTAGCGAATGCCAAACGGTTTTCTCAAACCAGACCGTCATCTTTGTGTTCACTGCGGTACCGGCATAAACTGTCACCCTTCCCATACCAACCAAGATTATTTTTGAGACATGAATATCAACCAATTCTCACAGAAGCCTAATGCAGGAGCCACCTACGCCAAAAACGAGGTGCCTGCTTTCGTCATCACAACGCAGAACACCATCCTTGCCCAACTCAATCTGGGCAACGAGGTGGTGTTCAAGGGTATCTACGCACCTGACTTCAGCGGACAGATCTCCATTGACTTCAAGGGTCTGTACGACGACTACCTGAAGACCCTTATCCCAACCACGGGCAGCGACGAACTGACGCATACCGAGTACCGCCGTCAATTCACGGCCACCTTCTATGTCGTCGAAGGGGAGGATATTGCTGGCGACCCCGCCACAAGGTCGTGGTATGTGGCCAACGCCAAGCTGAAATCTGATTCCAGTTTCAACACTTGGGGGCAAAGCAATTTCCTCACCAACCAACCGTTAGAAAAGACAACCAACTACGAGGCTCCAGAGTGGCTGACCTGGTGGGATAACGACGGCGACCACGTGCTGGTGGCCCGCTTCTATCCAAAGTCGGGCGGCACGGTGGATGTCACCGTCAAGACGGATTCGGCCGCTGGCGTGTTCAGTGCCAATGTGCGCTACAGCCGCCTCATCCAGTTGGCCAACGTACTGCCCAACGCATTGAATGGCTACTACGACTTGATTCTGTTTGACGCGAAAAACAGTGAGATTACACGTCAACGCTATATCTATCGCGAGCGCACGGGCTTCGAGAAATACTTCCTCTTTGTCAATGCTCTTGGCGGTATCGACACGCTGATTTGCAACGCCGAAAATATGCTGCAGCCCGAAGCGACTCACAATGTGGGACGCTTCTCAGGTCGCTATCGTGCCTTGGACGATACCGACGACAGCCGCAAATGGCAGCAATCCACCGGCATGGTACCCAACCTGCAAAGAGATTGGATCTTTGAGCTGCTGACCGCCAAGCAAGGAGCTGAGAAGTATGACCCCGTTTCCATGAAGTATCTTGAAATCGTGGTCAACACCTCAGACATCAGCATGAGTGATTTCGGTCAGCTTTCCTCAGCTGCTTTCGGATATATCCTCACCGATCCCGACAACGTGGTGGCCGACACCGAACGCCCCGACCGCAGCCTGCACAAGAGCGTGGCTGAGGCGGCTCAGGCATTCGACGACCTCAGCACAACTGTGGTACTGCAACTCGAACCCGACGGCAACGACGGGTACGAGACCGAGGAGGTCACACTGGCAGCCACGAAACTCTACGTGGCTTTCGACGATAGTATCACCGCCGCGAGGACGGTACCTGTGTATTACTATCTGGGCGGCAGCAACACGGCAGCGGGCAGCTTCACACCAGGCACAGACGCAAGCCCTGTAATCATCACCAAGCTGGCTACCGACAGCATACAATTCGCCTCACAGAGCGGCGCATTGGGCAGCCTCTCAGTGAGCTATTATCCTGTAACCATTCAATCTGTATAATACCATGTCAGAAGAAACGAAAGAGAAAATCAAAGAAGCCACCGCCAAGAACAAACCATTCTGGGTGTGCCTCGTTATCACTATAGCACTGTTGGTGGCTGGGTTTATCGTACCCCCGACTGGGGTGATAGACGGCTCGGTGCTGAAAGGCGCAAGCATACTCTTGGGCTTTGCAGCCCTCTACACCATATACGTAGCCATCGACAAAGGCGTGGACGCGAAGGTGCAGCACGGCAACACCACCGTCACCTTGGGTGACCTTGAAGCGGCACCCATGCCGCAGATAGGCGCAGAAATGAACGACAACAACGGACTAATAGAAGAGCCATGCTGACGCTTGAATACTTGCAAAACAGATTAAACGGGCAGCTGAAGGGAATCAGCAAGCCGTCGGCGCAGATCATCGAGTCGGCAGGCGGCTACGACGGCATTGTGGCCTTGGTACAGACTAAGAACCTCACACCTGTAATCATCCTCGAAGACAGCGAAGTGGGTGAGTTCTCGTTTCAGGACGGAGGCTTTCTCAGGTCATCGCAATCCATCTGGGTGATGAAGATGGTGGCCAAGGAGGAAAACCGCAACAAGATCCAGAACGAGTGCTTCAACATGATGAAGCACATCCTTTCTATCCTTGCCGTCCATGATGAAGACGATGAGTGCATGAAGAATTGGGTATGGGGAAGCGTTCCTTGGGGCGTGAGAAACGCAGGGGCCAACTACACGGGCTACGAGTTCACGCTGCACTTCAGCGAAGACACGGATTTGAGCTACAATGAATAACCAGAGTGTCGTCGACCTGAAGGAATGGGCTGAGATCACCGTGCAGCGGTGGGAGATGAGGATTGCCAAGCTGAGGTTCCTGCCTACCCACACGGGCGACCTCATCAACTCGTTTCGCGCCCATGTGGAGAAAGACGCCAACGGCGACTTGGCGAAGATTTCGTTCACCTTTTTATATTATGGCTACTATGTCGACGCCGGAGCGGGTCCGGGCTTCCGAACACCGAAGCGATGGTTCAACAAAATCTATTGGCGTGAGTTCAACCAACTGGGCCGACTGATGGCGGCACAGTACGGCCAGGAATGGGTGGATGAAGTGATGAAGTCCATCGAGACGATAAACTATCATTCATAGTTTTTCAGCCCTGCAGGGGCTTTGGTCTGCGACGACCTTCCGTAAATCTCGGTGGTGCTCAGGTCCTGATGACGGGCTTGGTCGCGCACCACCGCCGAGGGGATTCCTCGTTCAAGCATGTCCGTGATACCCGAGTTTTTCAGGCTGTAAAAGACCACACCATATTTGCCAAGCTCGGGATAAATGCCATCCTTACAAGCCACATGCCGGCTCCAGAACCGCCCGAACTGTCGGGGATTGCCCATCTTGGAGCAGCACTTCATCCTCTCGCCGAAGAGGTAGTCATCGCCCTTGTGCCGGTTGATCCCCAACTCGAGCATGAGATTGACGACAACGGCAGGCAGGGCGACCTTTGCCGTTTTCCTGTTTTTCGAGATTTCAGCCGGGACGGTGATGCTTTGTTCAGCGAAATTGATAAGGCGCACCTTGACGCGATACAGCTCGTTGGGACGAATATAGGTGTAGTATTCCATCATGCAAGCCAGCAGGAACTCTTTGTGCCCATGCTCACGCAGAAGCCTGAACAGCTTCTCGTGTTCCTCCACCGACATGGTGGGACGGCCAGGTTGCCTCGAAAGGGTTTCCGTTTTGAGGCAGGTGGCCGGATTGCTGGCCACAAGGCCGCGTTCAAGAAACCATCCGAAGACGGTTTTCAGCCATCCGATGATACTGTTGCAGTATTTCGGAGACTTGTTCTTTGCCTTCATCGCGTCGATGAAGGAGACAAGTTTTGGCGAGTCCACGTCACCTATTAATATATGTGGCATGAATTCAAGCAGCCGCTTGGAATAGGAGAGGTAGGTTTTCATCGTCGCCTCCGACATCACCTTTCGCTCCACCTCTGCGGTCACATAGTCATTGTGCCGCTTGACGGCTTCTTTCAAGGAGATGTTGGACGTGGTTGCCGCTGTTTCAGGCACGAGGCGTGTCAGAATCGCGTCAATCTTGTCTTCGAAAGGCTGCCATCCTTGTGCGAGGATAGCCAATAACCGGGAGCAGATTTCCCTTTCGCGCCGTTTGATGAACCATCGTTTCCCTAGGTGGTTAAGCCTTATGCGTTTTCTCCGCATCTTGCCGATCTGTCGGTCAAAGGCGCGGAAAGAAAGAACGATGTCTTTTTTGCCATAGGTGATGCGAGGCATGGAGAATGCCAAAGTGTAGTCGATAACTTCGCGCGGAGTCAGATTTTTGATTTCGATATTAGGCATTTTTTTCTTTCGCCAGCGCAAACGCGGCGAGAGAACTGACGCACTGTTTTCATAACCACTAAAGGCAATGCACCATAACGCATTGCCTTTCAGTGGTTTGGAATATGTAGCGGGAATGAGAATTGAACTCATGACCTCCGGGTTATGAATCCGACGCTCTAACCTACTGAGCTATCCCGCCGTCTTTCGGGGTGCAAAAGTAGATAATTTTTTGATACGGTCAACAAAAAAAGCGGAAAAAAGTTTTTCCGCTTTTTTTGACGTTGTCGTTTGGGCTATTCCGTCAGCTCTTTGGCAGCTTGTTCAAGCTTGGTGTCGAGGGTCTTCATGGCTTGTTCAAGACCGTTTTTGGTGTCGCCCTTCATGCCGAAGTAGAACTTTATTTTCGGTTCGGTACCCGAAGGACGTACTGTGATTTTCGAGCCACCTTCGGTGAAGAACTGCAATACATCGCTCTTGGGCAGCGTGATAGGTGTGATTTTACCTGAAACCAAGTCCTTGGTTTCCTGTGACTTGTAGTCGCGAATCTCAACGACCTTCTCGCCGGCAATGATGGAGGGCGGAGTGGTGCGGAACTTGTCCATCATGGTTTTGATTTCCTCGGTGCCGCTGATGCCCTTCTTGGTCAGCGAGACGAGTTTCTCCTTGTAGAGTCCGAACTCCTTGTAGATGTCCATGAGCAGCTGGTAGGGAGTCTTTCCTTGTTCAGCGGCCCAAGCGGTGGCTTCTGCAATCATGCTGGTGGCGATAACGGCATCCTTGTCGCGGACGAAATCGCCAGCCAAGTAGCCATAACTCTCTTCACCGCCGCCGATGAATTGCTTTTTGCCTTCAAGTTCAAGAATCTTGTCAGCGATGTATTTGAAGCCGGTCAGCACGTCGTAGCGGTTCACGTTGTATTTCTTAGCGATTTCGAATAGCAATTCGGTGGTGACGATGGTCTTCACGACGAATTCATTTCCGGTGAGTTTTCCAAGTTCGCTCCAGCGTTTCAGCAGGTAGTAAAGGAAGATGCTGGCGGTCTGGTTGCCGTTGAGCAGGATGAACTCTCCCTTGTCGTCTCTGACGGCGATACCCACACGGTCGGCATCAGGGTCGGTGGCCATAACCAGGTCAGCGTTCACTTCTTGAGCTTTCTTCACGGCGAGGGCCATAGCGGCAGGCTCCTCTGGGTTGGGTGACTTTACGGTGGGGAAGTTCCCGTCGACAATCATTTGCTCTTCTACGCAATAGACGTTTTCAAAGCCCTTGCGCTTCAGGATTTCGGGCACCAAGCGGCGGCCTGTTCCGTGGATGGGGGTGTAGACAATCTTCAGGTCTTTGTGCTTCTTGATGAGGTCCAAGGAGAGCGAAAGACCGTACACCTTATTTAAATAGATGTCGTCAAACTTCTCGTCCAATACGGTGACGAGTTCGGGGTTGCGCTTGAAGTTGACCATCGAGGGGTCGGTGATTTTTTCAACCTCAGCGATAACGTTCTTGTCGTGGGGGCTGACCAACTGACCGCCGTCGTTCCAATAGGCCTTGTAGCCGTTGTATTCTTTGGGGTTGTGCGAAGCGGTAACCATCACTCCGGCATTGCATTTCATCTCGCGTACAGCGAACGAAAGTTCTGGAGTGGGGCGGAGGCAGTCAAAGATGTAGACGTGGATGCCGTTGGCCGACATTACATCAGCGGTGACGTTGGCAAAAGCGGGGCTGTTGTTGCGTCCGTCGTAGGCAATGGCGATGCTCAGTTTCTTGCCTGGGTTCATTTTCTTGATATAGTTGGCGAAGCCTTGTGTGGCCATTGCAACTGTATAGATGTTCATGCGGTTGGTGCCGGCACCCATGATGCCGCGCAGTCCGCCTGTGCCGAACTCGAGGTTGCGGTAGAAGCTCTCGGTGAGTTCGTTGGGGTCGTTGTCGAGCATGTTCTGCACGCTCTTTCTGGTTTCTTCATCGTATTGGTCTGTGAGCCACGATTTTGCTCTTTCGATGATTTTAGGATTCATATTGTATATGTTTATATGTTTGTTGTTCTGTTGATGCAGAGACTCACGTCGCCTGCTTAATGTCCTGTCGCCTCTACGGGGCTTTGCTTTCACATCGCTTCGCGTCATTGCGAGGAACGAAGCAATCCAGAGTTTAATTCCTCAATGCACTTTATCAAGCTCTCACTCCAATCCGGTATCTCAATCCCAGCGTATGCCTTTATCTTGCTCAAATCCAGTACGCTGTATGCGGGTCTCTTGGCCTTGGTAGGATATTGTTCGGTGGTGATGGGGTTGACTTTGCATTTTTTTTCTCCGATTTCCATAATGGCTGTGGCGAAGTCGTACCAGGTGATTTGTCCTTCGTTGGTGAAGTGGAAGGTCTCGTTGACGGGTTGCTTGCCGTTCTTCTTGAGCAAAGCCAGAAGGGCAACGGCGAGGTCGTGAGCCCAAGTGGGACAGCCTTTTTGGTCGGCCACCACGTTGATTTCGTCTTTCGTGTCGCCCAGCATGAGCATGGTCTTCACGAAGTTCTTCCCGACCGAAGAATAAAGCCATGCCGTGCGGACAATCATATAGTTGCAGCCGCTCTCACAGATGACACGCTCACCATCAGCCTTGGTGCAGCCATACACTGACTGAGGGTTGATGGGGCCGTCCACTTTATATGGCTCGTGGGCATCTCCGCCAAATACATAGTCGGTGGAGATGTGCATGAGCAGAGCGTTATGTTTTTTGCAAGCTTCGGCCAGCACTCTCGGCGCAAAAGTGTTGACGAGGGTGGCCAGCTGTGGCTCGTCTTCTGCCTTATCGACAGCGGTGTAGGCGGCGCAGTTGATGCAGACCTCAATCTGGTTGGCCTCAAAACAGCTCTCCACGGCTGCTTCGTTGCAGATGTCCAAAGTGTCGATGTCGGTGAAGAACCATTGGTGCTCCGTACTGGCTATTTTCCGAAGCTCAGTTCCCAACTGGCCGTTGCAACCTGTGACTAATATATTCATTGTTTCAGTGATTTTTAGAATTTGTGAACAAAGGCGATGCCCAATGACTCCTTGAGTTGCAGCTTGGGCACGTTGTCGACCACAGTCTCCACACCCTCGATGGTTTCGTAAACAGGGAAAGTGGTGTTGTGGTCGTATTTGAGATGGACAAACAGGATGGTCGTGATGTACTTGGTTATGACGAAGTTGATGGTGTTTTCCCAGTTGACGTCGATGCTCAGACGTTCGTCGTCGCGCCGTTCGGCGTAGTTGTAGAAAGCATTGAGCAGCGTGGTATAGGAGATGTTTTTCCCGATGGGTTGTTTGTAGTTGATGATGATGTTGACTCCAAGCGAGGGGGCAAGATGCTTGCCGGGCACCCAGATGCTGTCCTGATCGTAATAGCCTTTTTTGACACCGAAGCAGCCGGCATCAGCAAGGTCTTGGTCCAGCACGAAGGTGATTTTCCCGGCTATCGGACTCGCATAGATTTGGAAATGTTCGTCTTTCGTCTTGTAGGTGTACCCCCCTGAGAGGGTGAGGTAGGCGGGGGCGAAGAAAGTGGAAATCACAGTGGAGTCGTTGGGGTATTTGTATCCGTTGGCAAATTGGGTGCTGAACGTCGACACGAGGGTGATTTTCCATAGGTCTTTGCTGTTGCGCGACAGGGAATAGGTGAGGTCGATTTTGTCGTCCGACTTCTCGATGCGTTTGTCGGCGAAGCGCGACAGACCGAAGGCGAAAGCGCCGCCCAAGGTTCGCTCAAGCGTCTTTGTGTGGTAAACGAGCTTGAATTCTGCGAAAGCTTTTCCGGTGAAGCTGTTTTCGCCGCCGGCCGCCCAGTTGGAAAGTGCCAGTTGGTTGATGTTCACTCCGTAGCCGCCGTTGAATGTGAGTCTGTCGGCCAGAATGTCGATGATGTTTTCTTTGGGGCGCGGTCCGTCGGGACGCTTGGGCTTGAGCGAGTCGAGGTGGCGGTTGATGGCTGCCAACTCGATTTCGATGGATTTTTGCTCGCTGATGATATCAGCGTGCTCTTGGTTCAAGGCTGAGAGGGTGCTTTCTATCTGTTGGGTTTCCATGATAATCAGCTCCTGTTGCCGCAGAAGCAGGCTTCTGATTTGCATGTATTCAAGGGTACTGTGGCAGATGGAGTCGATGGTAGGGGTCATAAAAGGATAGCCCACCTGCCCAAAGAGTTGGGAGGTGGCTATCACTATGGTGACTGTCAATGCGATACGTTTACAATTCTTCGTCCAGCGCAAGCTTGTTGTTGGTTTGATAGAGGTGCTTTTTGACGTTATCGTATTGGTAAGTGACTTTAGTCCAAATCTCCACGCTCTTCTTGAGGCCGAGGATACGACGGTAGGTGATGCGAAGTTCTTCGGGGAGGCTGTGGTAGATGGTGCCGGAAATACCAATGTAGTATGGCCGTATGCATTCTTTGCAGATGCGTGCGGCCTTATAAATACATGACCCAAACCATGTGATATGTTCCATACCGGTGTCCGACAGGTTCTTGCTTCCCATGACGTGGCCGTGGTCCATACCCATTGCAAATTCAAGTCCGACGATATGTGCAAAATCTTGCTTATAGGTATCGGTCAGAGCGCAAACGATATTCATTGCGCATTTGATAGCTGGCGCGTATGTCTCTTCTTTGCCTGGATAGATTATTAAAAAAGCGTTAGGAGAGAAGTTGTTGACAATAGCACCCGTTTGTTCGGCAATGGTACCCAGTACCTCGCGGTACATGGTGTAGGCTTGAGCCACTTTTCTTCGACCTTGCTCCTTGAGCAGATAGGTCAGGTTCTTGATTTCGAAATAAATGATTGTCGCCTCCGTATAGAGACCGGTACATTTGAGGTCAATTTCTGATAGACGGCTGATGTCCTTGGTTTCGATATACTCGAATTCAGCTTTAGAGAGGGCTGAAAGCTTTTCGGTCAGGTCTTCTTTCCAGCTCATGGTATCTGTTGTTTATGGGTTTATTCCATGTTGGTGTAAACGGCTTGGATGTCTTCGTCTTCGTCAAGTTTGTCTAAGAATTTCTCGATTTCCACCATTTGTTCGTCGGTGAAGTTGACGGTGGAGTTGGGGAAACGTTGCAGGTTGGCCTTGATGATGTTGATTTTGCGTTCCTCAAGGGCATCGTGCATTGTGCCATAGTCGGTCCATGCTGTATAGACGGTTGTTGTTGTGGTGCCTTCTTCTTCGTCGGTTTCGCTGACGATTTCGTCCAGACCGAAGTCGATGAGTTCAAGTTCCAGTTCATCTTTGTCCATTCCGGCAGGCATCTCAATTTCGAAGACAGCCTTGCGGGTGAACATGAACTCCAACGAGCCAATGGGCAGGAACGAGCCTCCACACTTGTTGAAGTAGGATTTCACATTGGCGACGGTACGCGTCGTGTTGTCGGTGGCACATTCCACCATGCACTGTATGCCGTAAGGGCCTTTCCCTTCGTAGCATATTTCCACGAGGTTGGCGGCATCTTTATCGGTGGCACGCTTGATGGCGGCATCGATGTTGTCCTTAGGCATGTTCTCGGCTTTTGCGTTTTGGATAGCCTGGCGCAGTTTGGGGTTCATGTCAGGGTCGGGGCCACCTTCTTTGGCAGCGATGGTGATTAGTTTTCCGAGTTTCGGGAACACTCTCGACATGTGTCCCCATCTTTTCAGCTTGGCCGCTTTGCGGTATTCAAATGCTCTTCCCATTTTTTATGTGTTTTACTAAATTCAAATTTTGGCGCAAAGATAGTAAATCACTTTTTATGTTTTTAATTTCTGTGTAAAAATCTTGCGTTTTGTTTTTTTCGGCTTACCTTTGCAGTCTTTATTATTAAGGTATGAGAATTCTTGTTGTCACCGAGTCAGATGCTTGTTGCGGCCCTATGGCTGCGGCGTTTCTCAACGATTATTCCACTTCGATGGAGGCAGTGTCGGTGGGCTGTCATCCAGCGCAATCGGTTGATGCTTTGGCGGTTGCGGTGATGCGCGAGTGTTTTGCCGACTTGAGCGGTTATAGGCCGCAAGGTTTGCAGTCTCTCGATCCCGCTGACTTTGATGCCGTATACGAGTGTCCCGAAGGCACGTGTCCCGCAACGTTGGAAGAGGCGAGAGGTCTCCGCGATTACATCAAGAATGAGGCGTATTTGTTTTTTTGCAGGTTGCTTCGCACATAAAAAAGCCGTCCCGAAAAAGGAACGGCTTTTTATTGGGTTTGAAATGAATTCCGGTTTTAGGCTTCAGCGGGAGCTTCGGTGGCTTCGGCTTGGGGAGCAGCTTCTTCAGCAGCTTCCTCGGCGGCTGCTTGTGCAGCGGCTTCGGCTTCGGCGGCCTTGCGGGCTTCCATTTCGGCCAGCTTACGCTTGGCGATTTCGGCGGCACGGGTCTCGTTGATTTGTTTTTCAGCCTCCATGCGCGTCTTCTTCTCGTTGCGCGACTTCTCTTCGTCAGCCTTCACGATGTTGGCGTTGCGGGCTTCCTTCTCCTTCATCCAGTTCTGGAATTTGATTTCGGCTTGTTCTTCCGTCATAGCGCCCTTTTGCACGCCGCGCATCAGGTGATACTTCATCATGACGCCGACTTTGCTGAGCAGTGAGCGGGTGGTGTCGGTCGGAACTGCGCCGACGCTGTACCAATACAGGGCCCTGTCAAACTTGATGTTGATCTGGGCGGGATTGGTGAGCGGGTTGTAGGTGCCTATTTTCTCAATGAATTTACCATCACGTGGTGCGCGAGAGTCGGCCACTACGATGTGATAGAAGGGCTGACCCTTCTTGCCATGTCTTTGCAATCTGATTTTTGCAGGCATAATTTTGTTGTTTTTAAGTTGATTATAAATGAATTAACTAAAACCTACCCGAGGTTTCGGGTGCAAAAGTACGAAATTTCCACGAATTGGGCTTTTCTTTGGAAAAATTCTTTTTTTCGCTTTTTCCTTGGTTGCTATGAAATAATGCCTATCTTTGCCCCAAATTCAACCCAAGTAATTCGTAGAACAAAAAACTACAATCATGAACAACGAGAATTTTGAAGATTCCTTGAAAAAATGGAATGAAAACGAGAAAGCAGCCAACGAGCTTATCAACATCGTCGGCAGACTTTGGTATGATAAGTCGGTTGAGCTCATTATGTTGCGCTCCCTGCTGGTCAACCGTGGATCGGGCAAAATCCTGAACAAGCACCTCCGCGCAGCCAATGTGCTGGGCAAGCCTGTTCGTGTGCAGGATTCCCTGCTCATCGCCAAAGCCCTGCTGGCCGAGAACCTCGCGCCTGCCCGCATCGACCTTGGTCGCCTCAATGCTGAGTGGACCGAAGAGCAAGGGAATTACAACAACGACGTTACTGCCTTTGTCCGTGCCAAGCTCGGCTATATTATCGATGCTGTCCCGCGTAGTAATAAGGTGCAGGATGTCATTCTCTATGGTTTCGGTCGTATCGGTCGTATCCTCTGCCGTGAGATGACAGAGATGGCCGGCCGGGGCGATGCACTTCGCGTTCGCGCCATTGTCACCCGCAAGAACTCTCCGGAGGATATTGCAAAACGTATCAATCTGTTCCGCACCGACTCGGTCCACCGTTATTTCCATGGTGTGTGCACTCCTGTTGAAGGTGAAAATGCCATGATGGTCAACGGACAGAAGATCCTCTTCCTCGAAGCCAAGAATCCGGAAGACCTGAACTATGAAGACTACGGCATCCACGATGCATTGCTTATCGACAACACGGGTGCTTTCCGCGACAGAGAGTCGCTGGAGCGTCACCTTCAGGCTAAGGGTGTGGCCAAAGTGCTGCTCACCGCTCCTGGCAAGGGCGACATCCCGAATGTGGTCTACGGCGTCAATCAAGACACCCTCGACCTTGAACACGAACGCGTGTTCTCGGCTGCTTCCTGCACCACCAATGCCATTGTCCCCGGCCTGCAAGTCATGCAGAACAACTTCGGTATTATCAAGGGTCATATCGAGACCATCCACAGCTACACCAACGACCAGAACCTGCTGGACAACTATCACAAGAAAGAGCGTCGCGGCCGTTCAGCCCCGTTGAACATGGTGATTACAGAAACGGGTGCCGGCAAAGCTGCCGCAAAGGCTCTGCCCGAACTGAAAGGCAAACTGACGAGCAACGCTGTGCGTGTGCCTACGCCTGATGTGTCGCTGGCCGTTCTCGCCCTCGACCTTGAGCGCGAGACCACCGTTGAGGAAGTCAACGAAACCTTCCGTAAGGCCTGCTTGGAGGGCAACCTCATCGAGCAAATCCGCTTCAGCAACAACACCGAGTTCGTCAGCAGTGACGGCATCGGCGACAGCTGCGCCTGCATCTTCGACGCTCCTGCCACCAAGGTCAGCGCCGACGGACGTACTGTCATCCTGTATCTGTGGTACGACAACGAGTTTGGTTACAGCAACCAAGTGGTTCGCCTCGCCCGTCACATCGGCCAGGTGAAGAGCTACAGATACTATTGATTTCTCTGACGAGAATTATCGTAAAACAGCAAGGGGCTTTGGAAACCAACCTAAGCCCCGTGCCTTGTTTTGTTAGGCGGTGCATTGATTCAACTCTTAGCTGCATTCAGAGATTACAATAATCGTGTGATTGAATTTTTATCCTATAAATCCAAAATAATTGTACTTTCGCGACACAAAATAGAGACAATAAAGTAGCACGACTTATTAAGTAATACAATGGAAAAGGCATCGTCAACCAAACAATCGGTGAGAATACAGACTTCGGTTTTGAATGGATTGGAAAAGAAAGCCCTCGTATGGCTTGCAGAACGGCAGCCGAAATGGGTCGATTCCGACATGATGACGTTCGCCGGTTTTTTCGGTGCCCTGATGATTGCGGCAGGCTACATCCTGTCGAATTATAATGTGAATTTCCTGTGGATAGCCTCCTTGGGTTTTGTCATCAACTGGTACGGCGACTCGCTCGACGGCACGCTTGCCAGATACAGAAGGCATCAACGTCCCATCTATGGCTTTTACATCGACCATACGATGGATGCCATCAACGAGACCTTCATGTTTATGGGCGTAGGCCTGTCGCCTTTCCTGCGCTTCGACCTGTCGTGCATCCTGCTGGCCATCTATCTGATGCTGACCCTCAATGTGTCGATGAACGCGCATCTCAAAGGGGAGTTCCGTCTGACCTATGTCAAGCTGGGACCTACCGAATTCCGACTGCTCTGCATCATCGCCAATGCCGTGCTGGTGTTTGTGAAACCCTTGAAAACATGGACACTGCAGCTGTCGTGTCTGCCTGCTGCCATTGAGCTGCATGCCCTCGATTTGTTAGGCATTTTCGTTCTTGTTGTTTTGGTGGCGATTTATGTCGTGACCATAGTGCAGGACACCCGCTATTATGCAAAAATTGACCCGAAACACAAGGAATGAATAAGGTCAAGGAATTGGTGCTGATTCGCTTTCCCAAGTTCGTCGCAGGCAATCTGATTGGCACGCTTGTCGACACGTTGGTTCTTTGGCTGTTCTCGCATTTCGTGTTCCATAGGTATTTCGGCAAAGTCATCATCTCGCCCGTCATCTCCTTCGAGTTTGCGGTCTTTGCGAATTTTCTGGTCTCCTATTATTTGATCTGGCACTACCGAATCGAACATGATACGAGGAAGTCGTTTGCCAAGCATTACGCAGCCTACAATGTTTCTTGCACGGGCGGTTTTTTCATCAAGATGGGTGCGCTTCTACTGATTCAGGCATTGACGAAATGGGATGTGGTGATATGCAACCTGCTGGCGCTTTTTGTCTCGGGAGGGTTTAATATCGCGATGGACGAACTGGTAGTTTTCAAGAAAAAATAAGGTGTAACAATGGCTCTGATTACTATGGAAGATATCGAAGGTCTCTCTTCTGTGTTCAAAGGCTGGCTGGGCAACGGATTGGCACGTGTTGCGTTGCGGATAACCGGCATCGATCAGTTGGCTGAGCGCTACGGGCGGCATGAGGATCTTAGTGGCCCTGAGTTTGTCAGCGCGTTTTTGAGCGACCTCGGTTTGAGCTATGAGGTGCAGGGAATGGAGCATCTGCAATCGGTTGCCGACGGCCCTTTCATCACCGTCAGCAACCATCCTTACGGGGGACTCGACGGGCTGATTCTCGTCGACCTGATGGGGCATTTCCGCGAGGATTACAAGGTGATGGCCAACAAGCTGCTTTCTATGGTGAAGACCATCGACTGTAACTTCATAGGGGTGGTACCCAAGACCAACGACAGCAAGGGGGTGTCCAAAGAGAGTGTCAACGGATTGAGAAAAGCCATCGGGCATATCAAGGACGGACACCCGCTTGGGCTCTTTCCTGCGGGAGCTGTGTCGAACGTCAGCATTAGGGACCGCTGTGTGGAAGACCGCGAGTGGCAGCAGTCGGCCATCCGGTTCATCCGTAAGATGAAGGTGCCGGTGGTTCCCGTGCGGTTCTTCGACCGCAATTCCGACTGGTTTTATTTCCTTGGGCTGGTCAATTGGAAGCTGCGCACCCTGAGGCTGCCCCGCGAGATTCTCAACAAGAAAGGTAAGAGGGTGGGGGTTGGCATCGGCGAGGTAATCAGTATTGGACAGCAGACGAGTGTCCCGGAAGCCGACTTTACCGCTATGCTTCGTTCGGCGGTTTATGGAATAAATAGGAAATAGTAGAGGGCACAGAACAAAAACGTTCCTGGGCTTCATGGTAACCATGTGTTATGGTTTCTTTGATAGGCGATGTGATGGAAATGTTACATTAAAATCGTTGTGGCGTGGGAAAGATTTTGTATTTTTGCGCCCTGCTAAAGAAAATCATCACAATCAAATTCATAAATCAAATGAAAAGCACTTTCAATTGGATGTTTGCCGCCATCCTGCTATGCGGCCTAACTGTTTCTTCGTGCAAAAAACCTGAACCCCAACCTGAGCCCCAACCCGAACCTGAAAAACAAACCGTGCTGACGGGCATGAACGCCACCGATATGCCGTTTTACAACAACGTCACGTGCTCCTATGAGTATGATGCCCAATACCGCATCGTGAGAACCAGAGCCGTTGTTGACGATGACAACTATGTCATCAATGATTACCATTTCACCTATAGCCAAGGACGTATCGATATTGAAGGCACTGAGTCTGAAAGATCCGTGACCAGCTTTTGCCTCCTCGACAGCGAAGGACGTATCACCCATATAGAAACGACAAATGTCGCGAACGACAGCACAACTATTTTCTCTCAACGTGACTACACCTATAGCAGCGAAGGCCGTCTGGAGAGCGAAACCTTGCAATCAGAGACGCGGTCGGGCAAAGAACAATCCGTGCAGAAGATTGTTTGGAATGGCGACGAGATTGTTGGAATAGACATAGCTGGCGGTGCTGTGGTGGTCGATTTTGAGACCTCTGACGCTCCTGCGCAAGCTTTGTTTGACAGAATGGGTTATAACGTTTATTTTCCTGAGCTTTGTGCACAGGGCTGCTTCGGAAAACTCCCGGCCCACATGCCTTCCAAGAAAACCCTTACCACCAATGTCCCCGGTCTGGATCCGATTGTCAGGGTGGTGAGTTATGCCTATACTGTTGACCAAGACCGTCTCGCCACTTGCGGTGAAACGAACGAATTCACCAACGAAACGACCCACTTCACCTTCAGATGGGAAGAACGCTAAAACACGTCATTGTTATCTCACAATGAAACAGCATACCATCATCAACGAAGGATACATGCCCTATTTGGGCTATCTGACCTACTACCGCATTGTCGGTGAGCCTTCAGACAAACCCGCATTACTGCTGCTGCACGGCGGACCGGGCAGCACGCACAACTATTTCGAGGTGCTCGACCGCATTGCCGACACGGGCCGTCAGGTGATTTCGTACGACCAAATTGGCTGTGGGAACTCCTATCTTGACGGCCACCCGGAGCTGTGGACTCAAGAAACCTGGATCAACGAGCTCATTGCCCTGCGCGAGCATCTGCACCTCGACCAAATCCATCTTCTCGGACAGTCGTGGGGTGCTATGCAGGCCATCGCCTATATCATCGACTGTCAGCCGAAGGGCATAAAATCGGTGATTCTCTCTTCGGGCCACGCCTCCAGTTCACTCTGGGCCAGCGAGCAGCACCGTCTTATTAAATACATGTTGGAAGAAGACCAGGATGCCATCCGTTGCGCCGAATCCACCGGAAAGTGGGACGACCCCGACTATTTGCGCGCCAACGACCATTATTATGAGCGTTACGTCATCAGCATCGACGAAAACTCGCCCGAATGCCTCCGCCGTCCCAAACGTGCCGGCAACGAGGCTTACCTCTACGGCTGGGGACCCAACGAATACCAGCCCTTGGGCGATTTGGCCGACTTCGAATACACCGACCGCCTCAACCAAATCAAGCAACCCTGCCTGATATGCAGCGGTACGCGCGACATCTGCACCCCGGTGGTGGCCGCTTCGCTCTTCGAGAACATCCCCAACAGCCACTGGGAGGTCTTCAAGGGCGCACGCCACACCTGCTTCGTTGAACAGACCGACAAGTACTGTGAAATTCTGGAAAATTGGCTGGAGGAGAATGATTAGAACGTTATTGTTAACAACAAATAATTAGATTTTTGGCTACGATAATAGCCAGACTAAGTCGATGGCAAAGAAGAAATATCAGTTGGGTGTCGCTTTCAGCGGCGGGGGAGCCAAAGCTGCAGCCCATTGTGGCGCGCTTCAGGCGATGAAAGAGTACGGTATACAGCCCGAGGTAGTGTCGGGTACCAGCGCGGGTGCGCTCGTAGCGGTGCTCTACGCCTCGGGTTTCACCCCGAAACAAATGGTCGAAACCTTTCAGGGATTGAACTTTTTCAAGGATATCGTCACACCGCATGTGCCTAAGGGAGGCTTGTTTGATTCGCGTCCATTGTTGGAACTGATTCGGAAGAAATTGCCCTACAGCCGCATGGAAGAGTTGCCCATACCGACCTATATCGTTGCATCCGACATCGAACATGGTGTGCCCAAAATATTCACCAAAGGAGAAATCGCTCCCCGTGTGGTGGCCTCATGCTCCATCCCGGTCATCTTCCAGCCGATATGCATCAACGGCGTCCACTACATCGACGGCGGAGCATTCCAAAACCTTCCCGTGTCTGCCATCAGGCAAAAATGCGAAAAGGTCATTGCGCTCAACCTCAACCATTTGGAAGAAGACAAATACAAGAACACTCTCATGTCGGTGGCTTATCGTTCGTTTATGATGATGATGACAACAAACGTGGCTGCCGACACAGCCCAGGCTGACCTCTTCGTTGAGCTTGACACTTGCGGTTGTATGGCATACGATATGTCGAAGATTGAAAGTCTGTTTTTCCGTGGCTATGAAAGCACCGTAAAAGTCTTGGAAGCGAAAGGCTACCAGCGTGTTATGCCTAAAGAATCCATCAGCTTCTCCAAGAAAAAAAGAGTGAAGGACAGTATTAGGAATCTTATTTCACAACAAACCTGACCATTCCAAGAAGACTTTCGCCATTGATTAGCAACAAATGTAATAAAGCAATTGTGATTGGTGCCGGCATTTCAGGGCTGACCGCTGCCGTGTATCTGCAACGCTCTGGTATCCAGACCGTCATTTTGGAAATGGCGGGCGGCCCGGGAGGCGTGTCCACCAGTTGGAAGCGGAAAGGCTACACCTTTGAAGGTGGCATTCATTGGCTTATTGGTGCTAAAGAGGAGATACCCCTGCATCAGGTATGGAAGGAGACGGGTGCCCTTCAGGAGAACAACACCGTCTTTTTCAAGGACCCCATCTACACCTTGGTGGATTGCGAAGGTACAATGCCGCTGTTCAGGGATTTGCATGGGCTTGAAATCAAAGGACTCAGGGATAGAATCGCACTTTGGAGCCTGCGTTTCCACTTGGCCTGTTTCAATCATTTCCACCAGCCCATCAGCGACTTGAGAGGACTTAAGGTCAGAAGTCCTAAGCCGTTTTCCCTCATGGAGTATGTCAAAATGCTGCCAGCGGTCATCGTCACCCCGTTTTTGATGGCGCAATCGGCAAGAAGCTACGCCAAAAGATTCAAAAACAAACGGATAAGGGCATTGCTGGCTGCTGTTGTTGAACCCGACATCAATGCACTTTCTTTCGTTTATACCCTTGGCACTTTCCATGTGGGCGACAGCGGCTATCCGAAAGGCGGCTCCCTGCGTATGGCTCAGAATATGGCCGATACATTTTTGGCCCTTGGAGGAGAAATCAGATACCATGCTATGGTTGAAGAGGTTTTCTCAAAGGGAGAAGACTGGTCGGTTCGCATTAAGGATGAAGTGCTTACGGCTAATGCTGTGGTTGTTTCAGCCGATGCCCGAAGTGCCATTGATACACTCTTTGGCACACCGCTTCAGGATAGGTGGGCAAAGAAGATGCGTGTCGGCCTCAGAACCACCCAATGTATGTTCCTTGGCATCGGGCTTAAGGCCGACCTGTCATCCTGGCCCCGATCGATGCAAATCGTGTTGCCCCGTCCGTTGGAAGCTGCCGGACGCACTTTCGAAACGGTCGTTGTGAACAACTATGCTACTGAGGAAGGGTATGCCCCTAAGGGATGCACCGTCATTACTTGTCTGCTTCACGGCCCAACCTACGCCTATTGGAAAGCAGCAAAGGAAGAAGGCAGTTACGAAGCCAAGAAAGCCGAGGTGATGCGAGACTTCCTGAAAGTGATGGGAGAAATGATCCCTGAAATCAGAGATGCGGTGGTAGTGACGGATATGGCCACACCCCTTACCTACGAGCGTTACTGTGGCACGTTCGAAGGAAGTTACATGACAGACTGGCCACCTTTCAGCCCTTTATACCATGCTCCCGTCCGCTATCGTAAAGGCTTGTATTTCACGGGTCAACGTACGGCTTATTCAGGAGGCCTTCCTCCAGCGGCCCAAAGTGGACGCACTGCCGCACAAACTGTTTGCAAGGACTTCGGCGTGGAGTTTTTGCGACAATGAAGGGCTTATGGAAAAAGTACGGTTTCAACAGTAGCGTTTGCCCGGAAAGAACTTCGAGACTTTCTTGCAGTAGTCGGCATATTCGGGATATTTCGACGAACTGATTTCTTCGGCGAAAGCACTGCTGCCGAGAAAGAGAACTATCAGGAGTAAGGCCCCGATGATGCTCCAGTTGACGATACCGATGCCTCCACCGATGGTGAAGAGGTAGAAACAAAACCAAATGGACTGTTCGGCAAAATAATTGGGATGTCGGCTAATGCCCCATAAACCATTGGTGTTGAATCCTTTGTTGTAAGGCGATGGTAAATCCTCCAGCTTTTTACCTTCATGAAGCATCTTCCATTTTTGGGTCTGGAACGCCCATTGTTGCTCATCAGCAATAATCTCGTATACGATGAACCCGAGCATCAGCGTGGCAGCAATAGCATCCATCCAGCCGAAAGGAACATCGACATTCATCAGCACCAAAGCCGGGAAGGTGGTCATCAGCACCAGGGCGTTCTGATAAATGGAGATAAAGAAGAGGTTGAAAACCGTCCACTTCCAATGAGGCTGGAATTCTTTTTTGGCACGAAGCACCTTCCAGCGATAGTCTTCCTCTCCCTTCCAAAACTTGAGTTTATAGGCTCCCTTGCGTGCAAAGTTGAACGTGAGGCGCAAGCCCCATAAGGTAGCAAGACAGGCCATTACCACAAGTCGCGGGCTCATGCCGCCTTTTGCGGCAATGATCCAAGTGTAGACAATAGGCAGAAGACTCCAGAGTTTGTCCATTTGGCTGTTGTTGTTGGTGGCTTCTCCCACGATGAAGCAGAACAAAGCGCTGCAGCCGGTGATAATGGCCAAAAGTTTCAGCACATCCAGCTGGGATGCATCCAGTGCTGGACCTACAAAAATATAGAGAAGTGGACAGGCAATGATTGAGAAACCAATAAGGGTTCCGATAAGTTTAATGTTCATAGGATATGTTTTTATTTATTTCGCGGCAAAAGTACAAAATAATTATGATTGGAGCCTCTCCGTTGCCTAATTAGGAATGGAATGAAAAAGTGATTACCCCATTACGACATCCAAAACCATCATCAAACCAAACCCCACAGCAAAACCAATGGTGCTGAGGTTGGAATGCTCGCCTGATGAGGCCTCGGGAATCATTCCCTCAACAACTACATAGCACATGGCGCCAGCGGCGAAGGCGAGCATGTAGGGTAGGATAGGGGTGAGACACGACCAAACAGAAGCGGCTATCATCACGCCAGATGCGAAACCCAACAGCGATTTCTGCAACTTCAGTGACATGTCTTTCTTCATGAAAAAGACGAAGGCTGCACCGAGCATGGTGCCCAACAAAGGAATCAACAAACCGATGGCAGTGCCCATAATGGTAGTAATAACAGGTTAGACTGCAAAGGTAGGCTTTTTTCTGTAATCCGAGAACACGAAACCGCCGCAAAGGCACAAAACCCTTGCGGCGGTGTTTCTTATTTTGAAATCCTATCGCATCACCTTCATAAACAAAAACATCTCATCATCCTCACTCCAGTTGCCTACATCTTCCTCTGGCGCCGCTGGTCCATGATGATATTTGTTCCAGAACTCCACGATGTGGAACCC